>CAYVIG010000044.1:0-13655 GCA_964451445.1 uncultured Dehalococcoidia bacterium
TGTAGTCTTGCGGAGCACCGAATCAGGAGGTAATTCGTGACTACTCCCGCGTCATTTTTGACCGAAGAAATGCGTAAACAAGCTATTGGTCAGAAGAGTGCACCGCGCTCCATAGACATCGAGAAAGGGGCCATTATCAAGTTCGCCCAGGCCATTGAAGACGATAACCCGGTTTTCAACGATGAGATGGCAGCTAGGGAGAGCCGGTACGGGGGCCTGATCGCGCCTCCTACCTTCCTACGATCCGTGGGAGTTGATCGTCCGGCCTACCCCTTCGACATGCCATTCAACCGCATGTTGGACGGCGGAAGCGACTGGGAGTACTTTCACCCGGTACGTGCTGGTGATCGCATCACAGCGATCTCTGAGATCGCTGACATAAACGAGCGCAGCGGACGCATGGGATTGATGATCATCACCTCGATCGTGGTGACTTACTGGAACCAGTTCGACCAGGTAGCCGCAATTCAAACCAGCACCTCTATTCGATACTAAGCACCCGTATGGGTTATGGGAGCCGATGATGGCCGATCAAGTTTATTGGGACGACATTACAGAGGGTATGGAGCTGCCGGAGCTGATCAAGAACCCGACCAGCCAGCAGTTGGTTAAATACGCCGGTGCGTCGGGTGATTACTACCAGATACATTACGATCAGGCTTTTGCCAAGAATAACGACCTGGAAGATGTGATCCTGCACGGCGCACTTAAGAACGCGTTCCTGGGGCACCTGGTCACCAAGTGGATGGGGCCGCAGGGAGACCTGAAGCGGCTGATTGCCCAGTACCGGGGCATGGACATACCGGGGTCTCCGGTCACCGTCAAGGGCATGGTAACCAAGAAGTACCAGGACAAAGGCGCAAATCTAGTAGATTGCGACATCTGGCTGGAGAATGAAAAAGGAGAGAGGACAACCCCCGGTTCTGCAACCGTGGCTCTGCCCTCTCGTTAAGCATTAGCAAACCAACTAGTACCAACCGGCAGTCTTACTGCCCAGATTTGGTTTAAACCAAAAAGCCCAGGGAGGCAATAATGGTGGAAATGTTGAACGGCAAAGTGGCCATCGTCACCGGCTCCGGCCGTGGTATCGGACGGGGAATCGCCAAGTTGATGGCTGCAGAAGGCGCCAGCGTCGTGGTGGTTGACCCCGGCGTGAACGTGGACGGTAGCGGCGAAGACCAGTCAATCGCAGAACAGGTAGTCGCCGAGATTAAGGCCGACGGCGGCAACGCCATCGCCTGCATGGAATCGGTCACCGAGATGGAAGGCGGTGAGAAGATCGTCCAAGCCGCTGTGGATAACTTCGGCAAGCTAGACATCGTAGTTACCTGCGCCGGTATTCTCCGCGACCGCATGATCTTCAACATGTCTGAGCAAGAATGGGACGATGTGATTGCGGTTCACCTGAAGGGCACGTTCACCGTGGTCAAGAACGCCAGCATACTGATGCGCCAGCAACGGTCCGGCCGTATTATCACCTTCACCTCCGAGTCCGGCCTCATGGGCAACTCGGGTCAGGCCAACTACGGCGCAGCCAAGTCCGGCATCGCCGGGTTCACTAAGGTGGTGGCCAAGGACCTGGGACGCTATGGCATCACGGTCAACTCCATCGCCCCCCGTGCCAGCACCCGTATGATCGCAGATATCCCAGGCAGCGCTTCGGAGATCAGGGCCCGCAGCGGAGTGGCCCCCATCGCCGGTGAAGAAGACCTGGCAAGTATGGACCCAGACCATATTGCACCCTTCGTCGCTTACTTGGCCAGCGACTTTGCTGACAACGTAAACGGCCAGACTTTCCTGGTCTACGGAGATACCATTTCGTTGGTGTCCCAGCCCAGGCCACAACGAGCGATCTATGAGCCGTCCGGAACCTGGGACATGGATAAACTCTCAGAGATGGCCCGCGACGTCCTGACCAAAGACATCGACAACCCGGCCCCGGCCAGGGAGCAGGGATAAGCTTGGCCAAGGACAAGTTTGCCAATACCACGTGGCGGTTGTTGGACTGTTACGGGAAATGGACCGATGGCCGCATTACCTATCCTTACGGCGAGCACGCCGAGGGCCAGTTGATGTACAACGACCATGGTGCATTTTCCGGCCAGATAGCGGGCAGCGGAAGGCCCGCCTTCGAGTCGGGAAACCTTCTGAAAGGCACACCCGAAGAGATCAAGAAAGCATTCGAGGGGTATATCGCCTATTACGGGACCTACGAGGTGGACGAGGCTAACAGCCAGGTGACCCACCATGTGGAGAACGCGTTGTTTCCCAATTGGATCAGCGATATCCAGACCAGAAATTACGAGTTTGAAGGCGAGAACCTACGCTTGAACACCCAGCCCATCAAGGGGGCAAAGGCAGACCTCACCGTGACCCTGCTATGGGAACGGGCTTAATAACGACAAGTAACCAGACGGAGAGAATCTGATGGCGGAAATGCTAAAAGACAAAGTGGCAATCGTAACCGGCTCCGGCCGTGGCATCGGCCGTGGCGTTGCCAAACTGATGGCCGCACAAGGAGCCAAGGTCGTGGTGGTCGACCCAGGCGTCAATGTGGACGGCACCGGCGCCGACTCGTCCTTCGCCCAGGACGTGGTGGATGAGATCAAGTCAGAAGGCGGCGAGGCCATTGCCAGTCTTGAATCTGTTGCGACCATGTCCGGCGGTGAGAAGATCATCCAAACCGCCTTGGACAACTACGGAAAACTAGACATCGTGGTCACGGTGGCCGGAATCCTGCGGGACCGGATGATCTTCAACATGTCGGAGCAAGAGTGGGACGACGTCATTGCCGTTCACCTCAAGGGAACGTTCTCCATCGTGAAGAACGCCAGTGTTCTCTTCCGCCAGCAGAAATCGGGTCGTATCATCACCTTCAGTTCCACCACCGGACTGTACGGGAACTCCGGACAGGCGAACTACGGAGCAGCCAAGGACGGCATCGCCGGGTTCACAAGGGTCGTTGCTAGAGACCTGGGACGCTACGGTGTGACCGCCAACGCCATCTCCCCCAGCGCCGCTACCCGAATGATCGGCAGTATCCCGGACGACGCCAGAGCGTTGCGAGCCGCTCGGGGTATCAGCACCGGCGCCGCATTGACCCTACGGGGCGGAGCCGATGATATAGCTCCCATGGTTGCCTGGTTGGCATCTGATGAGGCCAGCCACGTAAATGGCCACGTATTCCACGTTACAGAGGGCCTGGTGACTTTGCTCAACGAGCCCGAGCCGGTAAAGACCATCCAGAAGGATGGCAAATGGACCGTGGAGGAGCTGGTCCGTGTCTTCCCTGTGACCATTGGCATTGAACTGGTAAACCCGGCCCCAAGTCAGGTTCCCCAGGAATCTTGATCTTCAGCCCAAATAAAATCTAGGTCTTTACTAAGGCCCCATTTCTGGGGCCTTAGTTTATTAATATGCAGAGGTTTAACCGATGATTCATAATTTTTCCGCGTCTTACGCAGGCCACCTGGTCGATGAGAACGTTGGCCTGTCAGGCACTCCTGCCAACGAACGGTGGTACACCAACGAACAGCTGATTGGGACCTTCGACTGGGCTCTGGATATCTCCAAACATGCAGAAAAACTGGGTTTCCAGGAATTCTGGATGGCGGAGCACCATTTTCAACCTGAGGGTTATGAAGCCATTCCGAACTTGTTGATGCTGGGGCTTTATCTGTCCACCCAGACTGAGACGCTGAAGTTTGGCTGCGGGTTCAACATCGTCCCCATGTGGCACCCACTGAGACTTGCGGAAGACTTTGCCATGGCTGATGTCCTGAGCAAGGGGCGGATCATCTTCGGCGTCGGCCGCGGTTACCACACCCGGGAGGTGGAAACGTTCGGCGCTCCCATGCTGGACTCAGACGCCAACCGAGAGTTGTTTGAAGAGCAGCTTGAGGTAATAACCAAGGCCTTCAGCCAAGAAAAATTCTCCCACCAGGGGAAACATTACACCCTGCCTCCGGAAGTTCCATATCGTGGGTATGACCTCAAAGAACTGACTCTGGTGCCCCGCCCCGTCTCCCAGCCGGTGGAGATCTGGCAGCCACTGGTGAGCGCCAACCCCAGGGGTATCGACTTCCTGGCGAAGATGGGCATTAAGCCGTTGATCGCCAATAACCCACCCGCAGCGCTGGAAGAAAAGCTACAAATTCTGCAATCAGCCCGAGCCAAGTACGGCCGGGAGACCGAGTTGGGTGAGGACATGGCCCTGGGATTCCGGATATTCATTGCCGAGACCAAGGAGAAAGCGATTCAGAAGGCCCGCCCCTACTTTGAGGAGGCCATGAAGTTTGCCGGTCCTCTTGGCGTGATGCCGCTAACCCTGGAACAGAACGCCTCGGTGGTCAACAAGGGTCAGACACCGGGAGTTGCTCTTCCCACGTTGGATGAGGCGGTTGAGGCTGGCTCCTGGCTCTGCGGAACCTCGGCTGACGTCGTAGAGCATTTCAAGGGTATAGAAGAGAAATATCCAGGCGTGGAACGTGTCAACATCGCGGCTGTGATGGGTATGCCCTTGGAGGTATACAAAGACCAGCTGAGCATAATCTCAGAAGAGGTCATGCCTGCGTTCAGGAACTAGTCGAAAAGTAGGCTAGCTCTCCAACGGGACGTTGTGGAACGCTCCCTGGGTGATGCCTGATTGGAGCTTCTCTGCCTGGCGAATGGCGTAGTGGTCGGTCATGCCGGCCACGTAGTCGACTGCGGCACGCTCTGGTTCGGTCCCAGAGCTGAAGTAGGGCGGGGGTATCTCCTCCGCATTATCGACGAAGTAGTGGTACAGCAGCTTCACAACATCTCGACCGACCTCTGATTGCCTGGTGGTTCCCAGCGGAAGGTAGATGTTATGGAACATGTAATCCCGCAGTTCCATCATGGCCTCGCGGGCTTCCGGATCCATCTGAATCAGAGGTTTGCCTTCAACTTCGCTGTCGGACAACCCTGAGGCAGGCCACGACTCCTGGACGATTCCGGTGATCAGTGCGTCCAGCCTCTGAGAATGGGTCGTGCCCAGGACCCGGTTCGCCCGTTCTGGCAGGTCTTCGATCCGCAACATTCCGGCCCGGATGGCGTCGGCGATGTCATGGTTCAAGTAGGCAACGGAGTCGGCCAGCCGGAGTACCTGGGCTTCTAGGGTCAGGGATTCGTCCAGCTTGATGTCAAGAAAATCTCCCCGCGGTTTGGAGTGGGAGATTATGCCCTGGCGGACCTCGTGGGTCAGGTTTAACCCCTTTCCCTCCCTGGCCAGATGCTCGACGATGCGGAGGCTTTGGGCGCTGTGGGTGAACCCCTCGGAATAGACCTGATCCAGTGTCTCTTCTCCCAGGTGCCCAAAGGGTGTGTGGCCGAGGTCGTGGCCGTAGGACATGGCTTCAACCAGGTCTTCGTTCAGGTTCAGAGCCCTGGCGATGGTACGGCCAACCTGGGCCACCTCTAGGGTGTGGGTTAGTCGGGTCACGTAGTGGTCGCCCGACGGTGCCATGAAGACCTGGGTCTTGTGCTTCAAGCGTCGGAAGGCGTTGGTGTGGATGATCCGGTCGCGGTCGCGCTGATAATCGGTACGCAGGGGCGAGGGTATCTCGTCTCGCTCCCGACCTAGAGATTGGCTGGATTGACTGGCGTACGGGGAAAGACTCTCCTCCCGGGCTTCCAGCCTTTGCCGCACCTGCAGTTTTTCCACAGGATCTGTACCCATCTAGGCTCCCCTCTGCGACTCGATATTCAAGATATCAGTCTTTGAGAGGAATGGTGCCCCAGGTGATTGCTCCGGAGTCCGTGGAAAGGCCCTTTTCCTGGGCCATCTCGCGGATATTCAGCAGGGTTGCGTTAACCTCGTTGGTCAACATTACCCAGTCTGGCTCTTCCGGTATCCAATACGGCGAATTGATGCGCACCACCTGATTGTCTTTGGCGTTCAAGTAGATGCCGAATTTTGATGCTTGTTGCATGAGTCTCTCCAGATATCTTTTAGGCCTAATTCGGCCTGGGCTCAGTAGGTCTTCTTAGTAGGTTATCGAATCAGATTGTTTGTTTAGTTGCCTTATTTGCCTGATTACCGCCGTAAGCTCCCCGCTGGTCCGGTGGTAGTTGCTCTGCAATACGCCCCATAACCATGTCCAGCATGCTGTTCATCACCGCCCGGCTGGGGTTGCCCTCAATCATGGGCAGGGTGAACGGCTGGCCGATGCTGGCTTTCATCCGTTTGAACGGGAATGGTATCCGCCACGACGGGAACGTGTTGGTCCCGGTGATCCCGACCGGCAGGATGGGAGCCTGAGACTTCAAGGCCAGATACACCACTCCTAGCATACCCTTTTGCAGGGTGCCGTCGGGACTTCGGGTGCCTTCAGGGAAGATTACCACGGACCTGTCGCGCTCCAGATTTTGCATCAGGACACGCACGGCGTCAATCCCGGCCGACGATCTGTTAATCGGGGAAACGTTGAACGCCTGCATCAGGAAGCGGGAGATAGGGTTGTTGAATAGTTCCTTTTTGCCGACGAAGAACAGGGGCCTGGGGATGGCCGCCACCAGGAGCGGCGGGTCGTTCAATGACAGATGGTTGGAAACTACGATCAAAGGCCCGAAGGGGGGCACACATTCAGCGCCAACAACGTACATGCGACCAAAAGACCGGAGGCAGAATCGGGCTAAGAAATGTCCGAATCGGTAGAGAAAATTAGCTTCCCGAAATGAGCTCACAAGGTTTTTGTCCGGTCGATGATCAGTCCCACTAACTGCTGGATACTCAGGTTGTCGGTGTTTAATTGCCAGGCGTCTTCGGCAGGTTTCAGTGGTGAGTTGGCCCGCCCGCTGTCGATCTCGTCTCTTTTCAGGGTTTGGCTCAACACCGTCATCAGTTCTACCATCTCGTCGCGGTCCTGCATCTCCTGCCAGCGTCTCTTGGCACGGGTTTCTGGTGAGGCAGTGAGATATATCTTGAGGTCGGCATCCGGCAGGACAATGGTTCCGATGTCACGGCCAATCATGACGATCTTGTTTTGCGCGGCGATATTTCTCTGTTGGGCTACAAGCGCTTTCCGTACTAGCCCGGCTTTTGAGACCAAGGAAACGTTCTGGTCTACGGCGGGTTCCCTCAATTCCAATCCCAGTGTGTTTCCGGCGACCAACACCTGATTGTCACTGCTGTCAACTAGCTGGATCGGGTTGTCATGGGCGAGTTCTCCGAGTGAGGTTTCATCCTCCACCGAGATACCCTGATTCAGGGCCAGCCAAGTGACGGCGCGGTACATGATTCCGGTGTCGAGATAGGCAAAACCCAGGGTCCGGGCCAATTCCCGGCCTACCACAGTTTTTCCTGCGGCGACCGGGCCGTCTATCGCGATTACGTTGACTCCGTGGGCCAAGGCTTACCTCGTCTGGTGAATTGAATCTGGTGGGTAAACTGCAGCGTGGGTGACTGGCGCCCACGCCCCGGCATTATACACCGCGCCTTAGGCTGAATTACCTTGCGGTTATACCCGGTGGGTGGTTAGATTAGAATCAAGGCAAACATCACCGGACGGACAAATCAGTATGCCAAATCTATGTCTATGATCGAGACCATCGGTACAACTCGTCATCTTCGCAACCTGACCGGAAGGACCTACCTGCTGGTCGCTGCAATATTGGGCACCTTTGCCCTCTTTGTCCTGGCGTGGGCCTATCCCACATTTCCAGGTGATGAGAGCGGATTGCTGTGGTTCCAATCCCTCCGCACCGGCTGGTTGGACGAGACCGCAAAGGTATTAGCTGATTTTGGTGTGGTCTGGGTGTTCTTGCCTGTGATTGGCGTGTTGATGGTGTTCTTGCTTCTGACCCGGCGCTTTGCTGATGCAGCCATGGTCTTTGCCGGTCTCTTTGTGATTGGCATCGGCAACGGACTTAAAGTGGTGGTCGACAGACCAAGGCCCGACTACCAGATCTTTGACCCCTTCCAATCGAGCCTCAGTTTCCCCAGTGGCCACTCCCTCTTAGCGGTGATACTGGGAGGGTTGCTGATCTACCTGATCGAGTCCTGGATTAAGCCAGTGATGTTGCGTCGGGCGATCCAGGCCGGACTGATCCTGATTGTGATTGCCATGGGCGCCTCACGAGTCTACATTGGCGTGCATTGGCCCAGTGATGTCATAGGTTCATACACGTTTGGAATCCTGGGTCTGGTTGGCCTGGTCGGACTTCGAAACGCGGTGTCTTCTGCCCCCTAAACCCCTTGGCGCCCCGGAATAGCCCCATGCTAAACTCGGCCTAGCAATTTTCTCGGTCTATTATTTGGGTTCATTGATGAGGATTTATGAACTGGGTTGATATCGCGATCTTGGTTGTCTGGGGGATTACCATACTCTGGGGTTATTCCACCGGTCTGATGGGTGTTTTGGTGCCCCTGATCTCCCTGGTGGTCGGCCTGGCGCTCTCCAGCCGGATCGGAGAATCTGTTGGTGAGATGTTCTCAAGTGTCACTGACAACGAGAATGCCCAAGCCGTGGCTGGGTTCGTTCTGGTCTTTGGAATATTGTTCGTTGCCGGTGGAATCTTGAACTTCATGGCCCGGAGGATTCTGGGCATCATCCCGCTCTTCGGCTTCGTGAACAGCCTCGCCGGAATGGCTGTAGGTTTGTTGATTGGGTTCGTATTGTTATCCGGTCTCCTGACGGCGGTGCAAAAATATCCCGTCAAGGACTTGGAAAAGGACATCGATGACTCAAAGTTGGGAACCATCCTAGCGGACAACTTTGATGTGGTCATACGCGGCCTTGGATTCATCCCGGGAGATTGGGACCAAGAGCTGGAGAAACTGACTCAATAACTGCTGGGATGCCCCGGCGGTCTTTGGTCATAGGACTTAAGCGTACATAACCAGCTCAGCTCCGTGTGCTACTATGTTGGCCAAAGTGCCCATATGCCCTCTGTAGTTCAGATTGTGTTTGTCTGCGCCTTGTGCGCATGTGTGGTGGCAACTCCCCCCTAGCGCTCTCCTAGAACCGTCTGGGAGAGCCCCCAACGCGATGCGGGAGGACCAGTGGCCGGCCGACATGGTTAAGCAGTCAGAAATAAAACGCCCGGAAAAGAACGGCGCTGCCCGAGACGCTTCATTGATGGAAGTTGCGGAGGCAGTGACCGCTGATGTCTTGATTCGCGCGCCGGTGTTGGTGTTGAACCTGAATTATGTGCCGGTGAACATCTGCACTGTTCGCCGGGCCATAGTCCTACTGACCAAGGGGAAAGCTGAACAGCTGGAGAGCCACGTAGGCTTTCTTCACACTGTCAATCGCGAGATAGACGCTCCCTCGATCATCAGGCTGGACTACATGGTCAAACGGCCGTTCGTCCCCAGAAAGCTGTCTAAGAAGGAAGTTTTCCTGCGTGACAAGTACACCTGCCAATACTGTGGCAAGAAACCCAAAGACCTGACCTTGGACCACGTCATACCCCGGAGACAGCATGGCCCTAACACCTGGGAGAACGTGGTGGCGGCCTGCAACGGATGCAACCTGCACAAAGCTGGGCGCACTCCGGCTGAGGCAAAGATGCGGTTGGGTACTACCCCAAGGGCTCCAGACCCGAACCCCTATTTGATCCTTCAGAACAGGGTCATCTTGGATGAGTGGAAGCTCTATATCCCGTGGTCCATCCGGGACGAAAACACCAACTAGCGAATCAATTGCGGGATGGCGGCTTCCTGGTGACATCGGGCAAGGGTAATTCCAATATTCGGTCGTCGTCGTAGCGCACAGACACAGTCTCTTTCATGCGGTGCCCCACAATCACCGTAGCGTCTCCGGTGGGAGTGCCCACCAGCTCCCCAATCTTGGGCAGCAGCTTGTTTACCTGTCGGTATTGTTCATACTCAAAACGCAGGCAGCAACGCAGTCTGCCACAGGCTCCGGCCAGCCCATCAGCGCTGATGGGCAGTGATTGTTCCTTGGCCATGCGCACAGAGATGGACTCAAACTTTTCCATCCACCGGATGCAGCAGAGTTGATTGCCGCAGCGCCCCGTGCCCCCAGCCAGCTTGGCAACATCCCGGTCGCCAACCTGACGCAGTTCTATACGACTGCCAGTGGCGGAACTCAAGGCGTGGATCAGCGGCCTGAAGTCGACCCGACCCTCAGCCCCAAATGTCACAACCATACGGGACCGGTCAAAAGTGTAATGGGCGTCGACGATCTTCATGGGGATGTTCAAATCCCGGGCTTTCAAACGGGCGATCTTGAAAGTGTCCTGTTCCGAATCGCGGTTCTCCTGCAGGCGGCCCAAATCTCCGGGAGTAGCACGGCGCAGCACTCGCATGTTCGGTTCCGGATCGGGGCTGCAGGACACCATCTCCTTGGCTTTCCTGCAGACCCAGGCTAGCTCCTGGGATTTCTCCATCTGCACCACCACGTAGCTCTTCATTGGCAGACTGAAATCACCAGAAACGGCGTAACTTACCGGATCGGATTCTCTCCAGCGGACGCCCACAACCCATGTCATACTTGGCCTGCTTCAATGGGTAGGTTGAGCATTAAAACTTCCATCGCCAGCCTGGGACTGACGTTACTATCGAGATTCGACAACGTTTGCATCAGGCGATTGATGAACTGCACGATTTCAGCCGTGCTCAAGCCTGACGCCTGACTTCTCAAGGAATCTGCCTGGTCTGAATTGTGGAGAAAATCTCCCGCCCCCTCTTTGATCAAGAGGAGGTCCCGCCACCAACGAAGCCAGAGAGCCAATAGATCCTTGGCTGCATCCCGGTCGCTGCCAAATAATGCGGCGACCTCATTGGCGTAGGTGAAACGGGTTTCCAACCCCGCAGCCAGGGTTTCCTGGATCTTTTCCAGGTCTGCCTGTCGCTGTTCCAGCACTTGATGGTCTTCCAATGCGCCAATGGCCCAACCCAGGCAGCCACGGGATAGACGGAATAGCTGTTCCGCCTGCTCAGGCGTTGCTTGGTGACCGTTGACCAGCCATTCTACCATCTTGTCCTTGGACAGCGTGACCAAATCTAGGGTTTGGCAGCGTGACCGGACTGTGGGTAATACGTCGCCCTCACTGGCTGTAAGTAGCAGGAACATTACCTGCGGGGGTGGTTCTTCCAGTGTTTTTAATAAAGCATTAGCGCCTTCGTCACTCATGAGTTCAGCGCCGTCAAAAATCACTACGCTTGTGGAACCCTCGTAGGGGTTCATGTGTACCCGGCGCAGCGCTTCCTTTATTTCGTTTATACCGATCATGGTCCTTGCGGAGCGGCCTTCTTCACCTTGACCGGGCGCTAGGACCCTGATGTCGGAATGGTGTCCCTCTGCGATTCTAGTGCACTGTACGCACGTACCACACGGCTCACCATACCCTTCAAGACAATTCACGGCCTGGCACAGATTAATAGCAAGTGCCATTTTCCCCACATGAGGGGGACCGCATAGAAGATAGGCATGGGATTGCCTTTTCTGCCGGAGGCTTGGCTCAAGTTGTTTGAGCAGGTGATCTTGGCCGAATAGGGTCCACATAAACACCCAAGTTCCAGGCGCCTGTTAAGTAAGGACTATAGAATAACTTCAACCTATGTTACCAATTAGGACTGCTTAATACTACGAGAAGTCATTAAGGTTCGGGTTTATACCAAATCCAGGCTGATCAGATCTTGGTAGCTTTCCCTACGACGAATCAGGCGGCTCTTGCCGTCCTTGACTAGCACCATGGGTGGGCGTGGGTTCATGTTGTAGGTACTGGCCATGGAAGGGCAGTAGGCCCCCGCCGCCGGGATGGCCAGGATATCCCCTGATTCCAACGTGGGCAGCATCACGTCGGTGGCTAACAGATCTCCAGACTCACAGTACTTGCCAGCAACGGTCACTTTTTCCATCGGTTCCTGGTTCGCTTTGTTGGCGGCGACCACTTCGTACTCGGCCTGGTAAAGGGCGGGGCGGATGTTGTCGCCCATACCGCCGTCGACGCTGACGAATTTCCGGACGCCGGGCACGTTTTTGATGGCTCCGATGCGGTAGAGGGCAACTCCAGCTGGCCCAATGATAGCCCGACCAGGCTCAATCACTAGAGAAGGGAGTTCCATGCCGAGGTCGTCGCAAGTTTCTTTCATGGTGGAGACGATGGTCTCTGCGTAATCAGATACGGGAGGCGGCTCGTCATCACGGGTGTAGCTGATGGCGAAGCCTCCGCCGGGGCTGAACTTCTGCAATTCCAGACCCTCTTCTCTGAATTGAGCGGCGAACCTGAGTACCAGGTCCACTGCCACCCGGTACGGCTCCAGTTCAAAAATGGGTGAACCCAGGTGGAAGTGGAGTCCGCGTAGGTTCAGGTTCTTCGCGGCCAGGCCCAACCTGATAGCCTCTGCGGCGTGGCCGGTCTGAATCGAAAACCCGAATTTCGAATCCAATACCCCGGTCGTAGTGTAAACATGGGTGTGCGGGTCTACCCCAGGGGAGACTCTGATGAGTATGTCCTGTGTCTTTCCGGCCTCACCCGCCAGTTGGTCAAGCATCTGCATCTCGTGGAAGCTGTCGACGACCACCCAACCTATGTTATTTTCCAGAGCCTCTGCCAGCTCCTGAGGGGTTTTGTTGTTCCCGTGGAAATAGACTTCGTCCATTGGGATGCCGGCGCTGGCGGTCGTGGCTAATTCCCCACCGGAGACCACATCGAATCCCATGCCTTCTTCCAAAAAGAGTTTGGCCAAAATGGGATTTATGTAGGCCTTGCAGGCGTAGGATACGTTGGTGGCCGGGTAAAGCTTCCTGAATTCGTCTATGAAGCTGCGGCAGCGCGCTCGCATGGTGTCCTCATCCAGCACATACACGGGTGTGCCGTACTCTTCGGCCAAGTCGCTGGCCTTGCAGCCGCCCAGGATCAACTGTCCTTGGGAGTCGACTTCGGCGCTATCGGGAAAAACACTCTGAGGGAACATGGCCATCCTTTCTTTCAACCGGGTTATCGATCGACCCGATTGAACTATTCGTCATTGGAGTCTGGGTGATGTTCAAGCTGCGGGTAATCAAGCGTGATAATTTGGACACAAGCAAGACGCAGATAAAATCATAGTGCCAGCCTAAACATTGCGCAACCGCAGGAGTGGAACCGCGCCTGTCGCCAGGTCCGTTGACGCGGAATCTGACCGAGTATATACTCTGGGCACTTCGGCCCCCTGAGCCTAAACCACGCCTGGCAAGGCTATTAAACCACCACTTATTCATCACGCAAGGGAGCTATTTTGAACATTCAGCTGACCGTAAATGCTAAGGCCCAAGAAAAGGATGTGGACCCGCGTTTGCTTCTGGTCCATTTTCTTAGAGATGACCTGGGATTAACCGGGACCAAGATCGGATGTGACACCAGTCAATGTGGCGCTTGTGTGGTGACTATGGACGGCAAGACGGTGAAATCATGCACATGCCTCGCCGTTCAGGCCAACGGCAGTGAGATCACCACCATCGAGGGAGTGGCGCCGGAAGGTGAATTGGACCCTGTGCAGGAGGCTTTCTGGGATAACCATGGTCTTCAATGTGGGTATTGCACCGCAGGCATGATTATCACCACGGTGGAGTTACTCAAGAAGAACCCCAACCCGTCGGACGACGAAGTGCGGGAAGGGCTTAAGGGCAACATCAGCCGCTGCACCGGCTATCACAACATTGTGAAGTCTGTTCAAGCAGCCG
>CAYVIG010000045.1:0-13413 GCA_964451445.1 uncultured Dehalococcoidia bacterium
ACGTACAGGGATACCTAGTATCACTAACGACCCATAAACGATACTAGGCGATACTGGCAACCACAGTGATTGCATGCGCAAACGGGTAAACGCTCTGGCCGAACAATTCTTGGAAACCCTGGAACAGAGAGGCTACCGCTCCACTGAACCCCGGCGGGCCGTGGCCCAGGTCATTGCCAACCAGGACAAACACTTCACCGCAGAAGACCTAAGGGAGCAGCTCCCTTCATTGGGTAGGGCGACCATCTTCCGGTCCCTCAAACTGCTGGTTGAGACTGGAGTGCTGTGTCGGGTGCTGTTGGAAGACGGCGATCTTCACTACCAGGTGAGCCACCGTGGGCACCACCACCATCTGCTGTGCGTCGAATGTGGATCATCTCAGGACCTACTGGGCTGCGACATTGAAGATCTGCTGCAACAGACCTCAGCCAGCCACGGATTTGAATTAAGCGGGCACTGGCTGGAAGTGTACGGTCGCTGTAGAGCATGCAGCACCACAGACCAACCGGCAGAATTGACAGTGGTATAAAGCCGTTCTCTTTTCGCCATAAATGATACTTAATCTCATAAAATAGATAAATTGATACCGATATTCTCAAACAGACGGTTCAATCTCCCACTGCGGAAAACGAATCGGTGTCCTGTGGCGGTAGCATCGGCACTACTACTTGCCCTGGCCTGCGGGTCTTCTGAAACAGCACAGCCCCAGACCGGTGATTGAGATATTGGACCAAGTCAAAGCGGAGGGCTTAACGGCCGTCTTTGCCGAGCCCCAGTTCGAATCCGGTCTGCTTAAGAAAGCCGCAGATGACGCCGGAGTGGAGATTGGGATCATCTATGCAGACGCCCAAGATGGCGAGGCGGTCACCTACATAGACATGATGTTATTCAACGCCAAGAACCTGGCCAGACTGCTCAGATAGTCAGCCATAGACCACGACATTGATTACAAACCCAACGACACATAACGACAGAATCTCACGTGCGCTGGCCGTCCACGACCTCTGGGCCGGATACGATGGCAAACCGGTCTTGGAAGCTGTCAATTTTGAGATAGACCGTGGTGACATGGTCGGCATCATCGGACCCAACGGCTCCGGCAAATCCACTCTGATCAAAACCGTCTTGGGGTTGATTAAGCCCCTCAAGGGAGACGTTTCGATCCTCGGCACTGAGGGTTCTCCGGAACGCCATCTGGTTGGTTACACGCCGCAGTCTGAATTGGTCGACTGGGACTTCCCGGTGACGGTAGCAGACGTAGCGTTGATGGGCCGGTATTCCCGACGGGGTCTGTTCCGCCGCACCACCAAAGAAGACCGTGAGGCCGCCGACGGCTCCCTGGAACTAGTCAAGATGTTTGACCTGCGGGACCGGTTGATCGGCGAGTTATCCGGCGGTCAGCGCCGTCGGGTGTTGCTGGCCCGCGCTATGGCCCACAACCCCGAACTCCTGCTTCTGGATGAACCCATGGCTGGCCTGGACGCCAGTACCCAACACCAACTGCTGGACCTGCTGGACGAGCTACGGGGTAAGGGTGCCACCGTGGTACTTAGCACCCATGACCTCTCCTGCGTATCTTCGAGGTGTGACAAAGCGGCCTGTTTGAACCGACGCCTGATCGCCTTCGGCAAACCGTCAGATGTGCTGAACGAACAAGTGCTGGGAGACACCTTCGGCACCCACCTGCTCATGGTGCATCTTGACGGCCAAGCCTACGCCTACCAACACCACACCCACTCAGAAGGTTCGTCAGAGTCCGAGATACTTACCGACAACGGCCATTCCCATGATTGATTTCATTACTGAGCCTTGGGAGTTTGCTTTCATGCAGCGGGCATTGGTTGCCGCATGTTTCGCCGCCTTGGTCTGCTCCGTGGTCGGAGTCTTTGTGGTGCTGCGAGGCATGGCCTTCATGGGCGACGCCGTGGCCCACTCGTCTCTAGCCGGCATGTCGGTTGCATATTTGTTCGGTGGCAGTGTGTTTTGGGGAGCCTTCGCCTGGGCCGTGCCTGCTTCACTAGCAATAACCTTCATAAGCCGCCGGGCCAAGGTCCGGTTGGACACGGCCATCGGGATAATATTCGCCAGCGGTTTCGCGGTGGGAATCATCTTGATGAGCAGGGTCAGCAACTACACCGCTGACCTGTTCGGACTGCTCTTCGGCAACGTGCTGGGAGTCTCCTGGGGTGAGGTGGTCCTCATCGGCCTGGTGGCTGGGGGGGTGCTCTTGGTGATTACAGTGCTCTACAAAGAATTATTGTTCACCGCCTATGATGCCACCATGTCGGCCGCATCTGGTATCCCGGTGCGGTTCTTGCAGTATCTACTGCCGTTGTTGGTCGGAATCACCACCGTGGCCTCTCTGAAGGCGGTGGGCATCGTCCTAGTTTTGGCATTGCTGGTCACTCCCGCCGCCACCGCCGCCCTGCTGGCCCGTAGGTTGCCTGGAATCATGGCCTTCAGCGTCCTCACGGGCCTCATAGCAACTGTGGCCGGTCTATACCTGTCATTCCACGCAGATCTGCCCACTGGGCCTAGTATCGTGGTTGTGGCAACGGGAATATTTCTGGCGGCATTGCTGTTCTCCCCCAGCAAGGGTGTCGTCTGGCAGACCTGGCGGTCGTCTCAGTTACCCCAGGAATAGGCTGGTTCTCTACCGTCCTGTTCTCGTCACCCGCCAGGGACACTGGCACACCACATCCCCATTCGCTACACTGCACTAGTTTTAGAAGCTTCACGATTTTGAGAGGAAAATAATGTACGACCTTAGCGGAAAAATTGCCTTGGTTACCGGAGCAAGTGGCAGACACGGCATCGGCCGGAGCATCGCTCTACGTTTGGCTGACGAGGGAGCCGACGTGATCGTCACCGACATCGAAGCCAGCGCAACTGCCATTCGCGCCGAGGACCGGGCAGCAGGTTGGAACGGACTCCGGAGCGTAGTGGAAGAGATTGAAGCGAAGGGACGCCGGTCTCTAGGCCTGTTCTCCGACGTTTCAGACAGTCCGCAGGTGGCCGATATGGTGGCAAAGAGCCTGGACGAGTTCGGCAAGATAGACATCCTGGTGAACAACGCAGGATCCAGACCAGGCAAAGACCGTGTGTTGGTCTTGGAACTGGAAGAAGAGGCCTTTGACGAAGTTCAGCGGGTCAACGTGCGGGGCACCTACCTGGTTTCAAAGGCAGTTGCGACCCACATGGTCAACCGCGGCGGCGGCGGAAAGATCATCAACATCTCCTCTGGGGCAGGCAAGAAGGGGATGGCTAGGTACGCCGCTTATTGCGCCTCCAAATTCGCCGTCATCGGTTGGACCCAAGCCATGGCCCAGGAGATGGCCGAACACCGGATCAACGTCAACGCAATCTGCCCGGGCTTGGTGGATACCGAGCGGGTGGACTTCATCGCCGGAGCGCTGGCCCCTGAGGGCGAATCGGGTGAGGAATTCCGGGCTGACATGGTCCGCGAACGGGCCTTCCGCGTGCCCATGGGTCGCATCGCTCAGGGAGATGACATCGCCCGCATGGCTGCCTTCCTGGCATCTGCTGAGTCTGATTACGTCACTGGGCTTTCTATCAGCGTATCCGGTGGATCAGAGATGAACTAACCCTTGGTCACTTCGGCTAAACTGAAGGTATTTCTGCCTCGGCGGTCTCTCTAATGGGACGCCGGGGCGGCTTGGCAATAAACATCAAAACTGCAGAAACGAAATACGCCGCCGCCATAGCGATATACAGCGGGTAGAAATCCCCGGCCAATGATCTGGCGGTGGATGCCAACGCCGGTCCCAATCCTAGGGCAACCATCTGCAGCGGCGAGAAAACCCCGAGAATGGTTCCGTAGGACTCACGACCAAAATACTCGGCCAGCACCATGTTCTCCAACGACCCTAACCCTCCGGAAAATACACCCCAGACCACGGCGAACAGCAAAGCTTCGCTAACCGAATTCACCGTCATCAAATAGACCATCATAGTTCCGGCTCCAACCATCATGACCATCAAACATCGGCGTGGTGATATCCGGTCTGCCAGATAGCCCCAAAACAGGTTTGCCACAGCCAGGAAAGTAGCAAAACTCAGGACACCGGCCGCAGATGCTGTTGAAAGGCCTGCATCCTGAACCAAGAACGGCACCATGCTAAACCCTGTGGCGGCTGAGGCCAGTGTCCCCAACGCCGCGATGATCAATAGCAGCCAGAACGCGCTGGTTTTAATGGCTTCTTTGGCGGTCCAACTGAATTCAGTGGTAATGGACTGAGGCCTGGCTGAGACCCGGGATTCTCGGGCCCTATCCGTGGAGGCTCCATCTGGTAGAAGTCCTATGTCTTCCGGCGCTCTCCGGACGAAGAGCATGACCGGGAGAATCAAAATCAGGCTGAGAACCCCGAGATACCGGTAGGCCACCCGCCAGCCCTGATGCGCCGCGATCAATGAGATTATCTGGATGTTGACCGCTCCGGCCGTCGGTCTGAAGATCGAAACCAAAGCCAGGGCCATATTGCGACGCTGCCGGAAGAAGTTGACCGCCGCTGTCCTGGGTACTAATCCCACTAAGACCGGGTTGCTGACGGCCCGACCGATCACATAGCCAGCGTAGAACTGCCATACCGCGCTGGACCCGGCAATCACGAAGAATGCCACGCTTGCCACAAACAGTCCAAAAGGCATTAGCCAACGCGGACCGAACCTATCAGCCAGGCGTCCGATGAGCGGCGCGATCATGCCAGAAGCCCAAGTGCCTATGGTGGCAGCATACGCCAGACTACCCTCATCCCAACCACTTTCATCGGTGATGTAGACCTGAACGCCACCCAAGACCACTTGTGTAAGTCCGCTGGCAGCAAAAGTAGCCAGAGCGGTAATGCCCAGCACTAACCACCCGTAGTAGAAAGGAGTCCGCAAACGCCAGTTAAGTATCGATCGAAGCATGCTTCACAGGGGTTTCAGTTCTTAAATACCCTTAAACTCTACATGGAAGAAACCCTATCCAATAAGGCAACCGTCCAATGATACAGCAACCGACGCTTAGAAGACACGGTCGAACTCCGTAAACACCTGGTTTATCGCCAGGTGGCCCTATGGGCTTTGCGAGACAGGTGTTACATATGATCCGTGGTCATTTATAGGCCTCAGACCCATCAGCTTCTGAAGGGGTACAGGTACTGAACAGATGCACTTACAGAACCGAGCTAACGAAACGGGTTCGATGAATCACCGCCATGCCTACGGCGCGGTGAACTCCCAGGTAATGGCCAGCGAACGGGTAATCTAGGCGACCAAGATATCCCTGGCTACGCTAATGGTGACTGCCGCAGCCCAATTGGTGATTGTCGGCTTCACTGATAGCGTTGCCCTTCTGGCAGATACCATTCACAACTTTGGCGACGCGGCGACTGCCATTCTCCTCTGGGCTGCTTTCACCCTGTCACGTCGAGTGACTACCGAGCGGTTCAATTACGGCTACGGCCGCGCCGAAGATCTAGCCGGACTTCTGATACTACTGGCGATCTTAACTTCGGGATTTCTCGCCGGTTATGAATCCATATGCAGATTGAGTGACCCGCCAGAGATCGAATACCTATGGGCTGTCGCTTTGGCCGCCATTATTGGTTTTGCCGGTAACGAAGCCGTGGCTCTTTTCCGTATGAAAATCGGCAGGGCGATTGGCAGCGCCGTGCTGATCGCTGGCGGGCAACACGCCCGAGTACATGGGCTAACCAGCCTGTCGGTCTTGTTCGGCGCCATTGGCATCTGGATGGGATATCCACTGACAGACCCGATAGTTGGGTTGGTGATTTCCGTCGCCATTCTGCGTATAGTTGTTGAGACTGCAAAGTCGGTCTTCTACCGACTGCTGGACAAGGCTGAACCCGAAGTTCCCAACAATGTCTGGATTGTGGCAGAAGATACGGACGGTAAAAGATGGTGCAGAGGTGCGGACCCGTTGGCTTGGCCAAAAGATTCTGGCTGAGGTCAACATAGCCGTGGGTTCTGGTCTTTCGGCAGCAGCCGGCCATGATATTGCCCTGGAAGTGCAACACCGACTGCTCCATGAGCTCAAGTACTTGTCCAATGCCACCGTGCACGTGGACCCGGTTGGCTAAGAGGGCGTAGAACACCACGGACACGGGCAGAGCAATTCCGGCAGTACAAGCCAATAATCAAACACTAAATCAAGCAAACGAGGTCTCGGCATGCCACTTGAACGTTCAGAAGTAGAACACATCGCATCCCTGGCGCGCATCGGTCTCACTGATGAAGAAGTTGCGATGTTCGGCGACCAACTCTCCCACATCCTTGAGCAGTTTGAAGTGCTCAAGGAACTGGACACCTCCGGAGTTGCTCCCACCGGACATGCCGGCGGGCTGCAAACGGTGATGCGAGAGGACCAGGCAGAGGATTCCCTGGATCATGAAGATGTACTGAAGAACGCGCCGCGTCGGGAGGGAGAATTCTTCCGTGTGAACGCGGTGTTGGAGGAATAAGGCGTTGGCGGAACTAAATTGGCTAAGTATCCAGGAAGCCCACGACCAGCTAACGTCCAAGCAAATCAGTTCAGTTGAACTAACCCAGGCCTGCTTGGATCGGATAGATGTGGTTGAAGGCCAAGTCCAGTCTTTCTTGACTATCACTCCAGAGATCGCCCTATCCCAGGCGGCCAACGCAGACCGGATCCTAGCGGCCGGCGGGGGCGGCCCGCTAACCGGGATTCCAGTGCAGATCAAGGACGTGATGTGCACGGAGGGCGTGCCGACCACCTGCGCTTCCAAGATGTTGGAAAATTTTGTGCCGGTATACAACGCCACTGCTGTGGAAAAGCTGGCCAGCCAGGGTGTAGTGATGCTGGGAAAGGGTAACATGGACGAATTCGCCATGGGTTCGTCCTGTGAGAACTCGGCATTTCATCCCACCAGAAACCCTTGGGACTTGGAGCGGGTACCAGGTGGGAGCAGTGGCGGCGCCGCAGCCTCAGTGGCCGCAGGTGAGACCGTATTCTCCCTGGGTTCCGACACCGGTGGCAGTGTCAGGCAGCCAGCATCCCTCTGCGGAGTGGTGGGATTGAAGCCAACCTATGGGCTGGTCAGCCGTTACGGCCTGATCGCATTTGCCTCATCCTTGGACCAAATCGGCCCGGTGGGGAGATCGGTCAGAGACTGCGCTTTCGTCTTAAACGCCATCGGAGGGCACGATACAAAGGACGCCACATCGGTGGCCCGGGAGCCGCGAGACTATACCGCAAGCCTGGGCCAGGACATCAAGGGACTGAAACTGGGAGTCCCAGAAGAGTACTTTGTCGATGGGATGGAACCTGGCACGCGCAAGATGATCGATGAGGCCTTGGCCAAGCTAGAGGAACTCGGCGCGTCTGTCCATCCGGTCTCACTGCCCACAACACGGTATGCCTTGGCCTGTTATTACATCATTGCGCCGTCAGAGTGCTCGGCTAACCTGGCCCGCTACGACGGCGTAAAATATGGCTACTCCTACCGAGACACCAACGACATGTGGGAAGCTCTGGAAAAGACCCGCGAGTTCGGGTTTGGCCCTGAGGTCACACGTCGGGTGATGCTGGGCACCTATGCGCTGTCGAGTGGCTATTATGACGCCTACTACCTCAAGGCCCAGCAGGCACGCACTCTGATCAGACAGGATTTTGACAGGGTGTTTCAGGAGGTTGACGCGTTAGTCACGCCCACCTCGCCGGTCACCGCATTCAAGATCGGCGAGATGACTGGCGACCCGGTCCAGATGTACTTGATAGACGTCTGCACCTTGCCGGTGAACATCGCCGGGTTGCCGGGATTGTCAGTCCCTTGCGGGTTCTCGGACGGGTTGCCAGTGGGCATGCAATTCATCGGCCCCCATTTCTCTGAAGATACCCTGCTGCGGGCTGCCCATGCCTATGAAGAAGCTACAGAGTGGAGCAAGGCCAGACCCACGCTTTAGTCATTGCTCCGAAAATAAAAAGGCCTCAGAGGTGACTCCCACCGAGGCCCAAAACCCGACTCGCCCCAGCGATTAGAGGCGGAACATTTCCCTTTCGGCCTGGCTGTACTTGTTGTCCGCACACCTGTCCGCCGTTTCCTGAGCGGAGGATCCAAAGTCTGCGATGCGGTTCAAAATTACAGTGCCTTTACCACGTTCTGTTGCAAATTGGTGGCGGTAGTGATGTTCAAAGGTGATGTGCGCTTTTCCGATGTTTATAGTTGCCATTACGATCGTCGATCCTTCAGGATTGGTCTTCAGTTTCTGCGTGGCAGTCAGTCAATCTCCCAACTTGTCTGCTTGCCAATTTATATAAAACGAAGTCTCGAACTAAGCATAAGTATCTCTATAATCATTTGTGAAGACCCTAATTAATAATTAGGGTAGATTAGTTAAAGCTGCGCCGTTAAAATTAATCTGTAGATTCGGACTAACCGTTTATACTAGTTACACTTGGCGTCGTGGCGAGGTGCGTAATGAACTGCGGTACACCCTGCCCGAAATACGAACAGGCGATGCGGGTTCTCGGCAAAAAATGGACCTGCCTCATCCTGCGCTGCCTATTGGCCGAACCCAGAAGGTTCACTGAGATATCAGGCTATATAAATGGGCTCAGCGACCGCTTGCTTTCCCTGCGCCTTCAGGAGCTGGAGGAAGAGAGCATTGTCCAGCGCCGAGTGTTTGCCCGCAGGCCTGTGGTGGTGGAGTACTCACTAACCGACAAAGGGTTGGCTTTCCGGAAAGTGGCCGAAGCGATCCAGGTGTGGGCCGACGAATGGGCATCGGAACCGAGTAAGGTTTAATCCCCTGACTCCCGGTCCGCTCGCAATAACACTTTTACGAGATCGAAACTAATCAGGAGGCGCTGATGCAGCGCTCCAAAATCAAAGATATCTTCTCAAGCGAAAAGCCTGGCGATGAAGTCTTAGTTCAGGGTTGGGTAAAAACCCGAAGAACATCAAAGTCGGTGACATTTGTCCAAATCACCGATGGTTCAACCCTCCAAGACCTGCAGATAGTCGTGGATGAAGACAATCCAGGCCATGAAGCCGCTGCGACACTGACCACTGGCTGCAGCGTTAGCGTTGAAGGGGTATTGGTGGAGTCGCCCGGGCAGGGTCAGAAGTTTGAAGTCCAAGCCAATACACTGACAGTCTTGGGTGGCTCCGACCCTGATTCCTATCCCCTGCAGAAGAAGCGACACTCCCCGGAATTCCTGCGTGAGATTGCCCATCTGCGCCCCCGCACCAACACCTTTGGCGCCATGGCCAGAGTGCGAAACTCAGTGGCGTACGCGATCCACACTTTCTTTCAGGAGCGCGGATTCCAGTTTATCCAAACGCCAATCATCACCGCCAGCGACGCCGAGGGCGCGGGTTCTATGTTCCAGGTAACAACCCTGGACCTGACCGATGTTCCCAAAGACGCCGGCGCGGTCAAACACGAGGACGACTTCTTCGGCCGGCCGGCCTTTCTGACCGTGAGCGGACAATTAGAAGCGGAGATCTTCGCCATGGCCCTCTCGGATGTCTACACCTTTGGGCCGACGTTCCGTGCTGAGAACTCCAACACCTCCCGCCATCTTGCCGAGTTCTGGATGGTGGAACCTGAGGTCGCCTTCTGTCAGCTAGACGGGTTGACCGAACTTGCTGAAGACTTTTTGAAGCACCTGTGCAGCCACGTGCTGACAAATTGTCCAGAAGACATGGAGTTCTTCAACAAGTGGTACGACAACAGCACTATCTCCACTCTGAAAGGCATCGCCAACTCCCAATTCGAGCGCATAACATACACTGAATCGGTCAAGCTACTTCAAGAATCGGGCGAGAAATTCGAATATCCGGTGAGCTGGGGTATCGACCTTCAATCGGAGCACGAACGATACCTGACCGAGACCAAGATCCAGCGACCTGTGATCGTCACCGACTACCCCAAAGACATCAAGGCCTTCTACATGCGCCTGAACGACGACGGGGAGACCGTCCGTGCCATGGACGTATTGGTGCCCCGCATCGGTGAGATCATCGGCGGCAGCCAGCGTGAAGAGCGACGCGAAATCCTGGAAGGCCGGATGAGTGAATCAGGCATCTCTCACGATGAATATTCCTGGTACCTGGATCTCCGGAGCTACGGCACTGTTCCGCATTCGGGTTTTGGCTTGGGATTTGAGCGCACCGTCCAGTTCGTGACCGGCGTATCCAACATCAGAGACGTCATACCCTTCCCCAGAACCCCCAAGAGCGCGGAGTTTTAGGCTGGCTTCCTCCGCACCCAACCAAGGTTCGCCTACCACTGCTGTTATTGAAGAATCGCTCGGCTTGGGCAGTCCCATCTTCAATGAGACCACGGAACGGCTCACCCGCATCTACCAGAAGGCCAGCCATGTGCCCCAGGTATCAGCCAGGTTTCGTGAGTGGCAACGGTTCCGAACTCTAACCTCTGGCGAGTTGGCCACTGACGATTCTAACTTCATCAGCCAGACCTACTTGGCTCTACTGGCCCGCTTCACCACCCGCAGTTTCCTGAACCCCCGGCGTCCCATACTCAATACCGAAGAATTACTTGAAGTCGTCAACATCGATTACTTCACCCGCCGGGGCATCAGCAATTTCGGCGAAGGAGATATCTTCTCCTGGCTCTTAATTGAACCGCGTTGGGAATTGAATCTTGGTGGACTGGTTCTGGAAACCGTCCAAGGTCTGTCAGACGCCGTAGGAGAACATGATTTCAGTGACACTTCCTCTGGCGTTTTGGATCCAATATTCCATCAACTGGCTCCGGCAAACCATCCGGTGCCCCGCTGGCTGGCGGAGTACATAGTCGAAGATGAACTGGGTCTGGCCGAAAACTCCAGCCTGTCACTGTTGGACCCAGCATGTGGTACCGGCACATTTTTGTGCGCGGCCATCGGTGCTATGTCTCAAGCCATCGCAAGATCGGGCGGTGACCCGATCGATGTCGTATTCGAAGCTCCCGACCGGATACGGGGTATGGACTCTGACCCACTATCCGTTGCCCTGGCACGACTAAACTACCTGCTTGCTCTAGGAGAGTTGGTCCAGGAAGAACACCCACCGTTCTTAATGCCCATATACCTTGCCGACGCTTCAGTCGTTCGGCCCAAAGAGAAATCGGTTTCGACATTAAGCACTTCTGCTGGGGATTTTCCGTTGCCTGATCCGGTCATCGAAAACCCTCTGATGCTGGACTGGATTTTGGGACGGCTGACCAACTATATGGACGGAGCACAACTGCGGCTGCACGTGCAGGCCGAGGAGATAGCCACCCAAGAGGTGTTAAACGCCTATTACAACTACCTGACGGCCCCGAAGCCCAGGACGCCAGTGCCTGAGGCGCTGACACCAGAGCAGGCCGACACACTACTGGAGACGGCCCGCAGCCTGATACAACTACACATTCAAGGCGAGGGTACCCTTTGGTTGCACCTAGTTCAGAACATGGCCGCGCCGATAATTTTTGGACAACGCCGGTTCGACACTCTTGCGGGCCAGCTAAACGCTGCCAGCCATGATGTCATTCTTGATTCGGGCCTGACGCGGGTTGGCCTGACTGCCGTAGTGATGCCGCTGGATGAATCCGAGGCCCGGTCAGGTGGTCACCGAGTAGTAAACCTGGAAGAGGCACTGCCAAATTCGGCATTGCTGATGTCTGAGACCGGCGATCACGCTCGTCTCGAGTTGGCTGGTGAGCCCATAGCATTCGATGCTTCCTGGGGAGAGGCCAAAGCTGGTGTCCGGTTCGTGCCAGAACCGTAACACCTTTTATTTGACGCATTTTCCCGCGTCGAATTATAATGGGATGTCCTCAATTCACAGCTAGATTACCTGGCTGGATCCGGTTTCGGGACAGAATGGAAATCCCCAGCCATATTCCTTCAGTAACGATTCTTTGGTAAGGAGCCCCAATGACCACTCAAGATGTCATCCTCCACCCCGCTTCAGTTATAGCGGAGTTGAAGAAAAACAGCATCAGCCACGTTGTCTGGCTTCCAGATAGCGAGACCAACTTCATGTACCAATTGCTGAACAACGAGCCTTCTTTAGACTTAGTTCCAGTCTGCCGCGAAGGCGAGACCATGGCCATCGCCGCCGGTCTCTGGGTTGGCGGCAAGCGACCGATAGTCCTAATTCAGAATACCGGTATCTTTGAGGCCGGAGACTCGATCCGCGGACTGGGTCTGGACGTGAACCAACCCCTGGTCATGTTGGTAGGCTATCGCGGTTGGATGCGCCACGGTCTCACTCGCGACTCCGCCGCCCGATTCATCGAACACATCCTCCACGCCTGGGGCATCAACTACTATCTGATCGAGACCGACGACGATGCCGACCGCATCAGCCTCGCCATCGAAGAGGCCGAGCGCACATCCAAACCGGTGGCCGTTCTTGTAGGCACCGAATTCGGTCCCAGCACTTAACAACCAAGTAACCTGACTGGTATACATGCCCGGGACTATAGCCACCGGACGGCAATCTAACGGAGATTATTGAATGATTGACAACACAGACGCAGTTAAGCTTCTGGACAGCAAGCGAGACGAGGCGATTTTCGTGGCCACCATGAACGCCAACAACGTCAATTTCGGTCTGCCCACCATCACTTCAAACGAGAAATTGGACTTCCCTGTTTCTGGCGCCATGAGCAAGGCTTCCAACGTGGCCTTGGGCCTGGCACTGGCCCAGCCTAACCGCAAGATTCTCTGCCTGGACGGCGATGGCAGCTTGCTGATGAACCTTGGAGCCATGGTGACTATTACCAACAAGGCCCCAAAGAACCTGGTCCACGTGTTGTTCAACAACAATGCATACTGTGTCACCGGCGGCCAGCCGATCCCCGGTAGCGAAGATGTGGACTGGGAGACCATGGCCCAGTCGGCTGGTTATGCCAAGGTCTTCAGCTTTGACAACCTGGAAGACTTGACCAATGGTATCGACGAAGCATTGACCGCAGAAGGCCCCGTATTCGTCCATCTGCTGGTCGAGCCGCAGATCGAGAACACTCCGGTACAGTTCCGCACACCTGCGAAACGGACTGTACACACAGCCATCGGCGACATGCCCGAGACACTGGGCATAAAACGCTAGGCTTTAATCTGGGCGACAAGATAGAGTCGCAAACCGGGGCAGCGTAAATTCGTCTGCCCCGGTTTATTTTTATATAGGCCACTAAAGCCTACGCGTGGTGTCCTAACAATGAAACCCAAGGATGGCGAGGCGTATGATGAAAGGCGGGATATTCCCCAGGGTTGGCGCTTATGCCGTTTTAGCTTTGGGCTTCTGGCTCATGTTTCAGGCCTTTGAAACCTCAAATATCTTAACTGGGATTCTTGGCGGGGCCATAATCATAGCGGGAATGTATCTGATGACCGGAGTCTGGCGGGACATGTTCGCTAAATTCGGTGGCAAC
>CAYVIG010000046.1:0-13337 GCA_964451445.1 uncultured Dehalococcoidia bacterium
TGGGCCGATTCATTTTAAGACGTGTTCCAGAAAAAGTGTTTCCCTGGATAATCACGACCATGCTTTTAATATCAGGGATAATTCTCCTTGTCCGCGGCTAAAGGGTTTCATAGTCCCGTCGATAAGAAGAAAAGTTTCTGCCTCCTGAAAGATAAAAGATGGGTAGTGAGGTTTGGGGAAGGGTACTACCCAATTTGCTTACCAGGCCCTCCGTATGAAGGTAGACCAGCATTAGTTACACGCCAAGAATTGGAAGAGATTGAATTCTATGAACCAAGTGAAAACAAAAGTGAAAAAGCTAAATTTATAAGGAGAAATGCTTTAGAAGTTCTGGTTTTCTTTGTACCTAGGAATAAGAAAACTGGTGAAAGGTTACATTCCAATGGAAAATGGTTCTTTGTTAATACAAATGAACGAATACCTTTGAACCAGATAATTTAAATAAAGTGTTGGATTAAATATTTATTTCAGACAAGTAATGGCTGTTTGAATTAGCACTTAAATCGACTTCTATAATCTAGATACTACGAAAACCTCTTCGATGAACGGGGAGATTTCACGGCTCCATGGTGTTTTCGGTTAAAAGATACAGGCTGGGATAAATATTACAGATTTTGTCCTACTAACGACTTACCCCAAATGGCTTCAACTGATGCCAGTTACAGACTCGCCTCATTAGCTAACTCGAGAATGGATGAAGATCAGTTAGTTCCAAGGCACTGTGACTGTCTGGCCATGATGTACTCGATCTCCCATTCCCACTCGCACTTATCGTTGATGCTATACTAGGCTTCATCCTGACCAGACGACCCTATATCAGGACGTTTTGTTATGAACGACCAAGTTGAAGTCTTTTTCCACTCTCAGCAGCCTTATACCCACGTGCGGGAAGAAGATCTGGAGAAATACGACTCAGGCCGGCTAGGCTTCCCCAACAGCTACTTCGACCCTCAAAAAGCGCACACTCTCTACAATCAGTACCACGAACAGTATGCCCTGGCGGATGAGGCTGGACTAGACGGCATCATGACCAATGAACACCACGCCGCCTATTGGAACATGAAGCCATCGGCCAACATCGACGCAGCGGTGATTACTAGACTAACGAAGAAAGTGCGCATCGCTATTCTGGGCAACATCATCCCCATAAACGACCCGGTGCGCATGGCCGAGGAGTTGGCCATGCTTGACTGCTATTCTCAAGGGCGGCTTATCTCCGGATTCGTCCGAGGTGGTGCTGTCGAGACGCTGCAGGCCGGTATCTCGCCCACCGAGAACAGAGACCGGTTTGAAGAGGCCCACGACCTCATAATCAAATGCTGGACTGAGCCCGGCCCATTTCGGTTTGAAGGCCAGTATTACCAACGGCGCGTGGTAAATCCTTGGGTTCTGCCGTACCAGAAACCCCATCCACCGGTCTGGTTCCCGGGTGGAAGCAGCCCGGAGAGCGTTATCTGGGCGGCGAAACACCAATACGCCTACATGAATCTTGGCGCGCTGATTGGCCTGACCCAAGAGCTCAAAAAGGTCTACATCGACACCGCTAAGGAAGTCGGTTTCACACCTGGCCCTAAACACTTCGGATACCAGGTGCGCGCTCTGGTCGCAGACACCGACGAAAAAGCCCAAGAGATCGGTAGGGGATTTCTCTGGGCCCAACAGCACAGGATGCGCGGCCCGGTCGAACACGTGGACCCACCCGGATATCAATCCCGTGTTGCCAGCCAAATGTCAACAAGACGCTTGGGGGGAGGCGGCGGTCCTCCCATGACCTACCAAGACTTGCAGGACGTGAACGCAGTTGTGGTAGGCAGCCCGGAAACCGTAATCGCGAAACTCAAGGACACCGTGCAGAAACTAAGTCCTGGGTACCTGATCTTGATCGGCAGCGACGGCAACATCGCACATAAAGATGTCATGCGATCTTTGGAATTGTTGGGAGAGGAAGTTGTTCCAGCGCTTCATGAGGTGGAACTACAGCCGTACACTTAAACGCGATGGCTTTATAGTTATAAGCACCACCGGACAGACATTCCAATGTTCGTTGTAATAGCTAGTAAGAACTATAAAATGCCCGTCAAACAAATAGGACCGATTCTCAACCGGTCCTATTTGTTATTAGACAGACACACCTTCTGGATGCGTCTTGTCGGTTCACCGAGCATGGGGCATCTATTTAGAACTGGATGTCCTAGCAACAGGGATCATAGATACCAGCATAAGTATTTTCGGTGACAAAACTTACTCTTCTTTCATACTGCAGGTGATTAGTAGTGCCCAAAGTCAATGATCACTTTGATATCAGTTTGTTGTTCAGTAACACATTTAATCTGCGTTGCCGATAACTGAATATACGTTCTATGTCTTGCCGTACGAATAATTTGTCAACAATTGACCCACCAGGTGATTTATAACTCACGGTATCCCTGACCAAAGTTCGCCCTCCTAATGCCTGGAATTCATGAGTATGTTCCCAATGACGATACGGGCCTTTATTCTGTACATCCACAAATAATTGTGGAGGGTCCCATTCGGTAATTTCTGATTGCCATCTGATCGGGATCCTGTGAACACGGAGCTTGTAATCTATAGTGGCTCCTAAACCAACGCTTAGTGGTTGTGGAGACATGATTTTGAAATTTAGCCAAGATGGGGTGATCTCTTCCAAGTTAGCAGGATCTGAGAAGAACTCGAATACCTCGTCGATTGCCGCATCAACCCACATTTCAGTTTGGAATATTTTCAAACCATTCTGATTACGCCGGGCTCTCTGGATAAGATCGGTTAACGCTTGACACAGCGAAGGAAATAAGAACTGATAACCACTATTACTACTTATTACCCTACGACTAGATATTAGTTCACACGACATCTCACCGATTAGTTTTTGCAACAAGAGTGCAGGAACTTGAAATACCCTAGGCCGACTCAACACATTAGCTAAAGTGTTCGCAAATTGGGTTTGGGTGTTTTCCTCTGGGGCAACCGCGTTTATTGCTAAGGTTGGGATGTCTGATCTTATAGCGTGGTTGATTATACCTACAGCGTCATCGACGTGGATCCAAGGCCACCACTGAGACCCATCGCTAATTTTGAATCCCAAGCCTAACTTCCATGGCAACAAAAGCTTTTTTAAAGCACCTCCTCGGTCACTTAGAATCAAACCCAATCTGAGTGACGTGCTTTGAATTCCGACTTCAGCGAGTGGTTCCAAAGAACGCTCCCATCTATCTACCACGTCGGATAGGAAACCGTGACCACGTACTGAATAGTCTGTAAGTTTTTCATCTCCTCGGTCGCCGTAGTAACCCACAGCACTAGCGGATACCATCTTAAGCGGGGGGTTATCCATCGACTTTAGTGCCGAAACAAGGCTACTCGTACCCAATACTCGACTTTGAAGTATTTGGTCTTTTTTTGTTTTAGTCCATCTGCCCTGCACTGATTCTCCCGCAAGATGGACAACAACATCCGATTGTCGCAGACTTTCTGGCGGAGGCATACATCCAGAAGAGTTCCAATGAAACACATCAACGCTCAATGGAAGAATTTTTTTCGCATTTTGTACGTCTCTAGTAAGAACTGCGACCGAATCCCCCTGAATGACCAGTTGGGATATCAAGGCCTTACCAAGTAGGCCCGTGCCTCCTGTTACTACTACTCTCACATGTATACCTGATCTTGCTCCTGATCATGACCGACTAAATTTACAGGTCGTCGGTCATCAACGTACCCTAACTGATTCTCTCATTAACTGTATTAAATCTCTAAACCCATCGGTGCGAGAATAGTATCTAGTCGATATTGAGGTGAATTCTTGACGCTCTAAACAGCCTTCTCGACGGTGATGGGTCCGACAAGAATCAAACGGAAAAGGAAGGTCATTGGAGACCTGGAAACGCGAATGAGCGGTCACTTGATTAGGAATAACCTCGTACCGGTTAGGCAAGAACTTGGTGACGGTAACTCGACTTTAAGAGGTCACCCTCGTGGAAACGGGTGAAACGTAGGGGCGAGATGTCCACAGAGCTAGCTTTCCCGTCCACGATAAGTTCTGCCATGGTGACGCCGACCATGGGAGAGAGCTTGAAACCGTGGCCACTGAACCCTATTGCACAATAAAGCCCCTCGATTCCCGGCACCGCGTCCAATATTGGATGCCAGTCTGGGGTGGTGGTGAACAAACCCGACCAGCCACGACGAAATTCGGCCTCGGCCATTCCCGGGATCCGCTGGGCTAAGCAATGCAGGGCACCCGCCATGACCTCAAGGTCTACCCCTTGGTTGTAAGTCTCCAAGTCGACTTCTTCGGCTGGGCCAAACCCCATTATGGACTGTTCGGGGCCGTCGGGACGGAATGAAAAGGACAGAGCGATATCACTTACCATGGGGGGCAAGACAAGGTTTTCTACCGGGCGGCTAAGGGAAGCCACCTGATGCCGCACCGGCACAAGCGGCACGTCAACATCGACCTTAGCCAAGACGTTTTTGGACCATGGGCCTGAAGCCACCACCGCCACGGGAGTTTCCACTCGGCCTTGTTCCGTGGTGACGGCGTTGACCCTACCGTTCTCTATTTCGATGCCCGTGGCCGCGTTCTTGAGAGAAATCTCGGAGCCCATCTCCCTAGCCCGGATACCGTAGGACGTTGTCACCATGTGTGCGTCGGCATACCCTGATTGGGGTTCCCAGGCGAGGACTTCGCCTTCGCTGACAGAGACCATGGGAGCGATGTCCCGCAGGTTGTCGGCGGTAATCTGCTTGGTGTCGATTCCCAGTTGGCGCTCCATGGCTACATTGCGTTCCAGACTGCCACGGTCGTCCTCATTCGCTACCAACAAGTATCCCGTCTCGACAAATCCCGATTCGCCTCCGACCATTTCTCTAAAATGTGTGAATATGCCGAGACTCTCCCAGGCCATGATGGCCGTTACCGGGTTGGAATAGTGCATCCGGCACATCGTCTGGGACCGGCCCGTGGACCCTGAGCCCAGCACATCCTTTTCCACCAGCAAAGTATCGGTAACGCCCAGTCGGCCCAGGTTGAAGAGCAGACTGGTTCCGATAACCCCTCCGCCTATCACGACTACTTCCGCTGTGGTTTTCATGTATCTTAGACCCCGAACACTAGTTGAGCGTTTCCCTGATTATACAGAGCATGTCGGAAGATGCTTATGTCCTCTCGATTTATTACGTAGACCGATTTGCAATCGAGTTCAAGGGATTCCGTGAAGTATTGGCGAGGATGAATTGAACTTAGCCAATATACACTTGATCCCCCATTACCGGTCGCGCTTATCAATGAACGCTAATCCCAGTGTTCAAACAATGGCGAGTAAGGCCTAGAATTCACCTACTTAAGAAGTAAAAGAGATAAGCTCAAAACCTGTCCTCTTTTTTGTTTGACCGGCGAACCATCTGGGCGCGCCCTGTCGGTTCATGGTTGCTGGAATTTAGCAACGTGCTGGAAGATGCGTTGGCCGTATCGCTGGGCATGCCACTGGAATGGGCCGTCGGATTCTTCTCTGGAAACACCGAACTCAGCCTAGGACTATGGACTGTGATTTCGGAAATATTAGGCTTTGATGCTTAATCTTTTAGGTACTTGGCCGGAATGTTTACAGCACCAGTAAAGTCCACTCCGATAACTCCGTAGTGATATGGTATGCAGTGCGGCATTTGCGTATTAACCATGCACTACCTAACTTCCATATCACTAGCCCTCAACTAGGAGAAACTCATGTTTTGCCCAAAATGTGGAACCAACGGTTATAACCGAACGACTAAGGCTCCTGAGTGGCGTTGTAAGAAGTGCGGCCATGAATGGGACTCAGACAAACGGCCACTAACAAAACCCCATTCACCATCTCACTACGGCGGCCGTGTAGTTGAAGAACGAGACGAGGTATTTTCTGAAAATTGGTTACATTAGGCTGTCGAATTATTGGCTAGGATGGACTCGACCCCAATTCCATTAACGTAGCTAATCCTATACCTGCGATTAAAGTCCAAAAGTGCGGGATACCTGAGGGATGAATGAACCTTGGGCCTTCACGTGGTTAGCCCGGCCACTGCGCTGGCCAGTTGAGTCCAATGGGGGTTCTAAGTCGTTGCAACCCGTTCTGATCAAGAATCACTTGCAACAGATCCCGTAGAAGGGCCCACAGGCGATGGGTGCGTTCTTCACCGAGTTGTAACCAAGGACCGAGGGCTAAGCCATCGGTTTCTTCCTCGATGTGATTTCGAGCTGCATGGCCTTCATCTGTCAGTCCACCAGCATCATCTAGCCAGCCTCGTTCTCGCAAGTCAGCAACCGCTTGGTTCCAGACATCATCCGGCCAACGCCAGCTGCGACCGTCTCGAGCCTCCCCCGTAGCCGCGATCAGCAAGGGCGCCGTTTGTTGGGGCGTGAGCTGAGCCGCCATAACTGCGCTGGTATGTCCTTCACCGCGATGTTCACGGAATAGATTGAGACCGTGCCACAGAGCAACGTGCGGCTCGCTCGGCCATGGAAGTGCTGCGTGCGCTGCGAATAACGGCCGACCGGCAATAGAACAACCCGTTACAGCCTCACGTACCAATCCAATTGCCTCGGAAATGTCAGGGGATCCAATCTTTTGGGCAAGCAGTCGTCGCAGCGCCTGACCCACCGCCTCGAAACGTGCGGCTACAATTCTTTCCGGACTCGCGATGCTCCATGCAAGCGGGATTGCAGGTGAAACCATCTCCACGGGGTGGTGATAAAAGGTTGCCGAGACAACCTCAGCTGACACCGGACCCAATGCGGCCGACCGTACCGCATAGTAGCTCATGCGATGTTGGTTAAGCCCAAGCTGCTCGCAGATAGCCTGCATCTCTGGCGCTCCATAAGCCGTGAGGACAATCGGCTCGTACACCTGGAACATGGCCCTTGCGATTTGTGTTTTCATTCTATTTTCCTTTCCGTCGGTATTTCCCAGGTCAACGTGATTTACCTGAACATGTACCAATTTGGATCCTGTGAACAATAACCCGGCATTGTGAAGGCATCAACCACATCAAGGGGCTGCCAATCCAAAGAGACGATGGTAAGCAGCTTTTCGGCCATATACCCATGGATTACCAAGCCATCATATATTCATGAGTTCTTCACCCTTAACAAGTTAATCGAGTAGACACTCGCTTTGGCGTCGTTCCGGCGGCACATCTCTCACCGATAGGCAGTTTATGTGCTCGACCTCCCGTTATCAGTATTGAATACCAAAAAGGAGTGACGCCAATGTTCATGAATTGGTGAGTAAGACCTAGGATTAACCTGTTTAAGAAACAAAAAGAATGGGATCAAAACTGTTCCTATTTCTGTTATCCAAGTGTGGTTTCTGGATAGGTTTCGCGTTTTGGCCCTTAATGTAGAGTAGTGGTCAGGGTTTTAATATATGCTTGTAGTCATTGGAGTTGACGGGCGGATTTGGGTGGCGAAAAATAGAAAATCTACCCTCCAACCTGTCTCCCAAACGCAGAATAATCTCTGACGTCATATTAACTAGGAGTACTCGATGTTTTGCCCAGAATGTGGAACCAGCGGTTAATGTAGAATGCCTAAGACATCCGAGTGGCGTTACGGTGGGCGTGTGAACTACCGTCATTCTCTCTTAAATTCTTCCAACCCGATAGTAGGAGTCCCGCAATGCCCGGCTACATCATCGCTACATTAGATTGCGTCAATGACCCAGATGCTTTTGCGGCCTACCAGAGATCTGCCAGTACCACGTTCGCCAAATACGGAGCTAAATTCCTCCTTAATAGCCGCAACGTTGAATCCTTAGACGGAGATTGGAAACCTTCCGGGGTGGTCGTCGTGGAATTCGAGAGCTATGAACGGGCCAAGCAGTTTTACGACTCACCCGAATATCAGGCTATCATTAAGCAGCGATTCGATTCTGCTGACAGTTCAGCGATTATCGTAGACGGTGTCTGACTGTCATATGGAATCTTATAAAACCCATCTAGATCAACGACGATTGTTGTATTATATTTACCGTTAGCTTGGGAATAATATCCGACTGCAGGATTAAATCTATGACGACTACAACATCTTGGCAAATGAAAGGCGACATCATGGAGATGTGCAGCTGCAATACAGTCTGCCCGTGTAATTATGGAGGCGATCCAAGTAAACTACCGTGTGAGGCGATTTTGTGTCTCCGGATAGAGGAAGGCAAATATGGCAATACCGAATTAGGTGGTGTCAACGTTGTGCTCTACATTCAGATACCAGGTAAGCCCTTCGAAGGAAATTGGACACTAGGCATCTACCTCGACCAGGAGGCCACCCAGCCTCAGGCAGAAGCAATTGGTAACATCCTGTCTGGCCAATCAGGAGGTTGGTTCGAAGCTTTCAGTGGCCTGGTCGGTAACGCGATACCGCCTAAAATCGTGCCAATTAAATTTGAAACAATAGACGGTGAACACACAGTAACTATTGATGGTGTCTTGCAAGCAGCTTCGGAAAAAATTCCCTCCCCAATACCAGGGGCAGGAGATTTGGATACACAAGTTACTGGGATGGCGGTTCCATTTTTTACAGGGCCGATTAATGTTAGACGTTCGACTATTCTCAAACTTACAGATCCCGATCTGAGTTTTGAATACTCTGGGAAATCGGCTAACACTGCTCGGTTCGAATATAGTGGCCCTTAGATATCCCAGTTACTAGCGTCAACATAAAGGCGTTCACTACGCCTGATCGAGGCAATACCCGCCGACCGCGAAAAGTCCAGATGTTTTTCTGGACTTTTTCTTGTAAATGATCGTGTGCATGTCCTAATGGTCATCGTCGTCTAGGTTCTTGAAACTCCAAATTTGGCGACTTCAAGTAGACTTGGCCTAGAACCAACTTTTAAGATGTACTCGAAATACTTAAGTAAGCTAATCTAGGGGGATCATGAAATACGATTTTATTATTGTCGGAGCTGGTTCGGCAGGTTGCACTCTGGCGTCGCGGCTCACGGAGAATCCGGACGTGTCCGTGCTTTTATTAGAAGCGGGACCTGATTACCCTGAATTCAACCTATTACCCGATGATGTTAAGTTAGGCAACAATATGTGGAGATCTGCATACGGCCCACATAGCTGGGGGTATACGGCAACAGCTACCCCAAGACAATCAGAACAAATCATCATTCCTAGGGGTAAGACCACTGGCGGCTCTAGTTCGATTAATGGCCAGGTCTTATTTCGAGGAATACCTGAAGATTACGACAATTGGGCTAAATGGGATAACGATGAATGGTCATTTGCTAACGTTTTACCATATTTCAAAAAATTAGAAAATGACCTCGATTTCCCTGGCGGTGACTTCCACGGTAATGATGGTCCAATACCGGTGAGGAGATACAAAAGAGAAGAATGGTTACCGTATTTCGGTGCTTTCTACGATGCATGTGTATCCCTTGGATATCCCGCTCACCCAGACCATAACCACCCTGAGACCAATGGTGTGGCCCCACGTCCTTTGAACAACATCGATGGGGTGCGAATGAGTACAGCTTTAACGTACTTGTCGATGGCCCGCCATCGTCTGAATCTAACTGTCAAAGGAAATGTAGTTGGACACAGAATAAATTTGAAGGGAAAGCGTGCGGTTGGTGTGACCGCCGAAAGCGGCGGAGAAGTATTTACCGTAGAGTCGGATCAAGTGATCGTATCAAGTGGAGCGATCGCTTCACCTCAATTGCTCTTGTTGTCAGGAATTGGTCCGAAATTTCATCTAGACGAACTCGGAATCGAGACTTTGCACGAATTGCCAGGGGTAGGCGAAAATCTCCGAGACCATCCAGCGGCGTTTGCATTGTTTAAGGGTGATTCTGAGCCGCCAGATATTGACGCCCCCAATATACAGATTGGCCTACGGATTAGTCCTGAAGGGTCTCCAACAGAGGCTGATTTACAAATCAGTCCCATACTGATGTCGAGCGAGCATGCTCCATCAAGTGTAGTTATCGAATCAGACGACTTCCATTTTGGTATTAGTTTCGCTTTGCAGAACGCTAGAGGAAAAGGTAGGGTTCGCCTTGCATCAACCGACCCCGGTCAACAACCCGATATAAATTATGATTATTTGTCCGACCCATACGACAGGCAGCAAATGCGCCATGGACTTCGTATGGCTTTAGAGATTGCTGCGGAAAGCCCATTCAAGGAATACATCATCGAGCGGCTGAACCCCACAGATAGTGACCTTCAATCCGACGATCTGATGGATGATTGGCTGCTAAGAAATGCTTACACGCAACACCATTCTTCAGGAACCTGCAAGATGGGCCCTGCTTCTGATTCGATGGCGGTAGTAGATCAATACAGTCATGTCCATGGAATCGATAATTTGAGGGTAGTTGATGCATCAATCATGCCCGACGTAATTCGGGCAAACACCAACGCAACCACTATCATGATTGCTGAAAAAGTCGCCGACTGGATCAAGGAAGGAATCTAACTGAGGTGGACGAACCTTACTTCAACCGCTAAATCGGCTTGAATAGTTTGTGGAATCGACAGGCCTCCTTAGGAGACGTTTGCGGCCACGTTGTAACGACAGCACAGGTAGAGCCTGATTTAGATAATCTGGCATTATAGATCTGTTTCGTCCATTTCGATGATCAGATATATCTAGATATAAGGAGTCAACAATGTCAGTAGGGATAATTGTGCCCTTACCTGCCTACACTTTGAATCCTGCTTTTATAGCCCAAAAAGCCGAAGAACTCGGCTTTGAATCCATTTGGTATCACGAACATCCGATTCTCCCGGTAACGAGTGAAAGTGCGTTTCCCGCCACAGGTGGAGAAATTCCATGGACATATGCTCATTTCTCCGAACCATATATCTCATTAGCTATGGCTGCTGCTGTCACCAGCAGAATTAAGTTAGCTACGGGTATAACATTGGTTCCGGAACGAAATCCATTGATACTGGCTAAAGAGATCTCAGTCCTCGATCGTCATAGCCAGGGTAGGTTTATATTCGGGATCGGCGCTGGCTGGAATCGCGAAGAGACCACTATGATGGGCGGCGATTTCGATCACAGATGGACCCAGACCCGTGAGGCAGTGGAAGCGTTAAAGGAATTATGGACTAAGGACGAGGCTGAATACCACGGGCAGTATTATGACTTCCCACCAGTCTACTGCAATCCCAAGCCAGTACAAAAACCTCATCCACCGGTTCTGCTCGGAGGAAACGCTAAGAACGTGCTCCAGCGGGTGGCTCGGTGGGGTGACGGCTGGCTACCGAATCGAGCTACTCCCGACCAGATTCTGGAGAGTAAGAAAATCCTGGAAACTCTCGAAGCAGAACGAGGGCGAGAACCCGGTTCCCTTACGATCTCTGTATTCGGTCAAGCGCCTGATACTAGTCGTCAGCAGGTTGAAGATTTTCTGAACGCAGGAGCTCTTAGAGTATCTGCATGGGCACCTCATTGCGATACCGAAGAGAAAATGGGTGAAGAATTGGAACGTATGGCAGAGAAAATGATCCACTGATTCTCTGTCAGTCGTATAAATCGGGTATTTTTATTGGCTGGAGCGTTCCTTGTACTTGCGTCCCGTCGGATCTTGGTTTAGAAAATAGTGAGCCAAGTACCATGGACGGTTTTCATATTGGGGAAGTAATTAACACCGACGAAAGTGGGGTTTTCCCGTATTAGAACAATATCCGACAACAGACATCCTATTCGATGTTAGGCCGTCCACCATAAGCGTTGCACGCGAACTGACTCAATCGGCCGCATCTAACGTCCGGTCGATATTACTTAGTTGCAAGCCCGTGTAACCATTTTGCGCTAATTCGTCACAGGCTCTCTTATAACGGTCGAATCCCCCAACGTACGGCATGAATACGCGGGGTTTGCCCGGAACGTTAGCGCCAACATACCAAGAGTTTGCGAGCGGATAAAGCGTCGAGTCTGCGATGTCATTGTTGTGTAGTACCCAGGCATCCTCAGCCTGCTGTTCAACATTGAATCGGTTCAATCCGTTCAGTCGCATATATTCAAGAAAATTGCCTATCCACTCAATATGCTGCTGTCCAGCCAGGATCATCTGAGTCTTTACGGACGGGCTCTGGGGTCCAGTGATCATAAACAGATTCGGGAAGCCAGCCATAGCCAACCCCATGAAGCAACGTGGCCCATTCGACCATTTGTCCTTGATGGTAAGGCCAGCTCCATTGTCCAGTTCGATATTGCGCAGAGCCCCTGTCATCGCATCGAAGCCGGTTGCGAAAACTACCGCGTCGAGCTCGTGATCGGCCCCGTCGACTGTCCTCAATCCCTCCGGAGTGAATCGCTCTATTGGGGTTTCACGAATATCGACCAGAGTGACGTTATCTTGGTTGTAGGTCTCGAAGTATCCGCTGTCGAGAATCAAGCGCTTGGTTCCGATCGGATGGTCGTACGGAATAAGTTTCTCTGCTATTTTCGGATCCTTTACGATCTGCCGAATTTTACCGCGCACGAAATCGGCTGCGGTATCATTAGCATCCTTGTTGATAAGGAGGTCCTTGTATGTGTAAAGGAAGCTGATACTACCTCCTTCGGCCCACTTTTCCTCGTAAGATGCCTGCCGCTCTTCAGGCGACACATCTAGTGCCGACTGCGTTGGTGGAGGATAACCTGCTATGCCGAAAGGCGTATCGAAGGCAGCGTCACGGAGGAACCGGTAGTTGGCTTTGTGCGCAGCCTCTTTCTCGCCATCCATTGGACCGTTACGGGCTGGCAGCGAAAATTGTGGGGTCCGCTGGAATACATCGAGATGACTTGCTTGTCGGGAGATGATAGGTATGGATTGAACTCCGGAGGCGCCAGTTCCGATAACGCCTACTCGGAGACCAGTGAAATCAACGCCCTCATGAGGCCACTGCCCGGTGTGATACCACTTCCCTTGGAATGTATCTAAACCCTCATATTCTGGAACTCGCGGTGTCGACAGGTTGCCGGTGGCTAAGATGCAGAACCGACTAGTTATATGTTGTCCATCGCCCGTGAAGAGCTCCCATTGGTTCGCCTCATCGTTGAACGTCGCAGACGTAATCTGACAATCGAAGACAATGTCTTTGCGCAGGTTATGTCTGTAAGCAACATGGTTGACGTACCGTAGTATTTCGGGTTGGGTGCCATACCGTTCCGGCCACTTCCATTCTTGTTCGAGTTTCTCGTCGAAGGAAAATGAATACTCAAGGCTTTCGATATCACATCGACAACCAGGATAGCGATTCCAATACCAGGTACCGCCGACATCTCCACCTTGCTCATAGACCCGAACCCTATATCCGAGCCCACGCAGATGATACAGGGCATATAA
>CAYVIG010000047.1:0-12924 GCA_964451445.1 uncultured Dehalococcoidia bacterium
GGACCCATGCCCGCCTGCCCGTAGTTGGGCACCTGGGGATCTTCGTGGAGGAACCGGCCTATGCCGTGACCCACGAACTCCCTCACTACGCCGTAGCCCCGGCTTTCACCGTAAGCCTGCACCGCAGCACCTATATCACCGACCCGCCCGCCGGGCTGAGCCGCTTTGATACCTTCTTCAAGGCTGATCCGCGTGTGGTCCATAAGCTCGGTGGCTTCAGGTGTCACTTCACCCACCGGTATGGACACCGCAGCGTCGCCGATGAAACCTTCAATGGTCGCACCAACGTCTACTTTGACAATATCGCCCTCCAACAACACCCGTTTACTGGGTATGCCGTGTACGATCTCTTCATTTACCGACGCACATATACTGGCCGGAAAGCCCTGATAACCCATGAAACTGGGCTTGGCTCCCTGACGCAATATCTCTTTATTCGCAATCTTGTCTAGGTCCAGCGTGGTCATTCCAGGCTCTACAGCTGCCTTCAACAAGTCCAATACGTTGCCGACTATTCCACCGGCACGACGCATCGAGTCCAGTTCGTGGGGCGACTTTATAGTAACCCCTCCAGAGTAAGTGGACGGCGAATTAGAGGCGGTCTTTGGTTTTTGGCCGCGGTTCACCTTGTGTATTCTACTCCTGAAAGATTATCTTGGGAACCCATCTTCAATTGCTGACCTCCCAAGCATCGGTCCTCTGTTCTAGGAATCTGGTTTCATAACGGAAACCAGAGCCGTCATAACCAATTTGTTGACCTCGTCAACAGGGTTGTCTCCGTGGATGTCCACCAGAACCCCTCGCTCTCGGTAGAAACCGAGGACCGGAGTGGTCTCTACGTTATAGACTTCGATTCTTTTCATGACCGCTGTCGGGGCGTCGTCGTCTCTCTGATAGAGTTCGCCGCCGCATTGTTCACATTTCTTGGCGCCAGCATCCCTGCCTTCGCCGATGGAGTGGGACGACTGACAGGTCCGGCAGATATAACGTCCGCCCAGCCGCCGCACCAGCTCGTCTTCCGATACATCGATATGAACCACCTTATCCAGGTTTCTGGATTCAGCGGTCAGTTTCTTCTCTAGTACATCAGCCTGGTTGGGGTTTCTGGGGAAACCGTCCAGGATGAACCCTTCGTCGTTGGGAATCGACATCACCTTGTCCAGGATGATATCGATGGTCACTTCGTCGGGAACCAACTCCCCTCGGTTCATGTATTCCTTGGCTCTTAGACCAAGGGGGGTTCCCTGTCCAAGATGGTGCCGAAATAAGTCTCCAGAGCTGATGTGGGTCAGGTTGAAACGCTCGCGCAGCAGTTGCGCCTGCGTACCTTTCCCGGCACCCGGAGGGCCGAACAACACCAATCGCAATCCCTGAGCCATGTTATCTCAGGAACCCTTCGTAATTCCGCATCATCAGCTGGGCTTCCAACTGACGAAGGGTATCCAAGCCGACACCCACCATGATCAGGAGGCTGGTGCTGCTCAGAGATATTGCTTGAACATCGGTGATAAGCGACGCGATATAAGGCATAATCGCGATGGTACCCAAGAACAACGCGCCGCCCAGCGTGATTCGGACGATCACTTTATTCAGATAGTCCTGGGTTGGTTTACCAGGCCGGATACCCAATACAAACCCGCCGTTCTTCTGCAGGTTTTCAGCCAGTTGCTGCTGATTGAACACAACCAGCGTATAGAAGAAGGTGAACATCACCACCAGAACGAACACCATCACCCAATAGATAGGCGAGGTCGGTATCAGCAAGTCTGCAAAGAAGTTTGCTATATCACCGACAAATGTGGTGTTGGTCGCAAAGTACGTCGCTATCGTTCCAGGCAGAATCACGATGGAAAAGGCAAAGATCAACGGAATCATACCCGCCGAATTTATGCGCAATGGTAGATAGGTAGCGCCGCTTTGACGGTACATCCTACCGCCCCTGAATATACTTCGGCCGTATTGCACAGGGATGCGGCGGTGGGCTTCGTTGAACATCACAATAGAGGCGATGATTATCACGCCGATCAGAGCGAAGAAACCGATACCCAACACGTTATCCCGGTCCAGGAATCCCTGGGTCAGCAACCTTGGGAATCCGGCTACGATGCCAGCAAAGATCATGAGGGAGATACCATTACCGATACCCCGTTCAGTGATCATTTCGCCAAGCCAGACCAAGAACATGGTACCGGCGGCTATGGTGAACAGAGCAGCTACAGTGGGCAGCAAGGCATCGCCGGTGAATCCCACATCGGCGATGACATTGCTCTGTTCCAAGAGGACCAATTGTCCGTACCCTTGAGCAAAGGCGATGGGGATGGTGATCCAGTGGGTGATTCGGTTCATCTTGGCCCGACCCGCCTCGCCTTCTCTGGCCATATCCTGCAGCTGGGGGATAACCGGGGTTAGCAGCTGGATGATGATCGAAGACGTGATATATGGGAACACGCCCAAAGCTACGATGCTCATACGGCTGAGAGCGCCACCACTGAACAGATCTAAGAATCCAAGGAGTTCATTGTTCCTGAAGAGGTTATCAAGCTGCCCCTGGTCGATACCCGGGAGAGGTATGTGGGCAATAAACCGATATAGGGCCAGGATTGCCAAGGTGAAGAGGATTTTTGCGCGCAGGTCAGGGAGACTGAATGCGTCTACCGCCGCTTGAATCAGTTTAGGAAATTTGCCGGCTTGGACCTCGGCGTTCATCATTACGCCGAAGTTTCCTCCGCCGTCCCTTTTGCTGCTTCAATCTTCTCTTTGGCAGATTTGGTGAACTTGGAAGCCACCACAGTCACTGCCTTGCTGATCTCTCCGTCACCGACGATCTTCACCGGCAGGTTAAGGTTGCGCAAGAAACCCCGCTCCAGTAGGAGTTCAGGGGTGATACGTTCTCCGACGTCGAAGGAGTTAAGAGTCTCCACTTTGATCAGAGAGTAGTAGGTCTTGAAAGGGTTATTGAAACCCCGTTTCATGGGTAGACCCTTAATCAAGGGCAATTGACCACCCTCAAACCAAGGGGATACGCCACCACCGGAGCGGGATTTCTGTCCCTTCATGCCCCGACCAGCGGTGCTACCTTGACCGGCAGCGTCACCGCGACCGACACGTTTCCTGTTTTTTCGGGCTCCCTTGCTGGGGACCACTTGATGTTCCATCATGGGCGTGCCTCTTGTGCTCTTACGCCGTGTAGATTAATTCTAGTTGCATTCGCGGTCACCGGTAAACCGTTTGGAGGCGTCCAAATTACCTGTTTAGTGACCAGCCAGACCGGACCAGCGTCCGAACCTTGAATTTCGTTTGCCCATCACCGCCGTTTTCTGACGGTGAGCTAGGCGATTTCCACCTTCACCAGGTGGCTTACTTTGTTGACCATCCCGCGAATGGTCGCCGAGTCCTGATGGACCACGGTATGGTTCAAACGATGCAGACCCAGGGATTCGATGATCCTGCGTTGGTTCTGCGGTCGTCCTATGGTGCTCTTAACCCAAGTTATCTTTATTTTTGCCATAATCAGTCGACCATCAATCCGGTTAGGGAGTTTGGCCTTTATTCTCCCTTAGGGGGTATCGGTGGCGTCCGGCTCTGCTACGGGTATGGTTATTACTTCTTGTGCTTCCGAAGGCATCGGCCGACCCAATCTGCGGGCCAGTTCGATGTCCGGGTCTCTCAATTGACGCAGAGCCTCGATGGTGGCGTAGACGATGTTGATCGGGTTCCTGGAACCCAGAGACTTTCCAACCACGTCTTTCACACCGCCCAGTTCCAAAATCGCGCGCATAGCGCCAGCGGCAATCACTCCGGTTCCTTCTCGGGCCGGCTTGATCATCACGATAGTGGCCCCTTTCTTAACGGTGATCTGCTGGGGGATAGTGTTTCCCCGTAACGGAATCTTGACGGTATCTCGTCTGGCAACGGCGTTGCCTTTTCTTACCGCGTCTGGGATTACCAGGGCTTTACCCAGCCCAGCGCCCACTTCACCCTGTCCGTCTCCCACCACGACCAATGCGTTGAAGCGGAGACGACGGCCTCCCTTCACTACCTTGGAGATACGGCGAGTGTAGACGACCCTCTCGGAAAATCCTCCGGTATCTTCGTCTCGTCCTCGACCACGATCCCTGTCTCGGTCGTTGAATGACCTGTTAGGCGCTTGGACCATAAGCGGGTTAGACCTCCCAGTCTATGCGGTTAAATGAACCTGCTATTAGAAATTAAGTCCGGCTTCGCGGGTGGCTTCGGCCAGAGCTTTTACTCGTCCGTGGAATTTGCAACCGCCCCGGTCGAAGACGACCTGGGTGATGCCCTCTGCCTTGGCCCTCTCCGCAACCATCTTCCCCACAGCGGTGGAGAGATCGGTCTTGGGAGTGATGGGCCCGCCGTTTTCCTTGATGGCCTCACCACTGGAAGCAGACACAAGGGTGCGACCGGTGGTGTCATCGATCACCTGCGCATAGATGTGGCGCAGGCTGCGAAACACTGCGAGCCTAGGGCGTTCCGGAGTACCGGCCACCTTTTTCCGCAAGCGCGTGTGTCGTATTTGTCTGAGAAGTTTTGCGTTCTTATCTTTCGGCATGGTTGATGTATTAGAGCGGGCTGGTTGAGAAAGTTCTTAAGCCTTTCTGGCCGCTGCCTTCCCGGGTTTAAAGTGAAGTACTTCGTCTGAGTACTTGATGCCTTTTTCTTTGTAGGCGTTCGGGGGCCGGACCTTTCTGATCCGCGCCGCCAACTGGCCGACTTTCTGTTTGTCGATTCCGCGGACGAATATTTTGTTGTTGCCTTCGATCTCGATGGTCACATCGTCGCCTTCCGGGAAAATGTCAACCGGATGGCTGTAACCTACGTTCAAAGTGACGCCTTTGCCCGATTCAGAGCACCTGTAACCGACGCCCATGACGTCGAGAGATTTGGTGAACCCTTCAGAGACGCCCTCAACGGCATTGGCGATCAGGCTTCTGGTCAGACCGTGCAGGGAGTGGTGGAACTTATTGGCAGACTGCCGCTCCACCACGACCTGGCCTTCTTCGACCTTTACCAGCACTTCAGGATGGTATTTCTGTTCGATCGTGCCCTTTGGGCCAGTGACCTTGACTCCGCCGTACTGAACTTCAACCGTTACAGAGCTAGGCACCGGAATGGGTTTGCGGCCGATACGGGAGAGTGTTTTTTCTTGTTTAACTTCATTCATATCGAAATAACCGAGCTATCAGAATTACCAGACGAAGCAGAGCAGCTCTCCGCCGACGCCTTCACGCCAGGCTTTACGCCCGGCCATAACGCCCTTGGAGGTGGATACGATGGCCAGGCCGATTCCGCCGTAGACCCGGGGAATCTCGCCCTTGCCTACGTAAACTCTCAGACCAGGCTTGCTCACACGCTTGAGACCGGCGATCGCCGGTTGCCTACCTTCACGGTATGTAAGATGGATCCGAATGGTCGGATGGGTGGTACCACGAGGAAAGTCAAAGTCGCGGATGAAACCCTCTTCTTTGAGGATCTTAGCCACGGCCAACTTCAATTTGGAATGGGGAAGAGATACAGAATCATGACGCACTTGTATCGCGTTCCTGATTCTGGTCAACATGTCTGCCAATGGATCGGTTACCGGCATTTTAGGTCTATCTCCCCTCTCCGCCTGAAGTTAAAAGCTTTTCTTCGATTATCTATGCTTGGTATCGGATGCCAGGTTATAAACTGGCCTTGCGGACACCGGGCAATTCACCGTTGAGGGCCATCTCCCGGAAGCAGATGCGGCACAGACCGGCGTGTCTGATGTAGCCACGGGGTCTGAAGCATCGGTTGCACCGGTTGTAAGCCCTGCCCGGGAATTTCGGCTCTTTAAGCCATTTTTGAACCATTGATGTCTTTGCCAACGACGCCTCTCCTAAGCCTCAACCGTGTCTTTGATGAAGGGCATTCCGTACAGTTCCAAGAGGCGTATCGCCTCAGCATCATTCTTGGCCGTGGTGGCTATAGTTACCTGCAGGCCGCGAATCTTGTCAATCTCGTTGTAATCGATCTCGGGGAAGATAATCTGCTCCCGTATACCGATGGTGTAATTGCCACGTCCGTCCAATCCACGCCTGGCAAGGCCGCGGAAGTCGCGGATACGGGGCAGAGCGGTGTTGACCAGGCGGTCTAGGAAATGGTACATCCTGGGTCCACGTAGGGTCACCGCAGTCCCAATCGGGTTGCCTTCCCTTAGCTTGAAACCGGCAATGGATTTCCTGGCCACGGTCACAACGGGCTTTTGGCCGGTTATGACGGTCAGATCCCTGGTGGCGGCTTCGATGGCTCGTCCATTGGTCAGGGCTTCGCCCACACCGATGTTCAACACTATCTTCTGCAACCGGGGAACTTCCATCGGGTTCCCGTAGTTGAATTCCCGCATCATGTTGGGAATTATCTCTTCTTTGAATTGCGCGTAGAGACGGGGTGGAGGTGGAGGTTCTGTTGGCGCTTCTAAAACCTGGTCTCCGCCCCTGCCGCCGCGCGCGGCGACACGCTCACGGCGTCGCTGACCTGAGGTCTGCTGTTCCGTCTCTTCTCCATTCTCTTCAGCCTCAGAGGTTTCACCCGTTTCTTCGGTCGTCTCTTCTGAGGTTTCTTCGGACTCGTTTAGGTCTTCAGGTTGTTGTGTTTCTTCATCGAGCATCGTCGATAACTTCCTGGCATTTGGTACAGCTGCGTACTCGCGAGCCGGTATCCAAGAACGTAGTCTTGGGTTTGGTCGGTTCGTTACACTTGTTACAAATCAATAATACGTTTGACGCGTGGATTGAGGCCTCTTTCTGGATCCGTCCCGATTGGCTAACGCCTGGGCGGGCTTTCATGTGCCGTGTGACCAGGTTCACGCCTTCAACGATCACGCGATCTTCATCTAGGAATCGGCGTTCCACTCGGCCGGTTTTCCCCTTCTCTTTGCCGGCGATGACCAGCACATTGTCTCCGGTGCGGATTCGCATTAGACAACCTCAGGTGCGAGAGAGACGATTCTCATAAAGCCTTTGTCTCTCAGTTCGCGGGCGACTGGGCCAAATATTCGAGTGCCTCTGGGCATTTGGTCTTCTCCGATCAGCACTGCTGCATTGTCATCAAATTTGATGTAGGTGCCGTCTGGTCTGCGTCGGCCTTGGGCCTGGCGGATGACAACCGCCCGCACTACCTCTCCTTTTCTAACGGGGGAATTGGGCGCGGCCTCCCTAACATTGCAGACGACAACATCGCCAACATGGGCATATTTTCGCTTGCTGCTGCCAGGTATGTTAATGAGGCGGATTACCTTGGCCCCACTATTGTCAGCCACCCTTAGCCGGGTATAGGTCTGAATCATTCCTCGTCTTCCTGTTCATCCGGCTCGTCGGCGCCATCGGCTTCTTCGGGTTCCTCAGCTTCCGGTTCTTCGGCGGCTTCGGGTTCTTCCGTTATTTCTTCTGCCGTATCTTCAGCTGCTTCGGAGGCTTCCGCCCTGGCTTCTGCAGCGACGATACGCGGCTGGGTGATGTCCTGACCTACGTCCGTCTCCACGTCGATCGGACGTACGTCAGCGACCTGCTTCCGGTCCAGTATGGCCATAAGACGCCAGTGCTTGTTCTTGGATATGCGTCGTGTCTCTTCGATACGCACGGTGTCACCCAGGCGGCATTGGTTTTCCGGGTCGTGGACATAGAAGCGGGCCACCCGACGCATCTGCTTTCGATACAAGCGATGACGCTGTTTCCAAACCATCTCAACGATGGCTGTTTTATCTTGGTTGGTCCGCACCACTGCTCCGACGCGGACCTTGCGCATGGATCTTGCCACTAACCAGCCTCCTGAATCTGCCGTTCTCTAATAACCGTCCGGAGCCTGGCGATGGTCTTTCTGACCGCACAGGGTTCGTTGGTATTGGTCAACTGATTGGTTGCTGCGCTGAACCTGAGGTTCATCAGCTCCTTGGCAGCCTTTTCCAACTCCTCATGCAACTGGTCGTTGCTGAGTTCTCTTACTTCATGTACACGCATAATTTAAGCCAGGCCGTTCGCCACAGCGGCGGCCAATCTATCTCTCACTACCGTCTTGGTAGGAATGGGCAATTTTCGTGAGGCCAGTTTCAAAGCCTGAACCGCCTCTTCATGGGGAACACCAGCCACTTCGAAAAGAATCTTGCCAGGCTTTACCACCGCTACCCAGTAATCCACAGCAGCTTTTCCTCCGCCCATGCGGGTCTCAGCGGGTTTCTTGCTGACCGACTTATCCGGAAATACCCGGACCCAGACCTGTCCACCGCGCTTGAGGTGCCTGGTAACGGCAACACGGGCAGATTCGATCTGGCGAGCGGTTATCCAGTGAGCTTCCATGGCCTTGAGGCCGATCTCACCAAAAGCTACTGAACTTCCCGTGGTGGCGTTTCCACGCATCTTGCCACGAAAGTGCTTCCTGTATTTTGTTCGCTTGGGCTGCAGCATAGGTGGCTCCTAGTCCGTTCCCTATTCGGGATTTTCCAGGTCGACTTGCTCGAGCGCGTCCTCGATATCCTCGGCCTGTACTGTTACTTCAATATTGTCCAGTTCCTCAACCACTTCGGCTTGAGGAGGTAGAATCTCACCGTGATAGACCCAGGTCTTAACTCCTACCTGCCCCATTACGGTGTGGGCCTCTGCCAGCGAGTAGTCAATGTCGGCACGCAGTGTGTGCAACGGCACCTGACCCATCATTAGCTTTTCAACCCTGGCAATCTCAGAACCGGTGATCCGGCCCTTGATGATTATCTTGATTCCCTGCGCTCCGGCTTGCATGCACCGCTGAGCGGCCTGACGCATGGCTCGGCGATAGGCAACCCGTCGTTCCAATTGGTCGGCTACGTTACGAGACACCAGATAAGCGTTGGTCTCTGGTTGTTCGATCTCAATGATATTGAGCTGTATTCGGCTCTCGGTGATCGACCCCAGTTTGGCACGCAGGTTCTTGACCCGCTCACCGTCTCGACCGATCAGGATACCCGGGCGAGCCGAGTGAATGTTGATCACACTATCTTGAGCGCCACGGTCGATCTCAACCCGGGCTATACCCGCGTCGGAGAACGCCTTGTACTCGTCTTTGATACTTTCACGCAGGCGCAAGTCCTGTTGCACCAGGTTACGGTAGGAGCCGCCATTCTGCGCGTACCAGTGGGCTTTCCAGTCTTTTATGATCCCCAGACGGAAACCGTAAGGGTGGGTCTTATGCCCCATGCCTAGCTCCTATTCTCGACTTCGTCCACTTCCACTATCACGTGGCTGGAACGCTTGATTATTGGACCGATCCTGCCCCTGGCTCTGGGACGGAATCGTTTCATTGACTTGGCATTGTCTGATGAAATCCTGGTAATCCGGAGGTTGTCCCGGTTCATCATCATGTTGTTCTCAGCGTTGGCTGCAGCGGATGCCACAACCTTGGCCACGGTCTTTGCCCAGGGTGACGGCAACACACTTAGTGTGTCTAGGGCCGATTGGACCCTTTGTCCTCTGACCAGATCCAAGATGGGCTTGAGTCTCTTTTGGGAGGTGCCCAGGGATTTTGCTACTGCTCTCACGGGTGGCATTTTGTTACCTCACCCGGCTGGTGCGTTCAGACCTTGCAATATGACCGCGGTAGGTCCTGGTGGGAGAGAATTCACCCAACCGGTGGCCGACCATGTTTTCTGTTACGAACACCGGCACGTGCCGGCGACCATCATGTACTCCAATGGTCAAACCAACCATCTCCGGCATGATCATGGAGGCCCTCGCCCACGTCTTTATGACCGTATTGGCTCCAGAACGTTGCACGGCTTCCACGTGTTTCATCAGTTTGGGATGTACGTATGGTCCCTTTTTTATCGAACGGGACATCCTAGCGTCTCCTGGTTCTGCGCATGATAAATTTCCCCGACGCCTTCTTCTTGCGTCGTGTCTTGTATCCCAAAGTAGGCATACCCCAGGGAGATTTGGGTCCCGGCATACCAATTGGGGAGCGTCCTTCACCACCACCATGGGGGTGATCCACAGGGTTCTTGGCAACACCACGAACCTGAGGGCGGCGTCCCCGGTGGCGAGATGCTCCCGCCTTGCCTAGGCTTTCATTTTTATGGTCAGGGTTGGACAACTGCCCCACACTGGCCCGGCAGCGAAGCAGTACCCGGCGCATCTCACCAGATGGCAAACGCACCAAGACGTATTCGCCTTCCCTTGAAAGGACCTGGGCACCTGTACCAGCGCCGCGGACTATCTGTCCACCGCGCCCTGGAGTCAATTCCAGGTTATGGATGACTGTTCCGGTGGGTATATTGGTCAGCGGAAGGCAGTTGCCCAAGCTGATCTCAGCCTCCGGTCCAGACTGGACAAAGGAGCCCACTTCCAAACCGTGGGGCGCCAGAATATAACTCTTTTCACCGTCGACGTAATAGACCAGCGCGATACGGGTGGTCCGGTTCGGATCGTACTCGATGGACTTTACACGGCCCGGGACTCCGTCTTTGATTCGCTTGAAGTCGACCTTGCGGTACATCTGTTTTGAGCCGCCGCCCCGGTGTCGGGATGTGATTCGACCTCGGTTGTTGCGACCGCCATGGTTTTGCTTCGGTTCTAGCAGGGATTTTTCTGGCTTTTGGGTCGTGATCTCTTCAAAAGAAGCGACGACCGCATTCCGTGTCCCAGGTGTCCTAGGCTTTAGATTCTTCAATGGCATAGGAGTTCTCTACAGCCCTTCGATCAGGTTGATACGATCGCCCTGTTTCAGGGTTACGACCGCTTTTTTCTTGTCGGGTTGTTTTTTGATACGAGGTCCGTAGCGCTTCATCTTGCCCCGTAGCTTGGTGATATTCACATCAATAACGGAGACATTGAAGTTGGACTCAACGGCTTGTTTAACTTCCACCTTGTTGGCCCTGGGGGCAACGTGGAAGGTATATTTCCCGGTTTCTTGCAACAGGGTGCTTTTCTCCGTGATGGTGGGCCTAATCAGAACTTTATTGATGTCCATCGATTATGCCTCCTCTTCCGGAGTTTCAGGAGTCGCCTCTGGGGCGGTTTCCCCGGCGGCGCTGGCCGTGGTCCGACGTCGTCGGGTCCTCGGCTTGGGCGTTTCTTCTGTCGTCTCAGCCGCTGCGGCTTCTGCCTCTGGTTTGGCTGCTGCGGCCCGTCGACGGCGAGGTTTGGGCTTCGACACCCCTTCTTCGACGGCAGTTTCTACAACCTCCGGTTCGGCCACTGCGACTTCTTCTGCGACTAGAGCGTCTGCCAATGCAGTCCCGCCGGTCACCTTCAGTCCGCGCCGTCCGTGGGGTTCGGAGGCCAATCTCTCTTCCACCCAGCGGGCAGCTTCCACTGTCATGATCACCAAGTCTCTGGACAGGAGCTCCTGAGCATTAAGTTGCTCCACTGGAAGCGTCCAGATCTTTTGGATGTTGTTGGCTGCCTGTACTACGTTTCGATCCGTGCCCTTGGTTATAACCAGCGCCGAACTGGAAACAGACAGGTTCGCCAACAGTTGGGTCATGGATTTGGTCTTTCCGTCGATGGTGTTCATCGAGTCGAGACAGAACAGGCGGTCTCGCCTGGCCTTTTCTGACAGCACGCAACGCAGAGCTTGCCTTTTCATACGCTTTGGCAGCGCGGCCCGGTAGCTGCGAGGGTGGGGTCCGAAGACCACTCCACCGTGACGCCACTGGGGAGACCTGGTGCTGCCCTGACGAGCGCGACCAGTGTGTTTCTGGGTCCACGGCTTGCGTCCGCCTCCAGAAACCTCGGCCCTTGTCTTGGTGTCATGGGTCCCGTGGCGCTTGTTGCCTTGGTAGATGACCATGGCCTGATGCACCAGGGATGGATTCATGGGAACGTCGAAGACCGCATCGTTTAGATCGATGCTTTCTAGCGATTCCCCATTTTGATTCTTAACTGATACTTGCATTAGTTATCTTTATTCGCCGGTTATTCCAGTTGTCGGGCCCGTTTAGGCACCCTTCCTTCTAATCTGTACCAGGCTATTGGTTGCGCCTGGTATACCGCCCTTGATCATGAGCAGGTTCCGTTCGGCGTCAATCTCAACGATCTCCAGTCCCTTGACTGTGATTCTCCGGTTACCCATGTGACCGCTCATCTTCAGGCCTTTGTAGACTTTACCCGGGGTGGTACCACCACCGATGGAACCGGGGGCACGGGCGCGGTCGGACTGACCATGGGTCCGGGGGCCACCCCCAAAGTTCCAGCGTTTCATCGTACCGGCGAAGCCACGACCTTTGGACTTTCCGATGACGTCGATCTTTTCACCGGCTTCGAATATATCGACACCGATGGTTTGACCGACGGTGAATTCGCTTGTGTCGTCGGTGGTAACTTCACGGAGGTACCGGGACAGTCGACTGTCCTTCAAGTGACCGGCCTGGGGCTTGTTCTGGCGTTTTACATCGCCGTATCCCAGCTGGATGGCTTCATAGCCGTCGGTTTCCTTAGTCTTCACCTGAGTGACCACACAAGGACCGGCTTCAATCACGGTGACGGGGACTACCCTTCCGTCTTCACGGAAGATTTGAGTCATCCCTATTTTCTTTCCCAGGAATCCCTGGAGCATGGTAAGTAGCCTTTCCTATTGATCGCCTGATTGCCTGGATTTGAGGCTCAAGCTTTCGGTTTATGCCTAGAGTTTGATTGAGATATCGACGCCTGCTGGCAGGTTCAACCTGGTCAGAGAGTCGATGGTCTTGGAAGTGGGTTCCAAGATGTCGATTAAGCGCTTGTGAGTCCTAATTTCAAAGTGCTCTCGTGAGTCTTTGTCCACGTGGGGACCGCGAATTACACAGAACCGCCGAATGTGCGTTGGCAACGGCACCGGACCGGCAACGCGTGCACCAGTCCGTTCAGCTGTTTCAACAATCTGCCCGGTGGAAAGGTCCAACATCTTATGGTCGAACGCTTTCAATATGATCCGTACTTT
>CAYVIG010000048.1:0-12819 GCA_964451445.1 uncultured Dehalococcoidia bacterium
ATTGCAGTAGGGTCACCAATGGCCCCGGTAAAACAACAGCGCCGTGTACCGGGTGGGTGCGTCATCGGGTAGCGTCACCGTGCCGCCGTCCAGTAGGTTGAGGGTGATCTCCGGGAGACGCGCTCCTTGGTGCAGCATTTCGCCCATCGTTACTTCCTTGTCATGGAGCTTTCCAGTCTCAGGTACCCGGTCCACTTATGATGCCTGACTCCGAACTTAGGTGCATACCATTTACTTTGACCAGGGGAATGCCAGAAGGATTCTCGCCAGCATAGCCATGGCCCGGCACTCAGTCAATGAATCCTCTCTCCATTTATATGCTGATACTGCTCTACCTATCCCCATGGGGACTAGGGAGGTATCCCCATATCTCTTGATGAGTAGCGGAAAATCCGTTTTTGAAGATGGGGAACATCCCCCATGTGTCGCCACCTGCTCTCAGCCTACGATGCTTTCAAGTTAACAAATCGAGGTGAGGCAACCATGACAATAACAACGAACATTCATATGGATAGCAACGGCAACAATCAGGCAAATAATCACGGAAGCAACCAATTCGCGGAGGTGGCAAAAATGACCACCACAACCAACATTCAAGGAATCTTCAACAACAACATCAAAGTATTGGCAGGTATCTTCGTCGGTGGCATGATGGCCGTGGCTGCCGTCCTACCCGGACCCGCTCTAGCCGATACGTCCTCCAGCCCCAACGTCGGATTGGTGATGACATTGGTTGGCATGGAATTCCCACACGTAGACGACTTCGATACTCTGATCCGCCGATCAAAGAACAGGACCATACTGGAGGTCCCTGACTTAGATAATCCCATCCCTTCAGCGACCAGGAGATACCCAAGCATGGAATTGCCCAGCGTGGGCGACTTCGACTCGATCCCTTCAGTAATCAAGACTTACACGAGCATGGAGTTGAATAGCGTAGACGACTTTGACTCCCTGATCTCGGATGATACGACTAATACCAGCTTGGAGACCGCCGACGTTGATTACTACGACACACTGGCGAAACGGATCACCATTCTGGAATTCTCTTCCGATGGCGAACTAGTCTAGCGGGCCGGTCTTGCCTCAAACCGGCAAGCATCTATCTCCGCAAAAGCGCGCGGGTCTTGCCTCGACCTCGCACGCATCAAGCCCCGGTCCTACCCAGAAGGACCGGCGATTTTTGTTTAAGAACAAACAAACGCAAACGCCAAATTATCTATAATCCGTAAGAGCATTCACACCCCAAACAGCAAGACCGTCTCTGATCTTCTAGATGCACTGAAAAAGACCGTGGGCCTGGAAATCGTATTCCAGGCCCCGGATGAGATGGGCCGGTCGGCGTTTCGGAAGTATGCGTTGGCCATCGTCGACTTCAACCCTCTCTACTCCGACCGGGAGTTCGCCCAGTCCCATGGGCTGCGGGACGTGATGGCCCCGCCGACGCTGATCTGCGACACCTGGCAATACATCGACAGCGACATAGATGAGCGGGGCGGCATGGCTGGACGGGGGGCGTTGGGTGAGTTGAACGGTCTGCGGGCGGGCAATGAGTACGAGTTCTTCCAGCCGATTCATCCGGATGATGTGATCACAGCCCGTTGGACCGTCAAGGAAGTATATGAGCGGACTGGACGTTCCGGCACCATGGTGTTCCAGGTGGTTGAGGCGACGTTCTACAACCAGCGGGAAGAACTGCTGGCCAGAAATACCGAGACCATGTTTTACCGGCCGGAGGCGTAGTGTGATTACACAAGTCAGGAATTTCGGAGATATCCGGGTCGGTGATGAAATTTCTCCTTTGGTCAAAGAGATCAGCATGGCCCGTATGATGGCCTATGGAGCCGCAACCTGGGATTTTGTCCGACTTCACTACGACGCCGATTACGTGAGGGAATTGGCGTTTGAAGCGCCTTTTGTCGATGGCCAAATGCTGGGCGGGTTCCTGACACAGTTGGTACAAGACTGGGCTGGACCAGACTCGTTTCTCCGTAAATTGGCCTTTCGTAATCGGGTAATGGTCTACCCCGGAGATACCCTGACCTGTCGCGGGGCAGTCAGCAGCATATCGACTATTGGTGAGGGCGGCATGGTGGGATGCGATCTGTGGGCGGAGAACCAACGGGGTGAGAAGGTGGTGGATCCGGCCACTGCGCTAGTTAGATTTCCTTTAAGCAAAGATAACCGGAAGGCAGATAAGTAGATGGGAAAGAGCATCATCGAGGTGGACCCGGCCAAGTTTCCCTGGCTGGACCTGAACCGCTACACCTTTTGCATGGGGGCAGAGGCCGGTGGCATTCTCTACCTCTCCGGACAGACGGCCAGCGAGTATGACCCAGAATCGGGCAGAGTGGTCTGCAAAGGTGACCTCCTGAACCAGACCAGGACCATCTACGAGAAACTGGCAGTGGCGCTTGAGGCTGCAGGCATGGGTTTTGAAAACGTGGTGCAGACAGTGGATTACATCGACGCCACCGCTCTGCCCCAGTACCGGCAGACCGGAGCCATCCGCCGGGAATACCTCGCCAGTAGTCCGGTGGGTGCCACCGGCATCATCGTGGAGCGGCTGCTGCGTCCCGACGCCCTGATCGAAGTGAGTATGGTAGCTATGCGGGGCGAGAAGAAGCCGATAAGTTTGGACGGAGACCGGTACAGCCAGCTAACCTACGTGCCTGGTGTGGAGATTGATAGCATCGTCTGGACATCCGGGTTCGTGGGCAATGAAGAGGTTGAAGGGCAGACCCACTATCCCCAGGACACCGCCAGGCAGTTGGAGCTTACCTACGGCATCTTGGGTAATGTGCTGGCAGGATCCGGTGCGGGTCCAGAAGATGTGGTTAAGAGCCTGGATTATATCTCACCCCAGTGCTTACTCCAATATCCCAACACCGACGATGTGCGCTGTGGATTCTTTGGAAGCCACTTTCCGGCGACCACCAGCATTCCAGTGAATAGGTTGCTGCGACCGGACGGCCATGTGGAGATCGAGATGGTGGCGGTGAAAGGTGGAACGCGAGAGGAGATACGGGTGCCCGAGTGGGAACAACAAAACGGAGGCGTGACTAGAAGCTCAGGGGTAAAGAAAGGGAAGTTGGTCCAGATATCCGGGCAATCCTCGGTGGATCACTCTACCGGGGCAATGGTTGGTGGATTTGATATCGTGGCCCAGTGTGAGCAGGCCTACGCCAATATAGCCCGGGTCATGGAAGAGGGTGGTTACTCGATGGACGACATAGTGAATACCATCGAGTGGGTCGCCCCCAACGGGTTGATGGACTACCGGAAGGTGGGCGAGGTACGGCGGAAGTACTTTGGTGACCAATTCCCATCAGCCACCGGGGTAGCCATGCATAAGATACTAGGGCACCCCGAGCAGTTGATCGAGGTCACAGCGGTGGCGGTGGTCTAGATGCTCTGTGGTGGTCAAGCTAGGGAAGAATCGAATCTGCAGCCCTTGACGTAGTATAAGCAGATAGCAGCGACTCCTATGGGCTGGCTATCTCCGAGTTGGCGACGATAGAATGGAGATGCAGGTAGATATATTATCGTGTGCAGGGTTCATGACCATCAAACACTCAAACTGGCGAAGCGGTGTACAGGGCTGGATGATTACCTGTATTCAGCCATTGCTTATAGGATTGGCGCCGAGTTGAGTGGCTTTTCATAGATGACTAGTTCGGTGGGCGCTACTTGGAGCATCACAAACATGTTGTCCACGGAGAGGACACATGCCTAGCACCCTGGGATTCTGGCTATTCGTTGGACTCTTCAGTTTGAGAATCTTCGCTAGGATCTCCCTCGTTGTCCGCTTCTGCCTCCGACGATTGTTCTCTGGCCGCCATTGCCTGGGCCTGCTGCTGTTCCATCCAGTTATTGAACCAGCGTCGGTACTCGTCTAGGGCTGGGGGCGACACATAGAAGACCTCAACGTCGCTGGGAAACTGCACCTGATGGCGTTCACTGATCAGCAGTAATCCGGTCTCATTCTCTCCCAAAGTGCTGTCGATGTTAGCGGCGATGTGGTCGTAGCGTTGTCGGTTGCTTTCCGCGTGCCACTCTTGCAGTTTTGATCCCACGCTGGCGCTGGCCAGAGGAATCATCATGCAACGTTGTAGGTCAAGGGTTTCCAGAAGCACATCCATGTCCTCGGTCGGTTCCAGAACTGCACCGGCTTCGGTCTTTCCGGAGATGAAACCGTGGCTGCGCAGGTCTGCCGTGCCGAGTTGTTCCAGGCCTTCTGAGCCGCCAACCGTCAGACTCTCGTGGTAGACGTGTTGTATGCCGCCCAGGGCCTCTTCCAAGGCAGTGACTTGAGTCTGCATCTGTTCCCAGTAGTTTTGGAGAACGGTAGCGCCTTCTGGGTCGTCCGCTTGAGGGCCGTAGATCAGGGGTACCATTAAGAGTTTGCGCCGTCCGTTGTATTGACTTGCTGATGGCCGTTGTACTCGTCCCAGTTCCTCTACCATGAAGCTGTCTCCCGATGGGTATCTTTGGTTGGTTTGCGTCTATTGGGCGTCGGGTCTCTCCTAAGATTGTATTGACCGTGATTGGCCGAGGCAAGTTGACGGACGAAAACAGACCGAGCGGGTTTGTTAAACTTGGCGCACTGAGGACGCGGCAAGTGGCTTAATACACCAATGCTGAAGAGGGCAGGAACATGGCTCCGAATTTTCATTGCGCCAAATGCGCTAACAACGAGTACGAAACCAGTGAATTTAGAGCGACTGGTGGTTTTTGTCCAAGATATTTGATATCCAAAGCCGCAAGTTCACCACTGTGATCTGCACCCGTTGTACATACATTGAGATATACAAGGCGGATAGCGGTGCTTTGCGAAATTTTTTGACCTGTTCACTTAATCCAAGCTTTTAGGTCGATTTTTTATGACAGCGATAGAACCAAATGCGTTCTGGGAGTTCCTCAAGTCCAGGGGAATCAAATTCGTCTCCGGAGTTCCGGACTCGACGTTTAAAAAGACGTATGACCAGATGGTTGAAGACCCTGAGATCAGGTACGTTCCGGCGGTGAGGGAAGACGTGGCATTGGGTATAGCCAGTGCCGTGTATTTCCAAGGCGGAGTTGGGGCTGTGATCATGCAGAACTCCGGCATCGGCAATGTTGTAAATCCCCTAACGTCATTTAGCCTTATGTATCAGGTTCCTGTCCTGCTAATTGTCGGTTGGCGCGGTTACGGCGGACCGACCAATGACGCTCCTGAACACCGGGCGATGGGAGCCAAGTCCCCAGAGATATTGGAAACCCTTGAAATACCCTTTGAGATTCTGGAGACCGAGGGGTTTGAAAACACCATCGATAGGCTGTTGGCGACCATGAATGAGAAGTCGGTGCCTGGTGCATTGTTGGTACGGTCTGGAGTTGTCCTGTGATCAGCCGTATAGGCGCCATCGGAATTATTGCCAATCATGTTGAATCGGACGATCTGATGATCAGTACCACCGGGATGATCTCAAGGGAACTCTTTGTTACCGAGGACCGGCCACGCAACTTCTACATGCTTGGATCCATGGGTCTGGCGTCAGCTTTCGGCCTAGGATTGGCGCTGCTCAACCCGGATCAAGGAGTGGTTGTCCTAGAAGGTGATGGCAGCGCGCTGATGAGCATGGGAACTCTGGCTCTGATTTCCAGTGAATCGCCGCCCAATCTAGTGCACATCGTTCTGGACAATGAGAGTTATGAATCGACGGGGGGGCAGGCGACGATCACTAACCAGATTGACCTCTCGCTAATCGCAGAAAGCTCCGGCTACCAGCACGTGGTGCGAGCGGACGATGGAGATCAGCTAACAGCTGCATTGGCGAAGTGCAGATCCACGTCCGGTCCTCATTTCATCCTGGCAAAGGTCGGGGTTGCGTCCGTGGAAGGCATCTCCCGCGTAACCCACACCCCTATCGAGATCAGGGACCGGTTCCGTAGCACCGTGAAAAATAACTCCTATGCTTAAGTCCATAATCGCGTTGGCTATCAGCCAACGCGCTGGCTGCTGTCCTCGTCGGACGGGGCTTTTGCCCTGGCGTCAATCCACGGTTCAATCTTGCGTCGATACCACGGTTCCCACAAAGATCGGAAGGGGAAAAAGGCTGGCAGATTATAATGGTAACCGGCTGGGTCTCTGTCAGGGGCTATCTTAGCCGTATCAAACTTGAACCAGGCTCGGTAGAGGACGAAATATCCCCAGGGGGATATCCGGTTGTGGAAGTGGTCGGTGGCGATGTGGCCCAGATGTCCTAGCACGATTCCGAGTAGGATGGGTTCGAAAAACACCAATCCCAGTATGAGCAGTCCGATTATGGAGTATTCCCAACCGTGGAGCAGCACATAAACCTTGTCTGGTCGTCGGTTGATCCACGACTGATAAAAGTCGACTAGGTGGTCGATATCAATCAAGACACCAACTGCCAGAGCTGCGCCTCCAGCCGCCGGAGAGCCGGTGACTCTCCAGGTAGCCGAGCTGATGGCCGATCAGATGGCAGTATGTCCAACGGGTCCCATGTGGGGCATGTTACCTGAAACAGCAAACGGCAACCATGGATAGATGCTGGTCACAGTATCTGATTTGTTAGAACGCAGCCGTTCACGGCGACAGGTTGGCCCTGAGACCTAGGGGACAATCTAGCCCTCTTTCGGCTCACGCGAAATCGGCGTCAACGAGAGATGGAGCCTTAATTGCTGCTATTTGCCGCCAACGACCCGGGGTCTCAGAACCACATAAAACCAATCTATTTGCGGGCAGTTGCTGATGGAGTCGAGGCTGAGATCATCGATCTCATGTCCGCACCAGAATTTGCTGTGGATGCTCGAGCAATCGAGTTGATTGAGCAACGCCGCCCGTCATTATTGGTTTCCGGAAGCAGCTCTAATCAAGAAGAAAAGGCGTTGGTGCAGGCGTGCAAGGCCAAAGGGAACGCCACATTGTCGGTCGTCGATTTTGCAGTCGGCCGAAAATTAAAAGGCCGAGAACCAGACAATCTCTCGGACCGATTCCTTGTGACCAATCAATTCGCTGCCAACGAACTCCTCGACCTGGGAGTGGATTCAGAACGGGTAATTCTGGCCGGTAGCACACACCTTGAACAAGTATTTCTGGCGGGATTTGACCAGCCTGCGGAGTCGATAATCAGTCATTATGGAATCGAGCCAGGTAAAGCCGTAGTTTCATTTTTATTGCGCCGCTAATCAGGCAAACTCGGTCAGAGCGGTGGCTTCCCTGGCGGACAATCTTGCGGACATGCCAATTGAATCTGCTCGGTTGATTATCAAACCTCATCCCAGGATGCCAGACAAGCAGAAGCTAAAAGAGATATGTGGAGGGTAGACCAATTTATCTACGACAGCGAAGGAACAACGTCAACAGCTAGCATTCTCGCTGCATCGAATCTTTCGCTCTCTATAGCCTCAACCGTTTCTCTGGAGAGCATGATCCTGGGTGTTCCCTCGGCATTCTTTCTGATTGGATTGGATGATGGGACCTATGAGGACCCCATTCCACACATCACGAGCGTGCCTAGGATTCGTGATTCAGCTACGTTCGGGAGGTTTCTACACGAGGCCTTGGACCGCCAATCAAACCTGGGAAACTTGGATGTTGAGAACTTCTCCGGTTCCTTGGACCGGAGTTGGGCGGTAATACAGAGCATGCTTGCTTCTGCATAAGCTAACTTCCACCGTCACTTCAAGTCGGTTTCTCGCCTGTTAAACTCCATTTATGGTCAGATTGGTCTATGGCAAAAGAATCGGTAAGACAGCGTTACTATATCCGGCTCCTGTGCGGTTATTTTTGTTAGCCAGAGGAAAGAAGTCTTCCTAACGCCTAGGGCGGGTAATGGCCGTTCGTGTTTGCCAAGTGGAGCCATGGAGCCAGGAGAGAGCGACGATGAAACCTGTCTCCGAGAGACTTTGGAAAAACCGGATTGCGGGTGAAGGTGACCCGACTGGTCGGGATATACACCAACCCCGACGAAATAGTCGAATACCAAGACGGAAATCGGTTCCAAGCGATTGACCTCGCATTTGAGGCAGGAGTGACCGGCGGGGAGTCACAACTGAGCGATGAGACGACCGAATACGGATATTTCTCCGTCAAGTCGCTAGGTGACATATATGTCATGGAAGACAACTTGGAGATGATCCAAGGCGCCGTTAAACAATTGCCCGAAGCTATCGTAAAGTAGCGATACCTGGCCTCAGCCGCCTATATTGATAGCCAAACTTCGATGCATCAGCAGGTCAAGTTAGCCGATAGATCAGGGAGTTTGGTTCAAATTCTAGGTATTAGTGCTCCCCTATCGGAACGCAGGTGACCCACGCATCTTCAGCCAGACTACGGACACGGACAACACTGCCGTGGCTAGGTACAAAAATCCCACTGCTGAAAATCCCCCCAGTGACAGCATCAGTCCCCCGGCCGACGCCCCTACCACGCCGCCGAATTGATTACTGGTGGAAAACATTCCACCTGCAGTACCCCTAGACTCACCCGCCAATCGCATCATCATTGTCATCAAGACCGGCATTGATACGGAGACCAATGTCGATGCGACGAAAGCCATCGCGACGACTATCCAGGCTGATAGGTTCAGGGTAAAGAGGAGTCCCACCACCGCTCCACCGACTAGGCTTATGCCGGCCAACCAGTCGAACCTGCGAGCCCTGCCCGCAATTAACCCTCCGGAGAAGCTGCCGGTCACCGCCCCCAAACCGATTAGTGCAAGTCCTGGAGCGGTTGTTGCCTTATCCCACCCGTAGCTTTCGATCATGTAGGCGGCAAAATAGGTTGTTAACCCAAGTAGCACCGCCTGCTGCGCGGAATTGGCGATAAGCACATACCACGGCGCTGATTGCCTGCCTATTACCTTGAAACGGTTGAAGAGACCTATGCTCTGACCCAGACTCTGTTGTCCCGAGGGCAACCGCAGCCATAGAGGCACCCAAAGGGCCAGAGATAGACATCCGGTGATGTAGAAGGGTAATCTCCAGCCCCCCACAGAGCCGAGCAAGGCTATCGCCGGCACTCCCAACGCAACCCCAACCCAACTTGAGGCGGTAATGAAACCGACTGCTTTCCCTACTTTCTCAGGAGGTAAGCTGTCGGCCAGCGCCGCCATTACGGTGGGGGGAATCATTGCCGAACCGACCCCCGTGATGAGCCGTGTGGCCATCAGAGAACCGTAGGTCCATGCCATGCCTGACCCTAAAATTCCCAGGGCCATCATCATGATCCCCATCAACAGCACCGGTCGCCTGCCGTAGGAGTCTGAGATAGGCCCAACCAGCGGTGCAGTGATTCCCCAGGTTACGAAAGTAGCTGCCGCTAGTTGTCCTGCAACGGCTATAGAGGTGTCGAAACCGTCTGCTATCTCCACCAGGAGGGGGCCAAGCATCAGCATTGAGGCCCTGACCATGAACACGGCGACGGCAAAGGAAAGAAGCGTCCACGATGAGATGCTACGCTTGTGGACGGTGGTCAAGAATACTCCATGAGAAAGCTGAGGGCTCTCGGCTATGCATATCTGACAGTGATCGACAGCGTCGATGAAATTCTAATCCGAACTTTGGCCGAGAGAGCGGGATTTCCTTTCTCTCTAAATATAGACAATCTTCGCAGATTAAAGGTAACATGCCCGCTCTGAGTAATGTTGGGCAATCCCTGATGAATCATTTCAATGCTAATTGGAAATTAAGAGAGTGTGAACGATGAAATACGATGTCGTGATAATCGGCGCAGGTTCAGCCGGATGCGTGCTGGCCACTCGCCTTACAGAAGACCCCAGCCGGTCGGTACTGCTGCTTGAATCGGGTCCCGATTACCCTACGTTCGACATCTATCCCGACGATCTTAAATTCGGGTACAACCAAGCGGCGTCAGCGGTGGATGCCCCGCACAACTGGGCATTTTCGGGCAAGGCAACCGAAGAGCAGGGCAACACCATGCCGGTTCCAAGGGGTAAGGTGGTCGGCGGGTCCAGCGCCATCAACGGCCAGGTGTTCCTGAGAGGCGTGCCCGAGGATTACGACAACTGGGCGTCGTGGGGCAACGATGAATGGTCCTTCGTAAAAACCCTACCCTATTTCAGGAAGGCAGAGACGGACACTGACATCAAGGACGACTTTCATGGCTCCGACGGGCCGATACCCGTCCGACGCCACGCCAGGGATACCTGGCTCCCGGCGCAAGACGCTTTCTTTCAGGCTTGCCGTGATGGTGGTTATCCTCACGATCCAGACATGAATCACCCTGATTCCTGGGGCGTTGGACCGATCCCAATGAATAACCCCAACGGTGTCCGGATGAGCACATCTTTGACCTACCTGAACCCCGTCCGCAATCGGATGAACCTAACCGTGCGATCCGCAGTGACTGTCCGCAGAATCGTATTCGAGGGTACCAAGGCAGTCGGCGTCGAAGTTGAAAGCAGTGGTGAGACTTTTGTCGTCGAAGCTAATGAAATCATCCTCAGCGGTGGCGGAATCGGATCACCTCAGATACTCATGTTGTCGGGGGTAGGACCGGCCGCACATCTAGAGGAGATGGGAATCGAGGTCGTGCTTGATTCTCCAGGCGTCGGTCAGAATCTAAGGGACCATCCAAATGTGAGAGTCCCAATTGCGGTTAAGGAAGATTTCCCATTGGATCCCGAAGCGCCCCGCAGCCAACTCGCCCTTCGGTACACGGCTGCCGGCTCCAGCGACCGTAATGACATGCAGATTTTGGCATCTTCCTTCTCGTCTCCAATGGGCGGGGATCCTGCCGAGGGTGAAGGTATCCGGTTCACCTGTGTCCTCGAACTGGCTGTCGGGGCCGGTGAATTGAAACTGGTCTCGACCGATCCCCACGAGCAGCCATTTCTGGATTACCGCTACTTGCAGGACCCATGGGACCGGGAACGCATGCGCGAAGGAGTCCGATTGTGCCTCGGTCTATTGGAGCACGACGCCTACAAAGACATCGTAGAGTTTTGCATCACTCCCACCGACCAAGACTTGGTGTCCGATGACGCACTTGATCAGTGGTTGATGCAGAACGTTACCACCACCCAGCACATCTCAGGCACCTGCAAGATGGGGCCTGATTCAGACCCGATGGCGGTTATCGACCAGTATTGTAAAGTTCGGGGCGTAGAGGGGCTAAGGGTGGTTGATGTGTCAGTATTACCCGATTGCATCCGGGCGAACACCAACGCAACCACGATAATGATCGCTGAGCGCGTGGCCGACTGGATGAGCTAGTCTCGGGAGTGAGATCTCTTTCAGGCCGAGGCTTTTCAAAAGAGATTGTTTGGGGGTGAATCATGGCAGAAACGGGTAGTGTCGTCGCTCTCTTTGTCGTTGACCGTATGGCTGCTCCCATGCAAAAAGTGGAGCAATTTAATGCATTAGCCGGGCAGGGTATAGAAGGTGATCGTTATTTCCTTGGCACCGGGACCTATTCGAAAAAACCTGAACCCGGTCGGCAGGTCACTTTAATTAGAAGCGAGGTATTGGAGGCGCTTAAGACCGAATTCGATATCACGGTGAAGCCTGAAGAGTCCCGACGGAACATCCTGACCCAAGGTATCGAAATCAACGACCTTATCGGGTCGGAGTTCTACGTGGGACCGGTACGATTGAGCGCTCACCGGCTTACCAGACCATGCCTCTATTTGGAGAATCTTCTGGAGCAACCAGGGCTATACGAACAGCTCTGGAAAAACGGTGGAATTAGCTGCGAAATATTGACCGATGGCGTCATTAAGGAACGAGACACGATTACAACCGCATTAACCTAGGAGAGTGAAATGGCCGTAGACGAGTTGGTGGAAGAGATTACCGGAAAGGTGGGTGAGGAAACCCATGTGAGCGATTGGCTTGACGTGGATCAGAGCATGATCAACGGGTTCGCCGACGCGACCAAAGATCACCAGTGGATTCATGTAGATGTAGATCGGGCGGCCAAAGAGTCTCCCTTTGGCTGCACCGTTGCCCATGGGTTTCTGACCTTGTCTTTGATCCCCTACTTGAATGGGATGGTCAACGCCACCAAACCTGCGTATCCAGGGATAAAGCTGGCGGTCAATTACGGGCTGAACCGAGTGCGATTCCCCAACCCGGTGGCCGCTGGTTCAAAGGTTCGGACCCGAAGTAAATTGGCTGAGGTCAACAAGGTCAATGACGAATGTATCCAGGTTGTCCAGGAAGTCACCATTGAGATAGACGGACAAGAAAAACCGGCCTGCGTCGCCGAGACTGTGTCCAGGTATTATTTTTAAGGTTTAAGCCAGACTCACCCCTCAACTTTGGCGGCAAAGGATGTCAGTTCATCTTATGTTAGTGTCATTCGGCAGGTGTTTGAGCGGTTAGCATCTGTGACAATCCTTTGATAGCCTAGTCAGACGGAACTTTTTCGCTGGCTCGTCCGCCTTACTAAACATCTAGCGTAGAGAGGGATCAAAAACCCGATTCTAGACCATCTGGTTCAGGTCACCCGCCCCACCCATGAGAACTCCGTTGCTTTGAGGATCGTTGGTACTGATCATAGGGCCGTTCCTGAGGTCGAATCACTTTTCATCATAAATCCCAGCGACCAGGGTGGCTTAGAAGTAGTGGGTCAGCTGTACTTCACTGAAGGTGAATTAGAGCTGATACTGTAGCCTCACAGGGTCCGGTACTCGACGAGACGTGATTACTACGCAACAAACGTGAAGTTTTCTTTCCAACGAAAAGGCCCAGACCATTCTTAAGTGGTCTGGGCCTTTTTGTTGTTTCAACACTGGCGGAGAGAGTGGGATTCGAACCCACGATGAGGTTGCCCCCATACCGGTTTTC
>CAYVIG010000049.1:0-12799 GCA_964451445.1 uncultured Dehalococcoidia bacterium
AACCGCGGTGACCTGCAGGCCGCTTTCGCCCTGATAGAGCATGCGGGATGCATGGTTGGGGCGTGGACCGGTGCCCAGCGGCACCCGGAAATCCATGGGGATGGAGTCGGGGTTGCTGATCAAGCGTTCCAGCCAGGCAGACCCCTTATCAAAAATCTGTTGGTTGCCTGGTTGACTCTTCAGCAGGTCTTCCATGTCGTGAGTGAAATCTTCCAGCGCGTACTTGACTGTAGTCATCGTGCTCCTTCAACTGAGGACACTGAGCCCCTGTGACTGGGCATTCCATTAAACGAGCCTGGGTTCTCGGTAATTATCGTGGTGGTGAGGATGGGTGTCAATAGGATTGAAATCGGCCCGATATTAGCCCGCCATTAGGACGGTTTGGCCTACCCAAAACAGCCCCGTTTCACGACTAAACAAGCAGGTGCTAGAATGGGACGTCGGCAAGGCCGAGCAGGGGATGAATCATAGGAGGTTAATCGATAGTAGGGACGTGATGGAAGACGAGGAATTTCTAGGAAAGATCATAGAGAAGATAGAGCGGATGACCGGGCGTCAGGTAGAGCTGCATATCGACGACGAAGATGCCAGCCAACTGGGCGTTGAGATGGACGGCGATCTGCCGCTGGTGATCCTTGGAAACCACGCCCTGGAGTATTCCGGGTTTGCCCGTATGGGTATTGAGTACGCCGTTGCCTGCATCAGGAAAGATCGGGCCATAGGACCCATTGAATTTCACATGCTGCTGGCCCGCAACTAGACCCATCTAAACGCGATGCAACCAGAACGACCAGAACCTTCCTACCCCAAACCCTGGTACTACCGACCGGAATACATGCTTCCCATGTTCATCTTCTGGCCTGCCGGGTCGCTATTGGCTATCAGGTCACCCTGGAACGACAACGTGATGGTCGGTGGAATAGCCTGGGCGTTCATTATCGTGCTTGGTGTAATGGGCGTCAGGTGGATGAATGACGGCGTGTACCAGCCGATCATGCTGTTCCATGTCCCTGGGATACTGCTCACCATCGTCACTCAGGTTCAATGGGCCGCTTATAAGAAACAGATGGCCGATGGTGACGACGCTTTAGAAGATGAAGTAGGAGAACCGGAAGACGACTTCCGGCCTAGGCCCTCGGCCCGCCGCCGCCGCCGGAGAAGCCTTCGTAACCCGAAGTCTAGAAACTAACCTGTGCGCGGCCTGCGGCTAGCACCTCACCGTTTTCAGATTCCACAGTAATCTCGCATGCGACAGTTGGCGCAACACCCTCTTCTGACTTGCTGACCACCTGCCCACTGAGGCTGACTGTATCGCCAGGCAGGAACACGGTGGAAATCTCAACCTCTATGGTCGTTTCCTCATTGCTGACGCTTGCCGCCGGAAATCCCTTCAGCAGCAGTTCTTTCACGTATCCGGTCAGTTTCTCCGAGTCCACGGGCTCTTCTTTCGGCGAGATTGCCAGCGCTCCTGCGCCGTCAGGAATGGGTATTCGAAACTCAAACTTCACAAGTATCGGAAGGTCATCGCCCACAGAGATATTCTGAAAGTTTGATGTTTGGGCCCAGAGGGTGGGCATGAGGCATGCTCCGTTAAAACATATTCGCCAGTTCAGGCTAGCATCCGAACCGCTCCGCGGCAACGGAGCAAACGGTCGGCGTGGTAGGTTGCAACAAGCATGTGATACACTTCAATTTGTGCCTGCGTTAGGTTAAATCAGCCGTGGAATCGGCACGGTTTAGCCTGTTACTTTTCAAGCCCTAAAGCGCGGAGGAACGGATCAATGGCGGATGAGGAAGCCCAAGAACCATTCAATAGGGGAATGGTTATCATGGCCCACCCGGATGATGCGGAATGGAGCTGCTCCGCCACGGTGGCCAAATGGTGTGCGGAGGGCTGGGAGGTGGTCTACATTCTCTGCACTGACGGCAGCAAAGGCAGTTCGGACCCCGAGATGACCAGCGAGATGCTGATCAAGGTCAGGGAGCAAGAACAAAGGGACGCAGGCAAGATATTGGGGCTCAAAGACATTGTCTTTCTAGGTTATCCAGATGCTTATCTGGAGCCCACGTTGGCCCTACGCAAAGACATCGCGCGCGAGATACGCCGTCACAAGCCCGATATTGTGATTACGGGCAGTCCGGCACGTGACACCGAGTCCGGCTATTATCTGAGCCACCCTGATCATTTCGCGGCTGCAGAAGCAGCCCTCTCTGCCGTGTTCCCAACGGCTCGAGATCGGTTGACCTTCCCTGAGTTCTTGGAGGAAGGCCTGGAACCCCACAAGGTACGAGAGGTCTGGATCGCTGGCGGGGGCAAGAACTCGGATCAGTTCGTCGAGGTTTCAGACTACATGGATACGGCCGTGAAAGCGTTGAGAGCCCATGTGTCCCAGGTGGACCAAGAGCAGGCCGGAGACTGGTTTCGCCAGGGCCGCATCGCCACCGGCAAGAAGGTCGGCATGACCTATGCAGAAGGTTTCAAGCGGATCGAACTGGGGTAGGTAGATTAACCGCCCTTTGGAACCTTCATCCTTGGCAGCCCATATGTAGGTGCAGGTTTCTAACCTGCCCTGCTCTTCGGCCAGAATGCTAATGTAGACAAACGTGGTTCCTTGGCAAGTTGCCAGCTTCTAGAGGGATCCTTTATTAGAATTAGGGCGGGTTTCCAACCCGCCCTTACAGGTGGCATAGTCAGGGTTAGGAAACAAAAAAGGCGTCCCGATTTGTCCGGACGCCTTTTGTTCTGTTCGTCTGAGAGAGCTTACGGTTTGTGGGCTACAACCTTGTAACCTGCGGTGTTGGTCGCGGGCCGCTCTGAACGGTCCTTCATGTAGTCAGCTTGCTCGCTGGTGAACTCGATGTCTGTGAACCCAGCGCGGATCAGCCGGTCGCGGTACACGTCCACGTGCTCGGCACCCGCCGTGCAGGAAACCCAGTCCTCTGGAGAGGAAACGCTGGGGCCCTCGTCAGTCAAGGCCATTACGTCGGACAAGTGGATGCGGCCACCCGGGGACAGTACCCGGAAACTCTCCGAGAACACAGCGTCCTTGTCGGGAGACAGGCACACCACGCAGTTGGAGATGATCACGTCGACACTGGTGTCGGGGATGGGCATATTTTCCATCTCACCCTGCACGAACTCGACATTTTCGATGCCGAGTTTAGCCTTGTTGGCGCGGGCCAGTTCGAGCATGGACGGTGTCATGTCCAGGCCGGTCACCTGCCCGGTGGGGCCAACCTGCTGGGAAGCCAGGAAGCAGTCGATCCCGCCGCCTGAACCCAGATCCAACACCCGTTCGCCAGCCTGAAGGCCAGCCAGGGCGGTGGGGTTTCCGCAGCCTGCAGAGGCGGCAACTGATTCGGCGGGCAGCCCGGACAATTGGCCCTCGGTGTAGAGCGCCATGGCGTGGTCATTGTCCGCCGCCCCACAACAGGCGATATCGGTGGAGCAACCGCAGCCATCATCGTGATCGTGGCCCAATTCGGCTGGAGTCAGGTTGATCACACGTTCGGCCCGTGCTCCGTACCGTTCTTTTACCAGTTTCTTGATCTTGTCTTGCTCAGTGGCCATCTTGTCGCCTCCTAAATAATGGTGGATCGCCTTAGGTTTATTTGTTATTGACTCGAGGTGTCTTCTGAAAGCGCCATATCGACGCAATCTTCGACGGTTGGGAGCATATGTTTCCAGACTCGGGCGGCGGCTCGGAACGCCTCCTCACCTGAATCCGTCAGCCAGCAGACGCGGCGTTGGCGTCCTTGGTGTTCTTCCATGCGGCAGTCGACGTAGCCGCCGTCCTGGAGTTCCTTCACGGTGGAGTACACCATGGCCTCGGTTGGCTCGCAGCAACCCTGGCACGCTTCTTTTATGGCCTGGTTGATGCCGTAGCCGTGAACTGGACCTTTGTTCAGTTGGGCCAGTAGCAGGAATCGACACAGGCTGCGCTTTACCAGGTTCTCCCAGTATGCTTCGGTCTGCATTACCGTCTGTTTGGCTTCCAGTTTGACGCTGGTCATTCTATTCCGCTTCCCCGTAGGTACTTTCTCGGGATCTGCCGACGGATTAAATACTAATTCAGGAACACTAAACCTATTGTGATACTATAGCTCGTTTAGTATACTATGCCACGATGTGATATGTGTCAACACTTCATCTTCGCACCGGCCGATCGGCAACCGAATTTGAAGCTAGATTGTGTTAGAATCGGGCCTCTCAGGTCACAAAGAAGCCTGACCAGTTCATAAGGACAAACATGAAGATAACAAAATCTGTTGTTCAAATGCTGCATGCCCCCGCTGACGAGCAATTGGTGGATGTGCAGCCACCCGCTGGTGGAATGCGGGCTTTTGTAACCCTCAAGATCATGACTGACGAAGGAATTGAGGGCATCGGAGTGACCTTTGCGCCAGGACTTGGACTCAGCCCTCTGGCTTCTCCGTTGGGATCCATCGTCGAGGCGCTCTGTGGCCTGATCGAAGGCGAAGACCCTATGGAGATAGAAGCCGTTATGCAGGGGTTGCGGCAGAAGACCAGCGGTTCAGGTCCCGGTGGTCTCCTGACCCTGGCCATGGCTGCTGTGGATATGGCCCTGTGGGACATCAAAGGCAAGGCGCTTAACCAGTCTGTGAGTTCGCTTTTGGGCGGCTATCGCAAACGGGTTCCCACCTACGCCAGCGGCGCGCTGATGCGCCCTATGAACCTGGAACAATTGGCTGAGATCGGCCCGGCACTGGTAGCCAAAGGCTTCAAGCAGATGAAATCCCAGATGGGAGCTGAAGATACTCCAGCCAAAGAAGTCCTGCGCATGAAGACCCTGCGGGAGGCCGTGGGCGAAGACATCGACATCATGTGTGACATCAACCAGATGTGGAACGTGAACCAGGCCACGACCATCGGGAGGAGAGTGGAGGAGTACAACCTGTTCTGGCTGGAAGATGTGGTAGCCCATGATGACTACCAAGGCCTGGCTCGGGTGGCCGATGCTCTAGCCACACCCATAGTCGCTGGTGAGTATGTTTACGGAATCAATCCCTTCCGGCAGCTGATTGAGAACCGGTCCATAGATATAGTCATGATCGACCTGCTGCGGGTAGGCGGCGTCACAGAATGGCGCAAGGTCGCGGGTATGGCGGAGGCGTTCAACATGCCGGTGGTCAGTCATCTGATTCCAGAGATCCACATCCAGCTCATGGGGGCCATCCCCAACGGACTGACGGTTGAGTACATGCCCTGGACTCTGAAGTTGTGGGAAGAGATTCCCAAATTTGTCGACGGCTGCTTAGAGGTTCCGGACAAACCCGGTCTGGGACTGGAATTCAGCGAAAGAGCCTTCAAGGAATACGCGGTATAAAGCTAGCCGCTATCAGCAGTCAATGATTAGGAGAGGAAGCATGGTTGCACAGATACGGACCTACACGATCAACAAAGGGATGATGGACTCTTGGTTGCAGTTATTCGACAAAGAGATCCGGCCTGTACATGAGGGTCTCGGGATTCCCATAGTCGCCACTTACGTCAGCGCAGATGGAGCAGATTTTGTTTGGGTGCGGACGTTTGCGACCGCCGAAGAGATCCCCGAGAAAGAGGCTGCGTACTTCGCATCGGACGGACGCAAGGCCCTAGGCAACAAACCTACCGACCACATCGCCAAGATGGACGTACGTCTGGTTGAGGAAGTGCTGGAAACCGCAAAGTAGCGGTCGATTAGGTAACTTAGATAATATGGAGAGAGATTGACAATGGTTGATCAGATGCGGACCTACACCATCAACAAAGGAATGATGGATTCCTGGCAGAAATTATTTGAGACCGGAATCAAACCGGCCCACGAAGCACTGGGTATTCCGGTGGTGGCCCATTGGGTCAACGCCGACCATAACCAGTTCATCTGGGTCCGCCGATTCGCCGACGGCGCGGACGTACCGGCTAAAGAGGACGAGTTCAGGAACTCGGAGGGCTTCAAGTCGTTGGGCGACCAGCCTTCGAGCCATATCGCTAGGATGGACGTTCAGAACCTGGAGAAAGGGTCGGTCTAATAACCGACTTTATTTTGCCTGCAAAGGCAAGTATCTAAGGCATCAACCAGGAAAGAAGCCGGTCACTAGACGTGACCGGCTTCTTTGCGCATCAGGATGTGTACGATGTCCGCTTCCAGGAAGGTTTCGCCCCGCTCGACGTAGCCGTGGTTGGCGTAGAACTGCTTCACGTATTCCTGGGCGTTCAGGATGTAGGTGTTGACGTTCCTGGAAGCAGCTTCTTCTTCCAGGAACGTTAGCAGTCGGCCACCAAGACCCTTGCGGCGCCATTCCATATCCACGGCCATGCGTCCGATGCGGGCGGCGCTGTCCTCGTTGCCGTAGACGATTCGTCCGGTGGCGACGACCTCACCCTGACTCAGGACTATGGCATGGGTGGCAGAGGCGTCAAACTCGTCCAACTCTTCGTCCATGGGCACCTGCTGCTCGGCAACGAATACTCGGAATCGGACGCTCAATGCGCCCTCCATCTCTTCCTCGGTCTCCACCAATTTTACGGTCAGTTCTTCCACTTAGGCCCCTTTGCTTGCTTTGGAGTGTTCACTTCTTCCGCGGTTATCGTGGCACATAACCGGTGCCTCTGTCATTCTAAGTCCGTCGAGAGACGAGGGAATAATCTGCCAAGGAGCATGGTGGCAATGGAGTTGCTGCACCAGTGGCCTGGCGTGTTTAGTCGGGGTACGGTAGATCTTTCGGCTGTGCTCAGGATGACATTGGTGTGGAATGGTGAGTTGGATGAGGAACGTCGTAACTCTACCTAAAAAGCCTCCTGGATAAGGAGGCTTCTCTTCTTTAAAACTAATACCAGCATCTACAGACGCCGGCTGTCGCCTGCCCTGCCTAGAACATCACTATGCCGCGGCCAACTTCGCCCTTGTCCATATCGCTGTAGGCCTCGTTGATGTCGCCCAGGGAATAGTGGCGGACCACCAAGTCGTCCAGAGGCAATTTCTTGGATAGGTACATGTCCACCAGCTTCGGCATATCCACCGCTCCTGTCATGGAGCCGTAGTAGGTGCCGCGCATGGTCTTCTCGTTCCGGACCATATCCACCGCGTTGATACCGGCCTCTGCTCCCACTGGAGCGATGCCCACCACGGTGACCGTGCCGCTTTTGCCGGTCATGTCATAGGCGGCCTTGGTGGTATCGGCTGAGCCGAAGACCTCAAAGGCGTAATCGACGCCTTTTCCGTCGGTCAGCTCCTTGACCTGGGCCACCGGGTCCTTGTCCGAGGCGTTCACCGTGTGGGTGGCGCCGAACTTCATGGCGAACTCGAGCTGCGACTCGCGGATGTCCACGGCGATGATCTTGGCGGCGCTGGAAAGGGCCGCCCCCATGATTACGTTTAGCCCCACTCCGCCGCAGCCGACCACGGCCACGGTGCTGCCGGGCTTTACCTTGGCACTAGTGATGGCTGCGCCGACGCCGGTGGGGACGCAGCAGCCGATCATGGCGGCGATGTCCATGCCGATGGGTGTGTCGATGGGCACCACGGCGGCTTCGGGCATGACGCTGTACTCGGAGAAGCAGGCTGTCTTGCCGAAGTGATGAATGCGGGTGTCACCCTTGTGGAGGCGGGTTGTGCCGTCGAACATGAACGCCCCGGCGGCAGCGTGGGTGTCGCAGAGGTGGGCGTTGCCGGTGAGGCAGCTCTTACAGCGCCCACATGAGGATACGAATGAGAGGATGACTTGCTGTCCGGGCCGCACCGACGTTACACCAGGGCCTACGGCCTCGACGGTGCCTGCGCCCTCGTGTCCCAGGACAACGGGAAGCAGGGTTGGGGCGTCGCCGTGCATGTAATGGCGGTCGCTGCGGCAGATGCCGGCGGCGCCGATCTTGACCAGGACCTCCCCCGTTTTCGGGTCGTCCAGCTCCACGTCCTCAACGATCATGGGACTCTTCTGTTCGTACAACACGGCGGCCTTAACCATGGCAGGCGCCTCCTCTTAAACAACGGATTATTTGCGCTCGGAAAGAGCGTGGATATCATCAAGGATTGGGGCGGGTGGTGTCAAATAGGCCTTTGGAGGTGGGGTGTGCTGACACTACTATCAACTAATTCTGGTAGTACAACGGGGATTGAGGTGTCGAGATCGGTCTACTAGTATGAACAAATAAGGATATAGCAGTCCAATGCAAAGCTTAACCTGGATGAAAATGGGAAGTGAATTCTTCTCTACCCAGCCACCAAAACCTCCTCTGTACACACCCTTGTGACCCATCCGGACATCCAGGCTGAGTGGCGGCCGCCTCCTCCGGCTACTATCACCACTATGTCGGCGGCGGCGGAGGTTATGGGCACCAGTGTGTCGGGGTTGGTCTGGTCGATCCAGTTGGGCCAGACTCGGTTTCCGTAGTGGGCCAGGTCTTTTAGTTGGTGGATGGGCATTCGGGCGTTGGCGAAGATGTATTCTCGGACATCAGCCTTGGAAAAGCCTGATTTAGAAATTTCGGCTGCGTGCTCCGGACAAAGTACCAACACTATCTGGGAGCGAGTGCCCAGGTGGTAGTAGCCGGGGATGCCCACCCCGCGCATGTTGCCGGCCAAGGTCCGTAGCACCTCAGTCCCCGTGCCCACCGTGCTCTCCATGACGTTGTAGACGCCCAGGATGGCGGCGATGGTCACCGTGCTGGCCGTTGGGTCGTAACCAAGTTCCACGTGGCGTGGCTCCCACGGGCTGAGTTCCTCGTTCTCGCTGAAACAGAAGCTGTAGCGGTAGGGTGTTGACAGCGTGGCCTTGTCCATGTCGCCGGGGATGAGCCCGCCCAGGTTGCGGACGGCCAGCCGCAGCGCCCGTCCGATGGCAGCGTTGGCCCGAAAGCCAGGCCCGAAGCATGCGGCGTCGCCGTTGATGTTCAGTTCCTTGGCGATGGGGCCGTTCACGATTAGCACCTGGCCCGCGCCGCCGGTGGTGACTGCGTTGCCCGCCAGGTTGAACTCGTCGCGCAGCGCCGCTTTCAAGGCCGCTACTACCACGGGGAAGTGCTCCGGCAGGCAGCCAGCCATGACGGCGTTCACCGCAAGTTTCTCCAAGGTGACGTTGGAGTTGCCTGGTTGCATGCGGCCCAGGGAGTCGGAGGGTTCGCCGCCGTAGCCCGAGAGCATCTCGCGGACCAGGGGCTCGGTAGGCGGGACAACCGGTAGGCCATCGGTCCAACCCTGATTCCAACAGTAGTCTTGAATCGCGCGGGGCGAGTCCGCTATCTGGACTCGGTTGGACTCCAGGGAACCGGCAGGATTGGCCATGTGTGTGGTTGTCCTTCTTAACTGATTAGACTTTTTCGATTAAACCTTTTCCAGGGGCTATAAACTCAACAGTAGGCGTTTTTGAGCTACACCGCCGGCGAACTCGATGGTGACCTCGGTGTCGGCGGCGGTCACTTGCACTCCGGTTACCACGCCCTCTCCGAATGCTGAGTGGCGGACGGAGTCGCCCACTTGCAGGTTGGGCCGCGAGGTTACCGGCTGACCGCGGTTTATTGTCGGAGTCGGCGCCTGCCAGTCGCTCCATGACGGGCGTTTGGGCGCAAAACCGCCATCGGCCCGGTCTCCGGTGCCGCGCTCGATGGGACCGCCGCCCGAGGTGATGAGTTCCGGTGGTATGTCGCGCAGGAACCTGGAGGCGGGGCCGGCCATGGAGCTGCCAAACACCGTGCGGTGGAAGGCGCGGGTCATGTAGAGTCGTTTCTCGGCGCGGGTCATGCCCACGTAGCAGAGCCGCCGCTCCTCTTCCAGCTGGTCCTCGGAGTCGAGAGACCGACTGTGGGGCAGTAGCCCTTCCTCCATGCCCACGATGAACACCACCGGGAACTCGAGGCCCTTGGCCTGGTGCAGGGTGATCAGAGTGATGGAGTCTTCTTCGTCCTCGTAGTTGTCCACATCCGCCACTAGCGATAGGCGTTCCAGCAGCGTGGCCAGGCCATCGGGGGGTGTCTCCGCGTTGAACTCTTGGGCCATGCTCCGGAGTTCCAGGATGTTCTCCCACCGTTCTTGAGGGCTGTCGTCGCTCTCTTGGATGAAGGACTTGAACCGCGTGTCTTCCAGGACTCGGTCGACCAGGTCCACCACCGGCACGTTCTGGCTCAGCTCGATTAGCTTTTCCATAGTGACGGCGAAGTCAGCGAAGGACGTGGCAGCCCGGGCGGTAACGGCCACAGGACATGGCTCACCTCCCAGCCTGGCTGCGGCGATGTCTTGCATAGCGGCGAAGAGACCCATGCTGTGCACCCGCGCGTAATCTCCTAGCACCTGCATGGACTTGGCGCCGATGCCCCGGGGCGGGACGTTGATCACCCGGCCCAGGTTGATGTCGTCGTGGGGATTGTGGACCATGCGCAGGTAGGCCATCAGGTCCTTGACCTCGCGCCGTTTGTAGAAGCGGATGCCGCCCACCAGCCGGTACTTGGCGCCCCGGTGCAAGCAGGCCTCCTCAAGGGCGCGGGACTGGGCATTGACCCGGTACATGATGGCGCAGTCGCCGGGCTTGAAGCCGTCCTCACGCACCAATCGGTCCGACTCGGAAACAACGAACGCCGCTTCCTCATCCTCGTCATAGGCCTCACGCACTTGGACCTTTTCGCCCTTGGAATTGTCGGTGAACAGGTCCTTCTGAATACGCTGGCCGTTGATGGATATCAGGTTCTTGGCGGCGTCCAAGATGGTCGAAGTGGACCGATAATTCTGGTCAAGAGTGATTGTCTTGGACTGGGCGTAGTCCTGCTGGAAGCTCAGGATGTTACGTATGTCCGCGCTCCGCCAGGAGTAGATCGACTGGTCGGGGTCGCCAACTACGCAGACGTTCTTGTGGGACTCGCCCAAGAACTTGGCCAGTTGGTACTGGGCCGTGTTGGTGTCCTGGAACTCGTCAACCATGATGTACTGGTAGCGGTCCTGGTACTTCTTCCTGACCTCAGGAAACTCCCGCAGCAGGTGCACCGACTTCATAAGTAAGTCGTCAAAATCCAAAGCGTTGTTGCGGGTCAGCGCCTCTTCGTAGTGATGGTACACCCGGGCGGCGCGCTCCTCAAAGAAGTTGTCCGGGTCGGCGTTCTTGAGGAACGTGGGAGCGTCCCAGAGGGCATTCTTGGCCTTGGAAATGGTTCCAAGAACAGCACGAGGGGCGAACCGCTTGGAGTCGACGTCGGCTAATTCCATGGACTCTTTGACAATCTTGAGCTGGTCTTCGGCGTCGTAGATGGAGTAGCTGGATTCCAGGCCGAGGTGCTGACCGTCCCAGCGCAGCAGTTTGGCGCAGAACGAATGGAACGTGCCTACGGTCATGTACTCGCTGCGGGAGCCGATGAGCCGGTCCAGTCGTTCTCGCATCTCTTTGGCGGCCTTGTTGGTAAAGGTCATGGCCAGGATGTTGTAGGGGTTTATGCCGTACTCGCGGACGAGATAGGCGATGCGGTGGGTGATCACCCGGGTTTTGCCGCTGCCGGGTCCGGCCACTATGAGTAAAGGGCCGTCGACGGTCTCGACGGCTTCTTTCTGTGCGGGGTTTAGTCCTTCCAGCAATTCTGTGCCTGTAGTCATGACCCAATTATATCATGACATAAGATATTTTAGACTCAAAATCAAGTCATTTCAACGGGCTCGGAACATCATTGGGTTGTTACGGGGAGTGCTTAGACCAATACCCCGGCGCCCATGGCGGCCAGCGCTTCGTCCAGCGAGGTGACAGTGCAGAGTGACGGCAGGGTTATGGCCAACGCGGCGTCGTGGGTCCACTTGTCCTCGGCGGCGCAACAGTTACCGACCACGATGGTGTCGTAACCCGTGTCGCATGCCTGACGGGCTGTGCCTTCGACCGCCAGCTTGGTGGCCACTCCGGCCAGCAATACGGTGTCGACACCGTTGGCCCTAAGAATCTGGTCTAGGTCGGTTCCGGTGAAGGCAGACACGCCTCGCTTGGTCGCCACAGCCTCACTGGTCTGGGCGGCCACACGAGGGTGGATCTGCGCACCCCAGGTGCCATCCCGCAATGCATCTGCGTCTTGAAGGCTCTGCCACAGCCCGGCATTGGCTGGACGCTCTGGGTAGCCTTGTTGGAACTTGACCGAAACGTGTACCACCCTGACGCCGGTGCCACGGGCCGCCACGAACAGTTGGCTGGTTTTGTCCAGTACGTCGTATTCGGACACCATCTCCGCGAAACCAAATTCCTTAAGCGCACCTTACGGGTGGACGATGTCATTCGAAAAATCCATGGAAAAGGCCGCCGTGCGCTGCATATCTATGTCTAAAGGCATGTGAGCTAACAATTATTTGGACTAATCCTAAGTTCGGAAAACAGTTTCCATGATACGGATGTTTGGTCAAGGGAATTTATTTCCAATTTGGAAATACCAAAATCAGTTTCATAACACAGAGGAAATTGAAGTTGTTCGGCAAAACCCGCAATATCCTTGTACCGACTTTTAGTCTTAAGTTCAAGCTGCACGGATCCTGAGGAGCAAATTGGCATGACCTGCTCTGCGTGCCAGCAGGAGAATGAGCCGGGATACCAACGTTGTAGTAGGTGCGGCGCAGCTGCCGACCGCAGGATTCCCACGCTACTGGTGTTGGGTACCTTCTTCACTAGGGAAATCATCTGGGGCATCACCCTGTCCGGACTGGCAATACCATTGATGCTGCTTCTCAGCGGATTCTGGGGAGCATGGTTGGTCTGGAGCGCGGTCGGTTTTGACAGCTACTGGGCGATCGCCGGGTTTGTCTTCCTGGTTCCAGGCGCGTTCTTCACGTTGTCGATGCTCCTCATG
>CAYVIG010000050.1:0-10333 GCA_964451445.1 uncultured Dehalococcoidia bacterium
CATGGTGATCGCCGGTGAGGGGAAGGTAGCGGTCTGTTACGACTGCATCAGAGTACTCGGTCAAGTAGTGGAAGAAGAAGACCCCATCCCGACCAAGAATTATGAGCCGACCAAACCGCTGGCGCCGCGGGAGATATATTCCCATCTGGACACCTACGTGGTGGGCCAGGACAAGGCGAAGAAGGCCTTAAGCGTCGCGGTTTACAACCACTTCAAGCGTATATGGAACGGCCACAAACGCTCCGGATCAGACATTGCGGCAAGACCTTGTTGGCTGAGTCCCTTGCTCGAACTCTGGACGCCCCCTTCGCCGTGTGCGACGCCACCTCCCTGACCGAGTCAGGTTATGTGGGCGAAGATGTTGAGAACATCCTTCTCAGACTCATCCAAGCCGCCGACTGGGACGTGAACCGAGCCGAGAACGGCATCATCTATATCGATGAGCTGGACAAAATCGCCCGCAAAGAGGGGCTCAACCGCTCCATCACCCGAGATGTATCTGGCGAGGGTGTCCAACAAGAACTGCTGAAGATCATTGAGGGTTGCGTGGCCAATGTCCCGCCCCAAGGCGGCCGCAAGCATCCCCATCAAGAATTTCTGCAGATAGACACTCGCAACATCCTCTTTATCTGTGGCGGCGCGTTTGACGGTCTAGAAGAGATCGTCGCCGAGCGCCTGGGAGCTGGCTCGTCTCAGATGGGATTCTTATCTGGAACTCGCTCGGGTGAAGAACTAGACGGAAGTTCGTTAACTCAGGTAGTTCCGGAAGACCTATTACAGTTCGGCTTTATTCCGGAGATGGTGGGAAGACTGCCTGTGACAGTGGGTCTTGAGTCGTTGGACAAGGACTCTTTGGTCAGAGTGCTCACCGAGCCCAAGAACTCCATCATCAAACAGTATCAACAGCTGTTCAGCATGGACGGCGTCGCCTTGGAATTCACACAAGGGGCTTTGGAAGCGGCTGCGGAACGGGCATTGAACCACCGCACCGGTGCACGATGCCTGCGTTACGTGATTGAAGACACGCTCATGGACGTGATGTACGACCTGCCATCACTGGATGAGGTGGTCCGTTGTGTGGTTAGGCGTGATTCAATTGACGACGACACAGCGCCTGATCTGTTTTCTGAAGATGGTAAAAAGGTGGAGCTATTACCCCACCCGATCAGGAAGTCTGCTTAACCGCCGTCCTTCTCCGGCTTTTCTTGCATCGCCTCAGCGATTTGCCGGTCGAGACAAAGTCCATGGGGCATCGTATCGCTTAGTGTCGCTCCAGAAGCGTCCAATACCTGCCCGCCCATTACGCCTACCTCACCCTGGCTGACAGACCGTATCGTCTCAAACAGCAGATAGGGCTCCCTTTGATATTGCTCATCACGGATGGCCCTGAATAGTGGCAGGTTTTCGCCTTCCGTTTGCTTGATCTGCTCCAGGTCTTTCCCGTCTATCGCCGCCCAGTGGTGGTCGAATTTATGACCGACTATAGATACGTTAACGTAGGAGACTACCGGCCCTCTATCGACTTCTTCCGTCGCCAGATGGACCATTGCGCCCGTTTTGGTCGCCTTGGTCTCGATCAGTTCCCAGACAACCTCTTGCCAAGTGCCGGTGGGGCCGTCTGGCAGTGCAGGATGGAGGTTTAGCAGGGGATATTGGCGGCACATCTTGCCGCTTACGATTAGCATGTAGCCGGCTAGGACGCAGACATCGGCTTCGCTGTCCGCCAGCTTGTCCATCACCTGCTGATCAAACTCTTCCCGGTGGTCAGAGAACCGGCCTTTGACCTGTTTACGAAATGCGGCGGACGAATAGGTGATTAATGGGATATTGTAGGCGTCCACCAAGCCAAAAAACTCGTCTGAACCCTCGGCTTCGCCTCGCTCCCGGTTGCTGAAGACAAAGTTGATGCGGGCATCAGCACCAGTTTCAATAAGGCGCTTTTGCACAAAATTTAGAAGTCCTTGTGAGCCAGATCCACGACCCGTGGAAAACCATCCGATATTCAACATCTTCAGGTTGACGCCCTCCCCAACACTATTATCGGTCTGCTAGACACTTTCTAATCGTCTGAGTCCACTTCTTCTTCATCGAGGTCATCGAACCCAACCAGAACATCAGCGGAACGATATGACTCTTTCAGGTCCGTTATCTTCAATTCGGCGTCGTTCAGAAGTTGGTTGCAGAACTGGACCATCTTCATCCCCTCTTCAAACCGGTCAGTGGCCTCTGCCAATGTCAGCCCGCCGGCCTCAAGTTGCTCCGCCACCTCACTGAGGCGTTGAAAAGAGTCCTCAAAACTCGCTGATTCAGCTTCATCGTTTTGGGCATATTGCTTGGGAGAGGAATTCTTCGGTTTGGCCATGTTTCAGACTCCTGTGGCGGTTGGTCAGAAACCGTTATCTCCGCAGAATCAGCATGCCAGCAGGGAGCCGAATCCGCAAGAGGGGAATGCTACAAAAGAGGAGTCATTCCCGTGGGGTTTTCAGCCTTGGATTTGGTTTTAGCCTTTGGCTTGGGTCCGGTTGTTTGAGGAGTATTTTCCGATGCGTTTTTTGAAGCACCTGCTACTGCTGAAATCGAGCCCTCAGCCAGGGTTATCTCCAGGGCGTCGCCGTCTGAGACCTGGTGGGCATTAGAAACCACCTGTCCAGTTTCTGGGAGATGGACTATGGAAAAACCACGCCCCATGGTTGCCACTGGGTCCAAAGCCCTTAGTTGAAGATTGATTCCTTCAACCTTCATCTTCTGGTCTCTCATCAGTCTCGAAGTCGCAGCCTGCATAAGCTGTCCCACATCATCGATGCGACGGCGGAGATCTTGGGTGTCGGGCAGGCTCATTTCCATTCGACGTGTGATGGTCGTCAGGTCAGAACGCCGTTTCGAGTTCTGATTCATCAACACCCGGTAGAGGACCGTGGCGGCCATGTCCAGGTTCCTTCGAAGAACCGCAGCATCGGGAACGACCAGTTCTGCTGCCGCGGAGGGAGTCGGGGCGCGGACATCAGCCACAAAATCGGAGATCGTCTCGTCGGTCTCGTGCCCAACGGCGCTGACCACCGGTGTCTTGGAGGCGTAGATTGTCCGTGCGACCACCTCTTCGTTGAACGGCCACAGGTCTTCCATGGAACCGCCGCCCCGTCCGATGATAATGACGTCGCAGTTGCCTTCTCGGTCCAGCAGTTCCAGGGCTGCTGCAATCTTCGGTGCCGCATCAACGCCCTGCACCGCCGTGGGTGAAAGGACCAGTTCTGTCAGTGGATAACGGCGCTGAAGCACATTTTGGATATCGTGGAACACTGCTCCGGTGGGCGAGGTGACCACACCCACTCTCTTAGGGAAACGGGGTAAAGGACGCTTGCGGCTGGTTTCAAACAGTCCTTCTGCAGCCAGTTTTTGCTTCAGCCGTTCCAATTCCAGGGCCAGTTCGCCCACACCTTCAGGCATGGCCAGGTCAACCATAAAATCGGTGGAGCCGCCTCGGGTGTAGAAACTGACCTTGCCGTGGGCTGAGACCGAATCGCCTTCCTTGAGAAGTTCTGCGCCGCGTTGGCCACGGAACATGACACAACGCAGTAGACTCTCTCGGTCTTTCAGGCTGAAATAGGTGTGACCCGCTGAGGATGCGCGAAGACCTGAAATCTCACCGACGACCCAAAGATCCATCAGTATAGGATCGGAATCCAACGACTCCTTGATGTGGAAGGAAATCTGGCTGACAGTATAGACAGCCACTTTCTAGCTCACGCGCTCGGTGTATTCTCCAGTGCGGGTATCCACGCGGATGGTCGTCCCCGGGGTGATGAACATGGGGACTGTAACCACCTTGCCGGTCTCAACTGTGGCCGGTTTGTTGCCGCCCTGGGCGGTATCGCCTCGAAATGAAGGCGGGGTTTCGGTAACCTCTAGCTCGACGTGGGTTGGCAGCTTCACGCTGATGGGAGTGCCGTTGTACAAGACAACATCAACCATGGCCAGTTCTTTCAGGTAATCAAGGGCCTCACCGAGGACGTCCTTGGTCAGGTCATACTGGTCAAAGGTCTCCTGGTCCATGAAGAAGTAGAAAGTGCCGTCGGTGTATAGGTACTGGGTGGGCCGGGTATCAACATCCGCGACCGTGAAACCGGTACTGTACTGCTGAAAAGTGCGCTCCACAACGGCCTTACTCAAGAGGTTTCGCATCTTAATACGAGTGACCGGTGCCCTCTGCTGCATCTTGTGGCGTTCGTAATCAAGTACCTCCCACGGTTGGCCGTCCAATTCAATGACCAGGCCACGAGAAAGGTTGCTGAAGATTATGCTCATTTAGGAGTCCTCCGGGTTTTTAGGGGACGTACACCGCTAGATGACAAACCGCCTCCAGACATCACGTCCGGCAGTCAGTGTAACACCAAGCCGGACGTAATCGCCTATTCTATCGTGTCCAGATCCGTTTTTGGACCTGTGCCTGTTTACTTGCGGGCCTTGCTCATAGGCACGGCCCCATTCTCGCCAAGGATCACGATATCTTCAATGCGGATCCCCCCCCAGCCGCTGAGGTAGATTCCCGGCTCAATGGTGAATACCGTATTCAGTTCCAATACATCGGGGGAGCTGGGACCAACCCGGGGGTTCTCGTGGATCACCAAGCCGACACCGTGGCCCAGACTGTGGCCAAAGTTGTCCCCGTATCCGGCTTCCGCAATCACATCGCGAGACAGGTTGTCTGTCTCTTCCCCTGTCATGCCAATCTTGACCGTGTTCATCGCGGTCAGCTGAGCGCCTAGGACGATATCGTAAATCTTGTTGAAAGTCTCGTCCGGTTCGCCAACGGCGATGGACCGGGATAGGTCAGAACAGTAACCGCCGACTTTAGCGCCCATATCAATGACGATAGGATCACTCTGCTTGACCACGTAGTCCGACGGTTGATGATGTGCCATAGCGCCGTTTGGTCCGGCGGCGACGATAGTATCGAAGCTGATGGCGTCAGCGCCGAAGTCACGCATGGCCACTTCCATCCGCCAGGCCACTTCACGCTCGGTCATTCCCGGTACGATGGTCGGACAGACCTGATCCATAGCCTGGTCAGCAGCATCGATGGCCAACTGCAGCATGTGTAGTTCTTCTTTATCTTTTACTATACGTTGGTTTTCAGCCAGACCTGGGGCAGGGATTATCGAGACATCACCCAGGCTGGAGTCGCCCTTAATGGCATCGATGAGGCTGTTGTATGCGGATACGGTCATATCCTGGCTCTCGAAGCCGACCTTCTTCACGCCAGAGGATTTCATCTCATCCGTCAACCATCCCCAGTCGCCACGGACCTGCCGGACGTCGAAATAGGGTGATTGGTTGGTCGCCTGTTCGGTGTATCTGGAATCAGTCACCAAGATAGCGTTAGCCTTGGTGATGAACAAGTATCCAGCCGAACCACTGAACCCAGATAGATATCTCCGGTTCTCTGGCGCTGAAATCAATACGCCGTCCAGTTCATTTTCTTCAAACTGGGCAACGAACCCCTCTACTCTTTCTTTCACCTAGAGTCCTCTTGGTGGGTGTTAATTATTGGGAATCTTCGGCAACGGTCGCAGCCAACGATTCCAGGGCCGCAGTATAACTTCGCCATCCAAAGCCGGCCACCTGACCTTTGGCGATATCGGAGATCACCGACACCCTGCGCCAAGGTTCCCTGGACGAAGGGTTGCTCAGGTGCACTTCAACCACCGGCAATCGGCTGTCGATCAATGCGTCCTTCAAACTTAACCCGTAATGGGTCAATGCCCCTGCGTTCAGAACTATTCCTTGGACCTTATCCCGATGCTCCTGGATACAGTCGATCATCTCGCCTTCCAGGTTCGACTGGAAGAAGAAAACTTCAACACCAATCTCCTCGGCCACCCGACTGATCTCTTGGTTGACCTCTTCCAAGCTCTTGGAGCCGTATTGAGTCGGGTCCCGTCGACCAAGCATGTTGATGTTTGGGCCGTTCAATATCAAGAAACTTGCCATGGTTCTAGGCGTCCTTTCCAGTGGATACGGGTTCTTTAATGTTGGAGTCTTCGGAAGACTCGTCACGCGGCATCCAGCTGGCTGGTTCATCAGCCCTGGGATGGTGAGACAGGTAAGCTGTCAAAGCTTCCTGCTTTGTCACATGGGTATAGACCTGGGTGGTGGTGGGGCTGGAATGGCCCAGCAAACCTTGTATCACCCGCAGGTCGGCTCCACCTTCAAGCATATGGGTAGCGAAGGTGTGCCTCAAAGTATGGGGGTGAACGTCTGACCGTGTGCCGGCTTGGGTCGAATACTTGCGCACCAACTTCTCAAAGCTGCGCCGAGATAACCGCTTGCCGTATCTATTCAAGAACAAGGCATCCGTTGGCACTGAGATAAATTCGGGCCGGGCTTCATTAATATAGCGTCGCAGGGCTCCTTCCGTTGACCTGCCGAATAACACGGGCCGCTCTTTGGCCCCTTTTCCCAGGACTGTGATCTCCCGCCTGGAAAACTGAATATCACCCACATTAAGACCATGAATCTCTGCCAGACGAATACCACAGGCGTAGAGAGTCTCCAAGATGGCTTTATCACGTATGCCAAGGACTGTGGTCTCGTCGGGAGCGTCCATGAGTCGTTCTGCTTCCCGTTGTCCGAGAAAATCTGGCAAGGTCTTGGCGACTTTCACCTTGAAGCTCTGGCCTGAAGGGACCGGCGTAGAACGGAATAGGCCCTCTTGGACCAAGAAGCGGTAGAAAGTCCGCAGCACGGTCAACTTACGGGCGACGCTGACTCTGGCGAAGCCTTCCTGACCGCCTCGGGCTTCGGTAGCCAACCAGGCCAGATAGCCGCGCAGCATCTGACGGTCCATGTCAGCAAGGGTTAGCTTTTCTAGAGCCAGGTATTGCTTGAATGACTGCAAATCGGCCAGATAGACGCGTTCTGTGTTTTCAGACAGACCGCGTTGGCCGCGAAGGTAGCGAGGAAACGCCTCCAAATACCGGTCGATCAGGGTCAGACCCTCATGACCGGAGTTGGCAACGTTAGTCCCCAACCGTTGCCAGCTCTCCTGAGTCCTCGGCCCCTTCCGGGCTTTCGATCACTGCTTCCGTCCAGGTGCACGTGGTACAGGCCACGTTGTCCTTGTTCTTTTGTATCATCAATCCGCCGCACTCCGGGCAGGGAGCATTTAGCGGGCGTTGGTTCAAGATCAGGTCGCAGGCCGGGTAGTTGGAGCAGCCAAAGAAAGACCTCCCTCGGCCCCTGGCACGACGTTCAACGATCTGGCCTCCGCAATCCGGCTTGGGGCAAAGCACACCAACCGTCTTCAGGATTGGTTTGGTGTTACGGCAATCAGGGAACCCGGTGCAAGCCATGAACCGTCCGAACCGCCCGGTCTTGATGACCAGAGGCTTGCCGCAGAGGTCCGTGTGCTCACACTTATCGGTGCCCCCACAATCGCAGACCTCGTCCGTCTCCTCGTCCATGCGAATTTTGGGCATCAACTCGTCGGCGTTGGTCAAGGCCTTTTGGAACGGGCCGTAGAACTCGCCCAACATGGGCACCCACTCCCGTTCGCCTCGGGAAACGTCGTCCAATTCACCTTCCATTTTGGCCGTGAAATCAGGATCCATGATGTTCGTGAAGTACTCGGTAAGCAGGTCGGTGACCGTGATGCCCAGTTTCGTGGGCGTGAGCCGGTTTCGCTCCCGCTCCACGTACATCCGGTCCACCAGCGTACCGATAGTGGGAGCGTATGTGCTGGGACGTCCGATTCCTTTTTCTTCCATCACCTTGATGAGCGTGGCCTCAGTGAACCGGGGCGGCGGCTCGGTGAAGTGCTGGTTGGCGTCTATCTTGGAGCAGTCCAAGACGTCGCCAACCTCCAGCGCCGGAAGAGTTTTCTTGTCGTCGGGCTCTTTGGCGTCGTCCAAACCTTCCATGTAAACTGTTCGGAAACCGGCAAATTTCAAAACCGAGCCAGAGGCGCGGAAGTTGTAAACATTGCCGCTGTTTTTACAGGCGGCGTCGATGTTCAATGTTGTGGCTTCAGACCTAGCATCTTCCATCTGGCTAGCCAGCATTCGAGACCAGATCAGCGTGTACAGATTCAATTGGTCTGCCGATAGATAGTCCTTCAAGAACGCCGGGGACCGCCTGATGGAGGTAGGGCGAACGGCTTCGTGGGCTTCCTGCGCGCCTTTGGATGCCCTGGTGTAAACCTTGGCCTTGGCTGGCAGATGGTCTTTCCCGTAGCGCTCCTGGATGTACTCCCGAACCTCAGACAATGCACTGTCGGCCACCTGAGTGGAGTCAGTACGCATGTAGGTGATGAGACCGACGGGTCCACCACTACCCACACTGAGACCCTCATACAACTGCTGAGCCACTGCCATGGTCCGTTGGGCGGTGTAGCGCAGCTTGCGACCAGCTTCCTGTTGCATGGTGCTGGTGGTGAAAGGAGGCGACGGCCTTTGCCGCACGTCCCGCTTCCTCACTTCAGCGACCTTGTAGTCGGCATTCGCCAGTTCGGTTTCGTAAGCCCGGGCGTTTTCCTCTTTGGGGATGATTATCCGGTTCTTGTCGCCCTTCAATGAATGCAGGGCAGCGTGGAACTGATTCTTATCGATGGCTTCCGCACCTGACTTGCGCAGCAGGTTATCAATGGTCCAAGACTCAATCGGGATGAAGGCCTCGATCTCTCGCTCTCGATCAACGATCATACGGAGAGCTACAGACTGGACCCTACCTGCGGAGGTGCCGCGCTGGACACGCCGCCAGAGCAGCGGGCTGATCTGGTAACCAACTAAGCGGTCTAGTATCCGTCGTGCTTGCTGGGCGTTGACGAGTTGCATGTCTATCTCCCGGGGGTTCCGGAAGGCCTCTTCAACCGCCTCTTTGGTAATTTCGTGGAAGACGACTCGTTTTGGAGGAGTGGCCAGGTCTTTCCACTCCGCCGCGTTCTGGAGGTGCCAGGAAATAGCTTCACCTTCCCGGTCCGGGTCAGTGGCCAGGTAGACCTCTTTGGCTTCATTGCCGGCCTTCTTGATCTGAGTCAAGAGCGACCGTTTATCTTTCATGATGACGTAGGAGGGTTCGAATTCCTGTTCAACATCCACACCTATCTTGCTCTTGGGCAGATCGCGAACGTGCCCTTGAGACGCGGTCACCACATATTTGCTGCCCAGTATCTGTCCAACGGTCCTAGCTTTGGCGGGTGATTCAACAATCACCAGGCTCTTGCCAGCGGAACTGGGTAGTTTGACGGCAGTGGACTGGCCCTTGGCTTTGGTGGACTTGCGCTTAGCCGTTGGCTTCTTGGCCGCGGTCTTACCGGTGGCCTTGGTTGTTGTCTTCTTTGCAGCGGTGCTCTTAGTAGTCATATACCGCCGCTGCTTCTCTGATGCTGATGTAGTGCATGCATTCGACCTATTTTATCTTTCCCTTTAACTCTAACATTGTGAGTGTACTGCTATCTGAGGCGATTGGAAGCCCTAAAGACCGCTGAATATCATCGATATGCGTCGGATTATCGGATAACCCGGTCAAAAGTGCCTGTTCCTCAGGCCCATCGTCTTCAGCCTGGGCGAACGACAGTTGCTCCGGAATATTTTCTATCGCTTTGGATCTATCTATAGTAGGCGGGGCTTTTTGCTCGTTCCGTCACTACTGCAGGATTCAACTCTTCCAGTATATCGGCAATGCGCATCACAAGTTTTGCGCCTTCCTTGATCATGCGGTTGGTAAAATCGCTGACCGGAGAGAAGTTGCTCCCCCGTACGCAAGATACCTCACGGTCCTGCTCCAAGGCGTGGTAGACCGTGTGCCTCATCCCACTCCCTTCTGCGGCTTCAATCACCACAGACCTCAACGACAAGCCGCTGATGAGCCGGTTACGCCTGCGGAAACTCCTGGAGTCGAGCCTTACACCTAGCGCCTGCTAGCTTACTACGGCACCGTGCTCTTGCGCCTGCCTGAACAGGCCTGTGTGTTCCTTTGGATGAACCCAATCTATGCCACCTGCCAGCACGCCTCCGCCATCCAGCCTCGTCATATTAGGCCACCCTAACCAAACCCAACCCCAAACCACAGACAACCCAGAGACCCGCTTCCACCAGTCCACGAGTCAGAATGGCAGTCCCTTCCCGGCCGTAAGTGGTCGGGTTTCTGGTCCCTACAATAGCAACCGACTGCTCATCACTGGCCAGCAACGTACGTCTACAGAGGAGTAATGCTGGCGGATCGGCGATCTCTTTCAACCGCGCCGCGTATCCTGAGTGATTCCAGGTTACAGCGGTTACCTCCCCTCGTTCAAGGGCAGCCATCTCATCGTCGGACGACGAATTGTTCCTGACAGCCA
>CAYVIG010000050.1:10343-12666 GCA_964451445.1 uncultured Dehalococcoidia bacterium
TCCGGTCTACCAGAATCTCCTGGGCTGGCCGGTCTTGCAGCCCAGCTGCCTTTCGCCCATTAAAGTTGGCTTTGCAGTTGGCTTTCCAAATGTTATCAAGTTTGCCGAAATATCACTCCACACGCCGAAAGCGCACAGTTCCCAATTGCGGACCTCTGCTCAACGAGACTCAGAATTTCGTATCTTCGTTGATTCCGGTCTCAGAGGCACTTTCTGAAAATACCTCTAGAACGATTATTGATATCTTGGGCAAGGTGTCAGGCGTCATATCTCCCATAATCTCGATTCTAGCACAGCGGAAAATCGGCGAACAACATGTCACCTTGAAATGTCCGTGTAAACTGGGTTGGCAGACAAGACTATATCCAGTGATTTGGCGTCGTTTTGCCCGCAGAAATACGGCTGGGAAATAGGCGAATTCTGATTGACAATAGATTCACAAGGGTGATATATTCCTCAAGCTGTTTCACACGTGTAATCACGACCAAACAAGGTTGTCACCTTACCGGCGTTTCCCAGGCTTTAATCTAGGATTGGGCCTCAAAAATAAATGGCGCCGGAACACCCCAGAGGATCTTTCCGACAATCGTCATGACATCTACGGCTAAATCTTCATGTCCGCGGTACAACCTTTCTCCATTTTCCCCATCCGTATCATCACCGTCCCTATGGCATCGCGCCGAATCAAACCAAGTACCCAACTCAGATTGGCCTGATCAAATGGCCATGAGGACACACTAACATGCAGATGCGCGACTTCGTAGTCAGGTTCGCAGGCGAAGGCGGCCAGGGAGTCGTAACTTCCGCGGAAGGCCTAGCCCAATCGTCGACTCAAGTTGGCTACCACGCCCTTACCTTCGCTACCTTCCCCTCTCAGATTCTGGGCGGTCCAACCTGGACCCAGGCCCGAATCTCAGTAGACCCCGTCCTATCAGCGGGAGATGACGTAAACGTCCTAGTGGCATTCAACCGTGCCGCTTACGACGCCCACCAGCAAGATGTATTGAAAGACGGCGTAGTGATCTTTAACTCAACCGAGTTCGAGGTTGAGGGGGATGACCGGAGCTTTGGCCTCCCCTTCGAAGAGATTGCCAAGTCCACCGGTAACAATAGAGCAGCCAACATGGTGATTATGGGGTCCTTGGCCCACTTGATCAACATGCCCCAGGAACATCTGATCAACTTCGTCGAAGAGCGGTTCACCCGTGGACGCTCCGAAGACGCCGAAATCATCAAGTCCAACATCGCCGCCCTCAACTTGGGTCGCAGTCATATTGCAGAAAGCGGGTTCTCTCTGGGTGAACTGGCCCCTCCCGAAATGCCCAAAGAAAAGCAGATCATGATCAAGGGCAATGAAGCCGTTTCTGTTGGAGCAATGGCCGCGGGCCTTGATTTCTACGCTGGATACCCCATATCACCAGCCACCCCCATCCTGCTCTACATGGAGCGCAACTTAGTCGGCAAAGACCGGTTCGCGTATCAAGTAAGCTCTGAGATTGAAGCCATTACCGCCATCTTGGGGGCGGGTTACGCGGGAAAACGATCCATGACTGCGACATCCGGCCCCGGTGTCTCACTGATGAGCGAAGGTCTGGGCCTGGCCTGGATAGCGGAGATACCGCTAGTGGTGGTAAACGTCCAGCGCGGCGGACCGGCCACCGGTTTACCCACCAAAACTGAACAGTCCGACTTGTTCGGCTGTATGTTCCCGGCTCATGGCGACGTCAAACTGCCAATCATCGCCGCTGGCACCGTGGAAGAGTGTTTCTACGCGGCGGCCAAGGCAGTTGAATGGGCTGAAAAATACCAGGGTCCGGTCATTCTGATGACCGAGATGGCTCTGGCCGAGCGGGTTCAGAATATCAACAAACCAGACCTTTCCAAGATCAAAGAAGCCAAGAGGGTGGAATACACCGGCTCCAACGGATACCTCCGTTACGCCGGAGATGAACTCTCTCCCATGCCCATCCCGGGCAACCCTGGCGCTTACGTTGCCAACGGCAGTGAACACGACCACATGGGCGACACCACTCACAAGGGTGAACACCACGTGCACCAGACTGAACGTCGATTCGGCAAGGTCAAACTCCTAGAGGAGAACGACTACGAGAGCGACCAGACAGAGAACTCCATAGCTGTCCTCCCTTGGGGCGGCAGCAAAGGACCGGCCCAAGAAGCCTACAACGTCCTGAAAGAGGCTGGCTTGCCCGTTAGTTGGTACTACACTATGTTCCTGAACCCCCTCCCGCCCATGATGCTCGAAGAACTGAAATCGAAAGACTTAGTAATCGTCCCTGAACTTAACTACCAGGGGCAATTCTCC
>CAYVIG010000051.1:0-12599 GCA_964451445.1 uncultured Dehalococcoidia bacterium
GCTTGGGCCGGGCCATCGCCAGGGAATTTGCGGCCGAGGGCGCTAATGTGGTCGTCTCTGCCCGTCGGGGTTCCCCGACCGGGCTGGCCGGGACCGCATCGGAAACGGCACAACAGATTCGGACCGACGGTGGCGAGGCCCTGGGCCTCACCTGTGACGTAACGATTGAAGAACAGGTCATGGCCATGGTGGGCCAGACCATCGATGTTTACGGGCGGATCGCCGTGCTGGTTAATAATGCCGGTATCATGGTTCTGGGCGAGACGTTATTGGATATCTTGCCGGATTCCTGGGACCAGAGTGTGGCCGCAAACCTGAAGGGGCCTTACCTGTGTTCTCGGGCGGTTCTACCGACCATGATCGAGCAGCAAAGCGGCAGCATCATCAACATAGGTTCTCGGATGGGCAGCGACCATGAGCAGGGCGGCGGCGTTCTGTATAGCTCGACCAAAGCTGCGGTGCACATGTTCAGTCTTTGTTTGGCTGAAGAGGTTAGGGAGCACAACATCGCCGTGAATATCCTGTCGCCCGGCGGATTGAAGACTGAGGGTTCAGCGGCGATACCCTGGACCCAGCGGGACTGGGAACAGCGGGTTGAACCTGAGGCGGTGGGCCCCGCTGCTGTCTATCTCGCCACCCAAACCGCTGCCACATTCACCGGCCAGTTAGTGTTGAGAGCAGAGTTCGGAGAGACCTGGGGGATCTAAGTAGCGGCCAGCTTTCAGCCTTTTGCTTTGCCTTCATCATCCTCTCGGCCTGTTTGTCGCCCTGAATGTAGCAAAGGGTTTCTTTATGCTTGCGCTGAGTTGGTTCGGTGAAACCGAGATTCCTAGCCTTTCGCCTCGGAATGACAAGTGTTCCCGGTACGTTGGCTGTGGCAGGCGTTCAGACCTGGCCACTTAATGTGCTTGGTGGTTGCCTCCTTCAAGTACCCCAGACATACCTGGGTTTTCACCGTCTGGGAAAGTTATCTCGGACGTGTCTGTCTTTCTGGATTCGCCGTTATCCGTTATCACGGCAGTGAATCTTACCCCGTCCACTTCGTTCAACCTTCCAGTTCCTGCTGCCCGGGCCGTATTAAAACTGGAGCCAGGGTCTAGAAATGACAGTTCAGACGGTCCGTGAATTGCAGAGGGCTAAGTACTAACCGTTGAACGGTTTGCACCCGAAACGGTTATATGACGTCACATCTGCGGATGGAATCCGGTCGGTGGGGCCGAAGTTACCCCTGGGGTAGCCAAGGGGTGTTAAGCAGAGCGTTTCCACATGATCGGGTATGCCAAGCCAATCTTTGACCTTCTGTTCATCACGGAGGTGGGTGGTGGTTATTCGGGTGCCCAACCCAAGGGAACGAGCAGCCAGGAACATGTTCTGAATCGCCAACCAGATCGATGAGGCATACCGACCACGCTCAATGGATTCACCGATGATGTAAGGTTGCCCACCCATGGTATGGTCGGCGCAGACCAATATCATGGCCGGAACCTCTGGCATGTGATTGGCCAGGTAGCGAGCGGAACGATAGGCTGGAGACTCACCTGCCGGCGCTGTGGCTCCCATCGCTCCCAACCACAGGTCTCGGTACAGGCCGCCGATCTTCTCAATTAGGTCTCTGTCGGTTATAGCGATGAAGTGCCACGGCTGATTGTTGCCGCCGCTGGGCGCCTTGGTCGCGGCGTCCAGAATCTTCTGGATGTCCTCCATAGGCACCGGATCCGGCTTGTACCGGGTGAACTGCCGCTGGCTGTAGATAGCCTCAAATACGCCGATGTCGTCCATCTCATACCCTTCTTGGTGGTAGCTATTGGCCGTTAATTCCTGGGTTCGGCGAGGAATACTTTGATGACGCGACTGGTCTTGTTCTGATATTCCTCATAGTTCGGGAATGCTTCGACTGCGATGTCCCAAAGGCGACTTCTTTCCTCAGGGTTCACAACTTCGCGAACGCGCATAGCGTGGACGGCGGTGGCATCGCGAATTTCCACATCAGGATCCGCCGCCAGGTTGAACACCCATTCAGGATGTTTGGGAGCGCCCCCAATGGAACCCACCAGCACGTAGTTATCCCCGTCAACCACCTTCATCAGGGGAGTCTTGCGAACGGCACCGGTCTTGACACCTTTGTTGGTCACGATGATTACGGGCAGACCGGTGTCCCGCAGGGTGAAACCTTCAGTTCCCTGGCTCCCTTCATACAACTCAACCTGTTGCGCGACCCAATCTCTGGTGCTGGGTATATATTCGGCCATAATCTTCTCCTTTTTGAGGCATCAGACGATGCGGGCTATCGACATTTCTCGGTTAATCGTCTGGCAGTTCGGCGACCAGGTGGCCGTCTTCGACGGTTACCGGGAAGCCGACCAGCTTGGCGTTGGGGCCATTTACGCAGACGCCTTCTGAGTATTCGAACCGCCAACCGTGGGCCGGGCACATAAAGCATCCGGACCAGTCCACCACTTCCACCGCCTGGTGCGGGCAGACATTGGAAAGCATCTGGTAGACCCCTTTTTTGCTGCGGGCCAAGAAGTATGACCATTCACCTACGTTTATCTCTTTGGGCAGCTTGGTGAATTCAGACTCCAATCCCAGGTCGACGTTGATGGTTTTATACGTAGCCATAGGCTTGATTTCATCCTATATGCATTAGGTCTGTGATTCCGGCCAGTATAGCCGACAAGGATTATCGCACTCAAGGAGTGCAGGTTCGCGTTGTAACAGTCTTGACGCCGCTGGGTTTTTACCGCACTATGTGCTGACTCAAGCAGGTATTAGGGAGATTCTTATGGCTGATTTGAGCAAGGAAGATATCCGCTCCATGGGCAAGGCCGTCGGGCTAGATATCAACGAACCAGAGTTGACCGAGGTCATGTACAGCCTGAACGCCCTTCTGGAATCCCTTGACGCCATCAACCCACCAGGCCTGAACGACGTAGAGCCACTACCCATCATCCTGCCTCCAGCATAGCTTTTCTAATCTTCTGAAACTGAAAAGACCTCCAAGCAATCGGGGGACTTTTCTTTTTGGTGTTCGATGTGGGGTTTCAGTACCGGATGATCGTTCGGGCCACTTCCCCTAGATCTAGGGCTTCAAAGGCCGAGTTGATGTCATCCAGTTTCAGTGTGGCGCTGATCAATTCGTCCAGTTTCTGCCTGCGGGACATGTACAGGTCTATCAACATGGGCATGTCGGCTCTGGGGTAGCAGGAACCATAGGTGCAGCCCATCAGCACCCTGTCTAGGTGCAAGAAGTCTGGGTCGATGGTCAATTCTGCGCCGGTTGGAGCCACTCCCACCACGACCGTGGTGCCGCCTCGTTTGGTGGTGGCCAATGCCTGGTTGATTGCGTCAGTGGAACCGATCACCTCAAACGCGTAATCCGCCATCTCTCCTCTGGTAATATCACGAACTCGTTCGATGACATCCTCTCCGGATGCATCCACCATGTGGGTCGCGCCAAATTCCAATGCGTTCTCAAGCTTGTTGCCGTAGATGTCCACCGCGATTATCGATTCGGCGCCGGCCAGGACCGCGCCCTGCACCACGTTTAACCCTACACCACCAGCACCGATGACCACCACGCTGCTTCCTGGTTTCACTTTGGCCGTATTGATCACCGCACCTACGCCAGTGGGCACGCCACAACCAATCAGCGCCACTCGGTCCAGCGGGGCGTCTTCCCGTATCTTCACCAGGCTGTCTTCGGGCACGACTGCATATTCGCCAAAGGTGGATAGGCCGTTGAAATGATAAACTTCCTGGCTGCCATTGCGCAGCCGAGTGGTCCCGTCCAACATCTTTCCCCGTAGCTGGTAACGGGCATCGCAGAGGTTTTGTCGGCCTCTCACGCAGTAGGAGCATTGTCCGCAGGTTGGCACGAAGGACAGGACAACGTGGTCACCTGGCTGGGAGTAGGTGACGCCAGGGCCGACCTCTTCGACAACTCCGGCACCCTCGTGGCCCAAAACCACTGGCATGGGGTGTTCCCGGTCTCCCTTCATGTGATGCAGGTCGCTATGGCAAACGCCGCTGGCGGTCAGCTTTACCAACACCTCGTGTTCTTTGGGACCTTCCAACTCCAGATTTTCTATCACCAAGGGTTGGGATTTTTCATATAAGACTGCTGCTTTCATTGTGCCTCTTCAAGGTGCCTTTAGGATTTCCCCCTAGTGGGGATACATCTGGGCTTCCAGGGAATCTTTCCAGTCGGCGTCCTTGGATATGATGCCATCGATGGCTCTCACGTTGTAATAGGACTCTCCGGTGCCTGGCGGGTCTCCCCCGTCAGCAACTGTCCCAGCCGCGCCTATGAGCATCCGCCTGGCTATGACGATTGCCATGTCGCTGGCAGATAGGTTCTCGTTGGTGCGGTCCACGATGGGCCCCATGCTCTCCTGGATCGCCTGGTCCTGGGTATTGATGCCCTCGATGCCAGTGAAGGTCTCGTACTTCTGGACCTCGCGGTCCATCATCCAGTCGTTGGACTTGTTGCGCTTGGTCCGGAAGTCCGGAAGCATCTCACCTGGACCACGGCCCAATTGGACTTCTTCTTCTCGGTCGGCATCGGTCAACGGGTTGCCACCGAAGTTGTAGACCCAGTTGTAGATCATGCAGTTCTCATCGTCCATGGGTACCCAAACGTGTCCGGCGATGAGTTCTCTAGGTTCCTGACCCTGTAGCCCAAACTGGAGGGGCCGCAGCTGGTGGAACGGCATCACATAGTGGTAGCCGCGGATCAAATTACCCTTGGCCCCAATGTCTCTGATACCAGCGTAACGGTACCCGTAGTCCGTCCGGTCTACTTCAATTCTGGGCGGTTCTCCCTTCACCAGGTTGGTGTTGATGGAGATTCCAGGTCGGGTGGTGGTCTCACTGATGCGGCGGTGCAGAATCGGGGCGTGGGCGGTATCGATACCACCTTCCAATGCCTGCAGCCAGTTGCACTCCTGCCATACCTTGGTCACCAACCGGTGGCTCTCCGGCACCTGGGTCCATTCGAATTTTGGTTCGGGTGGTCGTTTCTCCGCCGGGCCCAGATACGCCCAGATAACGTCTCCCATCTCAACCACCGAGTATGACGTGGTCTTGATCTTGCTGGGATAGTCGCTATCCGGCGGTTCATTCATCATGTCCATACAGTTGCCGGCCACATCGAACTTCCAACCGTGATAGACACACCGGAGGCCGCCTTCTTCGTTGCGACCGAAGAACATCGAGGTCAAACGATGGGGGCAAAAATCACTTAAGAGACCGACACGCCCTTGGGTGTCGCGAAAGGCCACCAGCTGCTCACCTAGGAGCTTCACCCTCACCGGCGGACAATCAGGCTCAGGGAGTTCACTAGCCAGCAGGGCCGGCAGCCAGTAACGCCGCATCACCTCACCCATGGGAGTGCCTTGGTCGGTACGCGTTAGGGTTTCGTTGTCTTCTCTGGTCAACATGAGGGCGTCTCCAAATCAGGCCATTTTATTCTTAAGTCGCGTCTATTTCCGGGCCAATACTATCATCTTGGCAGCTATCTTGGGCGTCTGCATTTGCCCTAGGACAAGGCGAACACGCAAACTGCGAAACGGTCGTTCCAGATACTAGATATCTTGATTTTGAATCCAATGTGACCAGTGCCATAGCTATTAAGAGGAAATCCAAATGCATTATTAAAAGATTAAATTATCTCACCAGAATGATCTTGTCTAATCTCGACGGAATACGGAGGGTCCTGCGTCCGAAATCGGTTGACACCATCTAGGCGTGGCCCTACAATCGGTCACACTTCAAGCCTGGTCTGATATCAACAGGTAGCATAGGGGAAATGCACGCGTTTTCCCTGGACCACTCAGACAGCCACCCTTGAATCCGTCGATCAACGACCCAAGATTGCCCACAACCCGAAACCGCCAAAACTGTAAGTGGGATTGATAAGTAGGTATTTATCAGATGAAACGCACCCCGGTTAGCACCGCACTAGGGATTGCATATCCGGTATTACAAGCGGGACTACCCTGGGTGTCTAACCCAGAGTTGGTTGCGGCGGTCTCCAATGCCGGTGGGCTGGGGGTTTTGCACCCGACCTCAGGTGTCGAGGAGGGCGGTGACCCCATTGCGGATCTGCACGCCGTTATTCGTCGCGTCCAACGGTTGACCACCAAGCCTTTTGGCGTGTCGTTCTATCTTGCCCACCCTCAGATCGAGCAGTTGATCGAGGCCTCCGCCCAAGAAGGCATTACCATCGCCATCACCTACGGCGGCAGCCCCGCTCTTTATACCGGTACGTTGAAAGAGCACAACATGACCGTGATTCACCAGATATCCACCGTCCGACAGGCCCGCGGAGCGGAAGCCCAGGGAGTGGACATGGTGATCGCAGAGGGTTTCGAAGGCGGCGGACTTCGCGGGTCGGACAAGGTATCCACCATGGTCTTGGTCCCACAGGTGGTGGGATCTATAGCCATTCCAGTAATCGCTTCAGGCGGAATCGTTGACTCCAGGGGCTATGTGGCAGCAACCGCCCTTGGCGCAATGGGTGTGCAAATGGGTTCCAGGTTCATGGCAACCAAGGAATGCATATCTCACCAGAGCTACAAGACAGCCATGATTGCAGCCATCGACAGCGGCACCATTGTTGTTGGTGGCGATAAATGGCCAACCCGCATTCTCAAACAGGGCGTCGCCATCCAGATGAAAGAATCCGGCTTGGAAACGGGCGACGATTCAACAGCCTGGGAGCAGGAGTTGGGGATTGACCGCACCAGAGCTGCTTTCTTGGATGGAGACTTCGATTCTGGCGTCGCGTACACCGGAGCCGGAGCTGGGCTTATCTCAGAGATTCTGACCGTTCAGGAAGTCTTCAAAGACCTGGTGGACGGCAGTCATTCTCTGGCCCGCAAACTAGTCTAGATAAATTCGTTTCCAGGGAATCCAGGGTTGCTGAAACTTAGGCGGCCTCATTCCGGCTCGGTCAAATCCTGTTCGATTAATTCCTCGGCCTTTCGCATGATTTTGTCTCGCCGCTCGCCTTCTATGTTTTTGCTATCCAGGAAGAGGCCAAGGGCTTGCATCGGCTGCAGATCTTCACCCTCTGTTGGCGAAATTCGCGTCCTTCTCGCGCCCTCGATATCCCTTGAGATCGAAGCGATGAAATGGGCTGGTTGCAGCGCATCTCTGATTTCGTTTTCCCGAAGGTGGGCGTCGGATTCCGCCGTCAGTGTTATACGGACTCTGACCACAGAATCGGCAATTTCCTTACGCCTTATGGCGCGGATGACAGATGCCGTTGGGTCAACATCCAACGAGTCCACAGACACGTCCACGGTGACAAAAATTCTGGCGTCCAGCTTATGAAACTCAAAATTAGTCATCCGTTGACCCTGTGGAGCGCCTTGATCCAGGTCAATCACGCAAAAACCTTTTTCGTCGCCTTCTTCACTGAAATCGACTCTTTGCAGGCTTCCTGAATAAACCACCATTGGCGGTTCCGAACGAAGGATCTGGTGTTTGTGGATGTGCCCCAAAGCAACGTACTCCACCTGGGGAGGGGTCAGGGCACTGAGCAACAGGACGTGATCCTGTCCCAGCATCATGGAGCGCTCGGTCCCGACTGTGGCCCCATTAACCGTCACGTGGGCAGTGATAATAGCTGGTATGTTGGGGTCTAGTTCATTCGCTTTCAGTCCTATACCGTCGGTCAGCCTTTCTTCCAAGGCCTGTCTCACCTGTTCGATGGACATTCCCCGTGAATCTTCGCGGCTGAGAATGGCGCTTCGCCTAGGCCACGGCACGGCCAATACTTGGATGGGGCCTGAAGGCGTGTTTACCGTGTACGTTTCCAGGTTATTTCCCACATGGACATTAGCCACTTCCAGAGTGGGGAAGATGTCCACCGCAGTTGCCCTGCTCGACGCCGCGGGAAGGTCGTGGTTGCCAACCAACAAGAATGTGGGTATGCCGGCTTGGGAGAGCCGGTTCAACCTCTTGGCAAATTCCCGTTGGTGGGTCTGAGTCGGATCCCGTCCTTTGTAGGCATCGCCCGCCAGCAGGACCAAGTCGACACCTTCGGACAATGAAAATTCTACGACCTGATCCAGGGAATACAGAAAGTCTCCCAACCGAGTGGAAAGTCCGGTCTCAGGGTCTACGCGTCCGTAGTTTTCTACCCCGATATGTAGATCAGAAAAGTGGAGGACTCTCATCTTGCTGTCACTATTAGGCCGCCCGTCATCCCAGAATCTTTCGCCACAGATTATGTCGTTTACCTGGGCCAATAAACAAGGGGCGAAGTGACAAGGATGACGGTCTCCACCTTAGATTCTCGTGCCGTTTTTCACAACTGGGCTAAGCCTAAACAACCCAAAAGGATTGACGGCTTGCCGCTATGGGTAGCCCAGTGATGACCCAAAAGATTTGACAACAAGCCGTTCCGTTTCTAGAATCTGAAGGGATGTGACGGTGGGAACTGGACGGCGGGAAACGACGGAATACTTTCAAGGACGGCGTGAATGACTACCGTTAGGCAGATGTTTGCACTTCAAGAATTGGACATCATCCTGGACCGTGTCCAGAATGATCAGACGAAGACTCAAGACGAACTTAACAACAGCGACGGAATTGGGGATTTGGAATCAGCGCTGCAACGGGACTCCGAACTACTTCAGAAATCCGAGTTGCAACAACGAGCAACCAAACTAGAGGCGGAGACTCAGAAAGAACGCTCTGAAACCCTCAACTCTCAACTTTACGGAGGAGAGGTAACCAACCCAAGAGACCTGGAAAGCCTGGAGCATGAGCATTCCAATGTACTCAAGCTGATTGAACAGCACGAAGCTGCTCTGGACAGCATCGCCGAGAAAGTGGCTGTTGCCCAGTTCAAGAAGAGTGAATTGGAAGACAAGCTTGACGAAGCCCGGGCCGCTTGGGAGATCAGGCAGACCGAGTTACAAAAATCACTTAAAGGATTGGTCGCCGAACAAGAAGATATCGAGGTACAACGGACCAAATTGACCGAAGGCCTTGATCCGGTCTCACTCCAGCAATACGAACTGCTTCGAAAGTCCAAGGGTGGTTTGGCAGTGGCCAAAGTGCATCGGGGCCTTTGCCAGGGTTGCAAGATGTCACTACCGACACACCAACAACAGCGAGTGCGCAGCGGAGGACAAACAGTCCTCTGCAGCAGCTGCGGCAGGATGCTTTTTCTGAGCTAATGTCCGCCAGGCAGTCTTAATCACAAAAATGAAAGATGGTCGGTATATACCGACCATCTTTCATTTTTGTTGCCCCGCGATCAATACCTCGATTATGTTCAGATTGACCGCCAAATATGCCTATGCTAGAGTCCAATCGGAGGGCCATGCAGACCGGGTGACCGCCGTTCTTCCCCTATGGAAGGAGGGAGGAAAGTCCGGGCTCCTCTGGGCAGGGTGCTGGGTAACTCCCAGGCTCCTCGCGGTGGTGGCAACACCCTGTTGGGAGACGGAAAGTGGCACAGAAACATACCGTCCTTCCAGCAATGGAAGGGTAAGGGTGAAATCGGACGGTAAGAGCGTCCGGTCGTTTGCGGTGACGCAACGGCGGCTAAACCCCACCTGGAGCAAGGCCAAATAGGGGGACTTAGGTGCCCGGCCAGTCCCCGGGTTGGCTGCTTGACTGCGGCGGTAACGTCGCTCCGCCAATGGCGGACTTTCGCTGGCTTCACGGCTGGCGGTTGGGCTAGATAGATGGTCACCGTCCTCCCCTTGCGGGGAGGATACAGAACCCGGCTTATAGGTCTGCAGAACCCCTCCACCCCAATCTGCGCTCTTATATCAGAACCCTGGCTCCGGCCGTCAAACGGTTGATGAATCCAGCGCCAACAATTATGATTGAGCCAAGACTCTCGCCCGCCAGTTGATCTGCCATTGCGCGTCATCACTTCGGTGACCGGCTCGGGCAACCGATTGGTGCGGGCAACTCTCAGAACAGGGGAACTCCACACCTTGTACCTGGACATGCACAGCCATTCCGTGTCGTCCGACGACTCCCGTGCCACGGTTGAGCAATACGTAAAATGGATTCAAGTACTCCGTAAACGAGGCCACACCGTCGACGGCATCGTGCTCACAGAGCACCGTAAGTTCGACTTCGACAAAGACTACTCAGACCTAGCCAGCCAGTACAACGTGCTGATTCTGAAAGGCTCTGAGCTGGACACCAGATACGGCCACTTCCTGGTCTATGGCGTCACCAAACCCCTGACCGAAGCCATAGATTTCAGCGATACCCGGATGGATTCCAGGGAACTTATGAAGGCAGCCCGCCAGTATGACGCCTTTGCTCTGCCGGCCCACCCAGGACGCTTTGGGATTGGCCTCACCGACTACATCTCCCAGGGTGAGACCTTTGAAGATGTTTCGATTGTGGAACGTTTCAACGGCGGCAGCCGACCCGGCGAGAACGAGCGGGCCGACGAACTATGTGAGATCCACAGCCTGCTAGGCATCGGTGGCAGTGACGCTCATCTGACCAGCCACATCGCCACCTGCATGACCAACTTCAACGCGACAATCAGGAAAGAGAGTGACGTCGTAGACGCACTCCTCAGTAAAGATTTTCATCCAGTTTGGCTGAACGACACCCTCGACGGGACTTCTTCCGCATAGAACACGTTTTAGGTTCTCGTCATAGCTAAGGAGATACACCATGGCAATGGAAATCGAATATGACCGGTCGCTCTACGGGGTAGAACACAAAGCCGGTCCCTTCGAGATTAGCAACGATACCATCGACCGGGCCAACCAAAGCACCAACGAATCGGGAGCCGCCTTTGTTTCCGACGAAGGTGCCATAGCCGCCGGTTATAAGGGCAGGATCGCACCACCCACCCTATGTTGCATCCTGGTGCGCCAGGTCGCCCTGCCCGACGTGAAGGTCCAATTTGGCAAGACTTCAATGCATGCCGGACAGCGGGTGGAGCCCAAGGCTCCGGTGTACGCAGGCGACCAGCTGACGGCCTCTTCTCATCTGAAAGATGTCTACGCCAAAACCGGACGCTCCGGCACCATGGTCTTCGTTGTTTGGGAGACCACTTTCTCCAACCAACACGGCGATGTCGTGGCTGAGGTTCAAGAATCTTTCGCCCGACGAGAGTGACCGGTCTAGCCGGCTTCCAGTCGCCAAACCAACATTACAATCCACTGATAACCAACTGGGGGAATTTTGCCCTACTACGATGAAATAGAACTGGGCGATGAGATAGGGCCCATCGAGAAGATTGCCACCGACGACGAGGTGTCCAATTTCTGCGAAGTCTGGGGAACACCAGGCCCCAACCGATTCACCGACGCGCAAACGGCTGCCAGGTCTGGCATGAAGGGCGGCCCCATCGTCCCCGGCATTATGACTATGGCGATGATGGCCCAACTGCTCACTGACTGGGGAGGCCCCGGCTCCATCAGGGACCTGGACCTGGTATTTCGCCAGCCCGTGCCCCACAACCGCGCCCTAACTCTGGCCGCCACCATCACTGACATCCGAGAAGAGGACGGCGAAAACCTAGCCGAGTGCGACATCCTAATGACTGGCACCGAAGGCGAGCGCTACGTGGGCGGCAAGGCAATAGTAACCCTCCAATCTCGCTAGCGGCGCAAACGCGTTCCCATACACGCGATGGATTGTAAATGGGTTTTCCATCTGAACTGTGCAGGCTTTGAAATATGCTTGATAGGCTGCGTCAAGTCGCATTCTTGGTCAGGGACTTAGAAGAGGGCAAACAACTCTACCGGAAGCACTTGGGGATGGAGACCTGCCACTCTGAGGACCTGAGCAGCTATGGCCTCAAGAATGCCGTTCTTCCGGCTGGCAACGGCACTTTCATTGAACTGATACAGCCCACCACCGCTGATTCCTCTGCTGGCCGTTACTTGGAACGGCGCGGTGAAGCCCCCTACATGCTGATCTTTGAGACCAGTGACTACGACGGGTTGATCCCTCATTTGAAATCCCTGGGTGTTCGGCTGTCAGAAGAACCGGCCTCCGGCGATCACCGACATGCGTTCATCCACCCTTCTTCAACCAACGGTGCGTTCTTGGAGATCATCGAAGTCATCAGCCCAAGCAACCCGTGGCCCGCAGCAGGACCGGACTGGCAGACTCTGTCCCACAAACCTTTGACCAAGCAGATACGGCAGATGGCAGTACTGGTCCGGGATTTAGACGACGCGGTGAAACGATGGGAAGAGATGTTTGGCATTACCTCCACCAAAAGATTCCACGTGAGTTTCACAAACCTAGAGATAGCAGTTCTCCCGTTGGTAGGGAAAGACACCTTCATCGAACTGGCCCAGCCGACCGGCGACGATGTTCCATCCGCCCGGTTCTTGGAACGCCACGGAGAGGGCATCTACCTAACGATCTACGAAATAGAAAACTCGTTGGCCATGGACGACTACCTCAAAGAACAAGAAGCCCGGTATACATCATCACGGGTTATTTCCAATTATGTGAACCTGGGCTTCAACAGCATCTGGCTTCACCCCGCCGGTATGAAAGGTGCGTTCACGCAATTATCGGAGGTCCTGATCGATGACAACCCCTGGCCTCCGGCCGGTGATACCTGGCACCTGGAATAGATCTGC
>CAYVIG010000052.1:0-12586 GCA_964451445.1 uncultured Dehalococcoidia bacterium
GGATTGACGATATACGCCACTTCTATTCCAACGACCTTCGTTTCCTGCGCCAATTCTAATAGCAGAATCAACTGGCAGGCTGAAGTTTGCCGTTTTGCCGCGTCCGCCTGAATCTGGGCGCTGCCGATGTATGAGATAACAGATGAAAATACCCCTTAGCTGGCTCAAACAATACGTGGATGTTGACCTGCCCGCTCCCGAACTAGCCCATCGGCTGACCATGGCTGGTATCGAGGTTGGTGAGGTTGATGTTATCGGCGGGTGGACCGAGGTCTTTGTCGGCCATGTGACCGATGTCCGGCCCCATCCCAACGCCGATCGGCTGCGACTCTGTGTAGTGAGCACCGGAAGTGAAGAGACGGAAGTTGTCTGCGGCGCGCCCAACGTCGCCACTGACCAGAACATCTGCTTCGCTAAGGTTGGCGCCAACGTCTACAACACCCACACAGAACGCTACGAGACTCTGGAGGCCGCCAAGATACGTGGTGTGGAGTCCCAGGGCATGATCTGTTCGGCAATCGAACTTGGCCTGGGTGATGACCACGATGGAATCATCGTGCTGCCCGACGATGCACCCGTCGGCGTGCCGCTGGACGACTATCTGGGCGACATAGTCCTGGATTTGGAATTGACACCCAACCGACTGGACTGCCTGTCGGTCCTGGGCGTGGCCTATGAAGTAGGAGCCATCACCGGCAAGAAGGTCACGGAACCGGAAGTCAGCTACCAGGAATCGGGAGCGCCGATAGCAGAACAGGTCAAAATAAGCGTGGCCGACCCTGACCTGTGCCGCAGGTACACTGCCAGTCTGCTGCAGGGGGTCAAGATCGGACCGTCTCCTCAGTGGCTGCAGGATCGCTTGGTCAAGGCCGGCTTGAGGCCCATCAGCAACGTCGTGGATGTCACCAACTTTGTCATGCTGGAGTACAACCAGCCGTTGCACTCGTTCGACTATGACCTGATCAAGGATGCCACGGTCATAGTCCGGCGGGCACGGCCAGGCGAAAGATTGACCACCCTGGATGATGTTGAGCGCACATTGAGCGTCGACAACCTCGTTATCGCCGACGCCAACGATGCAATCGGTCTGGGCGGCGTTATAGGTGGGGCCAACAGCGAGATCAGCGATAACACGGTGAATGTGCTCCTGGAATCGGCGACGTTCAACGGAGCCAACAACCGGGAGACCGCCCAGTCCATGGAGCTGCGTACCGAGGCTACGCTTCGGTTTGAGAAGGGTCTGCGTGCCGAGTTGGCACCCATTGCCCTTCGACGAGCCACCGCTTTGATCCAAGAGGTAGCCGGTGGGACCGTTGCTCCTGGCATCGTCGATATCGTGTCTGAAGAAGGGGCAGAGCCTCCGGTGGTGCCTCTGACCAGCGCCAAGATCAGGCGTATGCTGGGCATGGATGTGGACTTGAAGAAGACCCAGGAGACCCTGACTTCGCTGGGATTCACCTGGGAGACCGACGGCGAAGCTAGCCTCAAAGTGACCGTTCCCTACTGGCGCAATGATGTGAATATCGAAGAGGACCTGGTTGAGGAAGTGGTGCGGACCATCGGCTATGAATCCGTTCCCACGACCATGCTCTCCAGCCCCATCCCCTTCCAGCAGCCAGTCCCGGTGATGAACCTACGTGATCGGGTTAAAAACCTGCTGGCTTCCGCTGGAATCCAAGAAGTGATCAACTACCCGTTGGTAACACTGCAGCAGTTGGAACAGGTGGGTCAGCTAGACACTGAGGCTCTGCCTCTGAAAGTGGCCAACCCGATGAGTTCTGACCGCGAATATCTTCGGACTACGCTTAGGGCCAGCGTCCTGAGCACCTTGGCCGCAAACCAGAGCCATAGTATCGGCCCGTTCCGCCTGTTTGAAGCTGGTAGGGTCTTCGGCCCTCGTGAGGACGACCTGCCCGAAGAGCGGGAGACCGTCACCGGAGTGTTAGCCGGACTGCGTCATGAGCCTTCTTGGCTGGAAGACGAGAACAATATGGATTTCTACGACGCCAAGGGGGTTGTGGAGTTGGTGTTTGACCGGCTGAGTGTAGATGTAACCTACGAACCAGCCGAGGATCCCACCTTCCACCCTGGACGGTGTGCCGTTATCAAAGCGGTCGACTCCATCGTGGGCATGGTCGGCGAGATTCATCCGGTGGTCATGGAACGCTTGGGGTTGGAGTCGCCTCAAGTGGCCGCATTTGAGCTATATCTTGAGCCGATCTTGGCCGCCCTGCCTGAATCACAACGGAATTTTGAGTCATTACCCAGATATCCCTCTGCCACCAGGGATTTGGCTTTGGTCATGCCTGCAGAGGTGTCTGCGGGACAGGTTACCCGGGTGATTACCCGCCACCGCGGTGTTCACCACGCCGAATTGTTCGACATTTATGCCGGTGAGAACATCGCGGAAGGCTCCAAGTCGCTCGCTTTTCACGTATACTTTCAAGCCAGGGACCGGACGCTGACCAACGAAGAGGTCAACAAGTCCTTGGATGGTCTTTTGAAGACCTTGGACCGGGAATTAAAGGTAACGCTGCGGGCTTAATTGACCCGCCTCAGTAGGCATATGACTAGTCACAATCACGGTCACCACCACGAGGCTCCCCACTCCCACGGCCATGCCGCCGCCTCTGAGGACATGCTCAGTGTCGAACAGGCCTTTGAGCGGGTGATCGCCAGCTTCCAAGCACTTGAGGCTGAGGAAAAACCCCTGTTGGATTGCATGGGGCAAGTGCTGGCGGAGGATATCCACGCTCCTTTGGCGCTGCCGCCACTGGCAAACTCAGGCATGGACGGCTACGCGGTAATCCAAAGCGATATCTCCGGAGCGTCCCAAGAGAAGCCAAGTAATCTGTCAGTGATTGGCATTGTGGCCGCTGGTCAGATGCCAGATAAGACCGTTGTTCCCGGTACGGCCATCAGGATTATGACGGGAGCTCCGGTTCCCGACGGCGCAGACACGGTCATCCCGTTTGAAGAGACCGATGAGGTTGAGCGGAAGGGAGAGGGCAAACCCTTAGACCAGGTAGCCATATTCGCTGACATGCCCTTTGGCTGCAACGTCCGGCCTGCGGGTGAGGACGTCAGTGTCGGGATGCTGGTCCTGGAAAAAGGGACGGTTGTTCGGGCTGCTGAGGTCGGTGTCATAGCCTCCCTCGGAATGGACACAGTAAAGGTGATCAGACGCCCGGTGGTCTCGGTTTTGGCCACCGGCGACGAACTGGAAACCACCGGAACGCCTTTATCCGGCGGCAAGATATACGACTCAAATAGCTTCAGTGTGGCGGCGTCGGTTGTGGCCAGCGGAGGTGTTCCAAGGATATTGGGCATCGCCAGAGATAACCTGGCCGATCTGAACGCCAAGTTGGAGGCCGCTGCCGGGTCCGATCTGGTAATCACTTCGGCGGGCGTTTCCAAGGGCGACTATGATATCGTTAAGGATGTACTAAACGAACGCGGCGAGATGAATTTCTGGTCGGTTCGTATGCGTCCGGCAAAGCCGTTGGCGTTTGGACATCTGAATGGATCAGGCGGCAAGAACATCCCGTTGTTGGGATTACCCGGCAATCCGGTGAGCGCCATGGTGGCCTTTGAGATGTTCGCCAGGCCGGCCATTCGCACCATGTTGGGCAAGAACAGGATTCCCCGCCCCATGGTCGAGGGGGTGTTGACCTCCTCCATCAGAAATGAAGACGGCCGCCGTGTGTACGCCAGGGTGGAAGTGGAGCTGAAAGACGGCAAGTACCAAGCCACTCCCACCGGCCCACAGGGCTCGAATATACTGACATCCATGTCTAAGGCCAATGGCCTTGCGGTGTGCCCTGAAGATCTGAAAGGCAAGGATGCAGGTGAAGTGGTACAGATAATCATGTTGGATTGGAACGAAGAGGTGCAAGTATGACGACACAGGACTCTAATGCCGAAGAACTGGCCGAAGAGGTAGTAGAAGAAGAACAACCGGAAATGGAGAACCCTTTGTTTCTGATCAGCGCCGAGAAACTGGGTAAATTGGAGCGCTCTCCAGTTCATCTGGTGGCCGGCAGGCTGACCGCAGCCAGCCCGTCCAAGTCAAAGACCATGGGCGAAATGGGCGACATGAAGAGCTTGATCCGCGAGATTTCTCAGAACGCCAAGAACGATTCCAGCTTCATCAGGTCTGATATGCCGGTACAGGAGATCGTCTTTCGGACGCTGCTGGCACGGAACAACAGGCCAATGTCGCTGACCGACCTGCATTATGAGTTGACAGAAAAGTGGGCCACACCGGTCCGCCCTATTGTCATCACTGAAGAGCGGCTGCTCCGTATCTTGGACAACGACACCTACTACGGATTTGCCCGTAAGTAGATCAGCGGTCGCTTTAACTTAGGCACAAAAAAACCGGGGTGTGATTCACACCCCGGTTTTTCTTTGGTCATTTTAGGCTGGCTATGCCGCGGCCAGTTGTTCCTTGGAGGTCTCCACCAACTTGGCGAATCCCTGTGGGTCGCGCACTGCGATGTCGGCTAGGATCTTGCGGTCTAGTTCGATACCGGCCAGCTTCAGGCCGTGCATGAACTGGCTGTAAGTGGTCCCCGCCTCGCGGCAACCGGCACCGATGCGGACGATCCAAAGACGACGGAATTCACCTTTGCGTTCGCGGCGATGGCGATAGGCGTAGGCCCAGGCGTGCTGTACAGCTTCCTTGGCCCACTTGTAGTTGCGGGATGAAGATCCGCTATAACCTTTGGCGGCTTTTAGTATCTTCTTGTGGCGGGCGTGCTTAGTAACGCCACGTTTTACTCTAGACAAGGGTTGCTCTCCGGACTGAAGTTACTCGAATTGAAGTTACTTGAGGGATTATTCAGATAAATGGGTTAGGTGCTTACCCGTAGGGCAGCATCTTGTGCAGGCGCTTGTAATCCGAAGCGTCAACTGCCAATTTATCCGCGTACTTTCTGGTTACCTTGGTGGGCTTCTTGCGGCGCAGATGGCTGCTCATGCGCTTGCGTCGCATCAGCTTGCCGGTGCCGGTTACGTGAATACGGGCCTTGGCCCCTTTGTGTGTCTTAAGTTTTGGCATCTGCCAGTTCTTCTACTTGTCCCTGATTATTATCGTTTGGTGCGTCTTTCTCGCCCTTTTCAGCACTGGTGAGGGCTGGTATCAGCACCATGGATAACGCCCGTCCTTCCATTGAGGGTGGGCGTTCCAGTCTTACTTCGTCTTTCAGTTCGTCTGCCACCCGCTTCAGGACGGAAAGTCCCAATTGCTGGTGGGCAGCCTCGCGTCCGCGGAAACGGACCGTGAGTTTGACCTTGGAACCGTCGCTGATGAACTCGCGAATCTTGCGAGTCTTAGCGTCCAGGTCATGAGTTCCAATGTTCGGCCGGAAGCGCACTTCTTTCTGCTCGGTGCTCCTCTGGCCCTTTTTGGACTCGCGTTCTTTCTTAGAGGTTAGGTATAGGAGTTTGCCGTAGTCCAGGAGCCTGCAAACAGGAGGATCCGAGTTTGGAGCAACCTCAACCAAATCCACTTCGGCGTCTCGCGCGAGTTGGAGAGCACGTGCGACTTCCATCACACCGAGCTGTTCCCCATTGTCGCCGATGACTCTTACGGTGGGGCTGTTAATCCGCTCATTAACCCGATACTGTCTAGCTATGCTCTGCTACCTCCGATAATTTCCTCGTTGATTACGTGAAATAGGTGGATTTACTCTAGCATACCCCCTATACCACGTCAAACAGATTCCAGTGTAAACCAGGCCTGGCTAGGGCGTGCGTCCATAGCTTTGGAGCAACCGATAAAACGCGTCTGCTCCAAACCGTATGGCCTCCACGGGTACCCGTTCATTCGGGCCGTGGATGGTCGACGCAAAATCGAGGTCAGCGGGCAGTCGCATGGGTAGAAACCCGTAGGTCTGGATGCCCAGCCGCGCGAATAGTCGGCCATCTGTGGCTGCCGGCATGAGCATGGGCACAGGTATGCCGTCAGAGTCGCTCTCTTTCAGCACACCAGCCAGAGTGTCGAATAATCCCATGTCCGGCTGCTCTGGGCCAGGGTCATGGCTCAGTACCTCGAAATCCGCGCCTGAGTTAGCACCGGCCATTGCGGTCAACTCCGAGATCAACACCTCAGGAGTGAGAGTGGGGAGTATCCGCCCGTCCAGGTCAACCGATACCTCGCTGGGTACCACATTGATCTGGTCGCCGCCGCGGATGATGGTGGGGTTGGCCGTGTTGCGAAACATCGGACCGAATGTGCGGCCTTTGGACCCAAGCAGCTTCAAGGTGAGGGCAGTGAGCCTGGGAGTGAGCAGCGCCTTCATGCCGATTCGGCTCAGCGGTGGTAAATGACTGCCGATGGACTGGAACATCATCTGTGCTTCTGGCGTCACGTGAGTCGGCAATTGTCGCGACTGGATACGCTGCAGGAACCTGGCCAGTGCGTTCACCGGGTTGTCTTGTTGGCCCAATGAAGCATGGCCGCCCTGGCCACGGAAGGTAACCCTGACGTGGCACACCTGCTTCTCGGCCACCATGATCGGATAGAACCGCCGACTGCCAATGTTGAAGCTGAACCCGCCGAACTCACCAATTCCGTATTGAATGCCCTCGAATTGCTCAGCGTGTTCTTCTACCAAATATCTGGCTCCGTGGTGACCGCCTGCTTCTTCATCGCAGACCAGGGCTAAGACGATGTCCCCGGCAGGGGTTAGTCCGTTGCTCTTGGCCTGGACCAAGGCGGAGACCATCATGGCTATCCCGCCTTTCATGTCCAGCGTCCCACGCCCCCACAGGTAGCCGTCAACTATGTTTCCGCTGAACGGTGGTTGCTGCCATAGAGATGGGTCTGCTGGCACTACATCCACATGGCCTTGGAGGAGCAATGGAGGTGCGCTGCCGTTACCTGGGAGCATGGCAATCAGATTAGGACGGTTTGGACCCTTGGCGAAAATCCGGCTCTGGATGCCAGCGGAATCCAGCAACGTCTTGATGTGTTGGATGGTCTCGGTTTCATTTCCAGGTGGGTTGGACGTGTCGAAGCGCACCAGTTGTTGGGTCAGCGCAACTGGATCCGCAATGGGATCGATGAAAGCCGGGTTGGTAGATGGGTTAGGAGTGGCGGACAAGATTTTCCGGCCAGCGCAGACGGAGGTTACTCGTCTGAGGGGTCGTCGTCCGGGTCTGATTCAAAATCCAGGTCAAGGTCTAGCTCGTCGTCGAGCTCGGCATTTGAGCCCAGACCCTGCAGAAATTCTTCCACCATGGGGGAGAGGGGATTGGTGGATGCGCTGTCCGGGTTATTCTCCCTGTCATACCGCTCTTCAAGTCGTTCCAGCAGTCCGGCAACCTCAGATGTGTCCGTGACTATGTTCTGGAGAGATGCGTACTGCTGGCGTCCCCGTTCTGGGTCGGCCAAGCGGCTGGGCAGCCCGTAAAGGGTGCACATGATCTCCATCAGCCGTGTAGTGCCGGTGAAGTCCTCTTCAACCTGGAAGTACTGGGGAAGGTGGACCACGAAGATGCGAGTTTCGATGTCCGCCGCATCAAGGGCGTTCGAGACCAGGTAGGTGATGGTGGTCGGTCCTTCGTAATCGCTGGGACGCACGCCCACCAGTTTGTATTCTTCTTCGTTCCTAGCGTCCACGGTGCCGCCGGAGACCAGCAATTGGCGGGTGTGGGGAACCATGTCGTACATGGCGCCGATCATGGAGTAGCGTTTCACCCCAAGATATTTCAAGACCTCGATCAGCGAGTCAGTATAGTCCTCGCCGTAGAGATGGGGCTCCAGCATATGCAGGGTTATGAGGTCTGGCCCGTGTTCCCGCACGGCAGCGCTGATGGTGGTTGAGGGAATACTGTATTCGCGCACGCCCTGCTTTAGCGCCGACTTGGGCCGGTAGCGGGTGAAGTCGTAATATCGCCCGGGTTTGACCAAGCGGCCAATCTCTTTGGACTCAAGATGACGCTCCAAGCGCCTCATGGTCAAAGTTCCCACGTTTCCCACGTCGATCCACGGTCGGAGAACGGCCAACACGTGGGGGTCTTTCAGCTCGGGGAGAGGTTTTTGGAGTTCAAAATCACCGATGCGCATATAACCAGTTTGACAGTGGAGTTTTGGATTTACAAGGGCAAAGAACCCAGCCTAGAAGGATTTTCCTAGGACATTTCCAGGCGGGCGCGGCGTGTGTCTGAAACCTGAACTTTGATATCATACGTAACTAGAGGGTGACCAGAAACCGAGGCGGGTAATCGGAGAAATCCAGGTGCGGATAACCGACGCCCGTAGATATCCAAGAAGGGCTGATGCCGACCATTTCTCCAATGATATTGATTCTCATACTGGCCAGCGTTTTGCTCGTCGCCTGTGGCGGCGATACAGCCACGCCGGCTGTGGAGACCGGAGATGTGGCCAGAACCGACGCCTCTCAGCCTATCGAAGAAGCGCTGATCTGGCGTTACGTGAATAGCGGCTGGGTCACGCCTCTCAATGAGCAATCAGCCGACGCTTTTTCCAGGGAGTTGAGGGTGGCCGTGATCACCAGCGAGTTGGAGATGCAGGAATTCAACCGTGAGGTCGTCAGCAAACGAACCCACGGGACCGGTGCCACCCTGAGCCGCCCCAACTACCCTGACGCGGTGGTCTTGGTGGCCTACCTGCTGTGGCTGCCGGTTCAAGGTGACCCGCTATCGGTGGTGGCCATGGAAGTCGAAGGCAACCAGGTTGTTGTCGATCTGGAGCTTGATGAGGATGCACAGGGCCGGGAGTTGCCCTATCTCTACGCACCCATGACCATGGTGACGGTGGACCGCTCGGAATTACCGCCCAACGGGCCGGTGGACTTTGAGTTCAGGTTGGACGACGAAATTATGGCCACCGCAACAGACACTCTCAGGTAGACGGAACCGGGATCACAACCTGGGATTGAATCAAATGAGGCACCCTTATTTCTGAGGGTGCCTCTTTTTGTTTCCCTTTGGTGGATTGGCTTTTTGAGACTGAGACTTACTCAGGGATCTCGGCGACCATGCCCTCGCCAAGTTCCACGTCCATGGTGGCCAACACCTGGGCAACCAGCATGTAGTGGCCGACCAGCACGGCCAGGTGCAGGGTGTCCTGCTCGCCGAACCGGTCTGTCAGGGCCTTGTAGGTGGCGGTGCTGACCTTATGCTCCTGAAGCATCTCTTTCACGTAGCCGGTCAACAGCGCCTCATCGCCTTCCAGACCAGCCGGGGCTGCTCCTGTTGCGATGATCTTGATGGTCTCATCAGAGACACCAGCGGCGCGTGCGAGCCTGGCATGGGCGGAGAACTCATACTGGGAGCGCATCTCGCGGGCGGTGGCGATGATCACGGTCTCTTTCAAAGACTCTGGGATGCTGAACTCATAGCGCACAAAGGCACCGGTGTCGGCGACACGCGCGGCCAGCTTGGGGCTGTGGAGCAATACGCCATAGGGGCCACGGATGCTGCCTCGTGTGCCTACTATGGAGTCGAAGTATTCGTGGTCCTCAGGTGCCAACTGGTCTTTTGTTACGTCAGGTAGTCTAGCCATGGTTTTCTCCTTGGTTTTCTTGGGTTTGCGTGTTGATTGGTTGGATGGGGGAGGTTGGCCCCCATCCTAACCTTCCCCCTTGCGAGGGGGAAGGGATTCTTTTATCTGGCGTAGTTCTTCTTTAGCCTTTTTTGACGGCTGGGACGGGGTTGCCTGGGATGTTTACTTTGACTGAACCCAGGTGGTTTCGGCTGGTGAAGTAGAGGGTCTTCCAGTCGTCGCCGCCAAAGGCCAGGTTGGTGGTGGCACTGGCGCCGTGCCGGATGATGCCCAGCTTCTTGCCGTTGGGATCGAAGATATACAGGCCACCGGAGCCTCCGGTGTAGATGTTTCCTTCGATGTCCACTTTCATACCGTCTGGAACACCCGGTTCGTCACCCGTGACATCGATTATCACCTTGTCACTCTGCTTGGCCAGGGTACCGTTGGGCTGGACCTCAAAGGACCTGATGTGTCCTCTGCGGGAGTCGTTGACATAAAGGATGCTCTCATCCGGAGAGAACATCAGCCCGTTGGGCACGACGAAATCGTCAATCAGCAACGTGAGTGTTCCCAGATCGGGCGAGACACGATAGACGCCTGAGAATGTGAGATCCCATTGCTCGGCGGGATGGGGGCTGGTCCAGGGGTCGGTGAAATAGATACTGCCGTCCGACTTTACGACGACGTCGTTGGGTCGGTTCAGGCGGCGGCCCTGGAAGCTGCTGGCGATTACCGTAGTGCTGCCGTCCAGTTCCTGACGGGCAACGCGTCGGCTGTCGTGCTCTGCGGAGACGAGGCGGCCCTGTAGGTCGCGGGTCAGGCCGTTGGCCCGGTTGGTGCCTTCCAGGAATACGGTGGTGTCTCCGCCTGGGGTGTGCTTCATCCGTCTGTTGTTGTGGATGTCGCTGAACAGCAGGTAGCCGCCCTCCTGCCACCAGAGTGGGCCTTCAGCGGGGCCTTCCGCTCCGCCAAAGCCGACGGCCAACTCCAAAACGGGCTCGTCGGTTGAGATGATCTTTGACAATTCCGGGGCAAACTGCTCTATGGGCATGTCCCCCTCCTTTCGAGTGTGTTTTTAGATCGGATGACATTGCTGCGGGTCTGAAATTACTGGGGGATTATAATACGAAATCCCCGCCTGCGCGCCGAGTCTTGGTCACAGAGGTTTTTGTCAGCTTGACTGGGTCACTTTGTGGGGCTATTCTGCCCCTAATCTGCGGTGGTATGCCGCGCTCATTTTGCAGACTGACCAGTTGAGGAGGCGCACCATGGCCCTGAGCTTAAACCACGTACACCTGAAGACCACAGACCCGCAGAAGACCGCCCAGTTTTACATCGACACCCTAGGCGCAACCAAAGTTGCAGACGTTGGTGACATCGGGGTGCGATTGGACCTGCATGGGCTCACGTTGAACGTGACCACGCACATCGAAAGCCAGACAAGAGACCAGAAATATGGCATCGAGCACATCGCCATCGACGCCGACGACATTCAGGGAATGATCGACAGCCTGAAGAGCAACGGCGCCAAGATACTCGAAGAGACATCCGTCTCCGGAGACCGCCGGGTGGTGTTCTTTGAAGGCCCCGACGGCGTACAGCTTGAGTTCATCGAGAAGAAGTAACCCAGATTCAATAGGAGCAGCAGTTTGATCTACGAACAGAGAATCTATAAAGCCGTGCCTGGCAAATTGCCGGCAATCAACGCCAGGTTTGCCAACCACACCTGCGAGTTCTTCAAAGAGTTCGACATCGGAATGGTTGGTTTCTGGAACGACGAGATCGGCGCCAGCAACCAATTGACCTATATCACCAGCTTTGAGGATATGGCCGACCGCGAAGAAAAGTGGAACGCTTTCCAGTCCCACAAGCCCTGGCAAGAGGTCAGGGCCGAGACTGAGACGGACGGACCGTTGGTAGCTCAGGTCATCAACTCTTTCATGGAGTTGACGAGTTACTCTCCCAAGCCGTCTTTTAAGACCACATTGCAGGAAAAGAGGATCTACGAGGCGATGCCCGGCAAGCTGCCCGACCTGCATAATCGTTTTTCCAACCACACCATGGGCCTGTTTGAGAAACATGGCATCGAGAACGTGGCCTACTGGACTGAGGTCGTGGGAACCAGCAACCGGTTGGTGTACTTGGTGGGTTACCCTGATCTGGCCGGACGTGAGAAGGGCTGGTCTGGTTTCCAGTCTGACCCGGCCTGGCAGACGGCCAGGGCGGCATCCGAGGAGAATGGGGCGCTGGTCAGAGTATCCAAGCACTCCATGCTGCGGTTGACCGACTACTCACCCAGGTAGATAGTTCCCCTTAACCAAGCCTTATTACATCGGCCCGAACCAACATTGGTCCGGGCCGATGTGGATTTCAGGAATCGAATTCGATTAACCCCTTGGGAAGGACTGATTGACGTGGATGTAGAGAAGATTAGAAGCCAGATACCCGTGCTGGCTCACACCGCCTATATGAACACCGGCTGGTCGGGACCGCCGCCTAGGCAGGTGGCCCAGGCCATGAAAGACCGGATCGACCTGGAACTGGAACAGGGCCCCATCATGCCCGAGGTACTTGAAGCAGGGCGGGAGATTCAGGCCCAGGCCAGAGAGGCCGCGGCCCAAGTCTTCAACGCCACCGTGGATGAGGTTCTGGTTACCCGCAACACCACGGAGGGTTTGAACATAGTTCTCAGCGGGTTGGATTGGAACCAAGGCGACGAGATCATCATCTGCGATATGGAGCACGGGTCGGTCATCGCTCCGGCGCAGCTCATCGGCCAGCGGTATGGCTTGCCCGTGAAGGTTGTGCACCTGGAGATGTCGGATTCCAGTGAAGCCATCCTGACCAAGATCGAGGCTGCGTTCACTCCCAAGACTCGCATGGTCTTTGTCAGTCACATCCTGTACGCCACCGGTCGCAGGATGCCCGCTGAGGAACTCCGCAGGATCACCAAGGACCGGGGAATCCTGCTGATGCTGGACGGCGCCCAGACCGGCGGGCATATCGAGTTGGACATGGCCCGTTCCGGATTCGACTTCTACTCCATCCCTGGTCAAAAGTGGTTGCTGG
>CAYVIG010000053.1:0-12493 GCA_964451445.1 uncultured Dehalococcoidia bacterium
CGAACACCACCAGCGAGAATTCGAGTTCAAATCCGCTAAAAGGAGTGCAAAACCGCCATGAAACGCAGCGAAACACGGATCCTCACCACTCACACTGGCAGCCTACCCCGTTCTCCCGAATTGCAGGAGTTATTGCGTTCCAGACTGGACCCAGGGGACACAGAGGCCGAGGAATTCCAATCGGGTGTAGAAGAAGCCGTAGCGGACGTGGTTTCCAAGCAGGCAGCCATCGGCGTCGACGTCATCAATGACGGAGAGCAAGGCCGAGTGCAGTACGCCACCTATGTGAAAGACCGCCTGACCGGGTTCGATGGCGAACAGATGTTGCGCGCGCTCCCTCGGATTGACATGCTGGATTTTCCGGAATTTGCGGCCCAAAGCGGCGTTTCGTCATCGGCAACCATACCGTGGCCCGCCTGCACCGGCCCTATTGCCTGGAAGGACAAGGACGCTGTCCAACGGGACATCCAACGGCTGAAGAATGCGACCTCAGGGGTACAAGCTGAAGAAGTATTCATGACCGCCGCCTCCCCCGGTGTCATCGCCAACTTCCTCCACAACGAACACTACGTCACCGAAGAGGAATACCTGTACGCCCTGGCCGACGTTATGAAAGACGACTATAAAGCCATCGTCGGTTCCGGTCTGATGCTCCAGATAGATTGTCCCGACCTGGCCATGACCAGAGTCACCCAGTTCTCACACCTCAGCGAGGACGAGTTCATCAAGATAGTCGAGATGCATGTAGAAGTTCTGCAATACGCCCTGGCAGGAATCGCGCCAGACCGGATGCGCATGCACCTCTGTTGGGGAAACACTGAGGGTCCTCACCACCATGACGTGCCCCTGAGGAGGATTGTGGACATCGTCTTAAAAGCGCCACCTGGCGCAGTTTCTTTCGAGGGTGCCAATCCCCGCCATGCCCACGAGTGGAAGGTCTGGCAGGAGGTGACACTCCCGGATAGCAAGGTAATCATCCCGGGCGTGTTGGACACCACTACCAACTTCATCGAGCATCCGGAACTGATCGCGGAGCGCATCATGCGTTACGCCAATGTCGTCGGAAAGGAAAACATGATGGTCGGCTCGGATTGCGGCTTTGGCACATCAGCCTGGGGAAGACGAGTGGAGTCCAGAATCGCCTGGGCCAAATTAGAGGCGATGGTAGAGGGCGCCAAACTGGCTAGCCAGGAGCTCTGGTAGAGATTGCCCGACCCTCAAGATGAACAGGCAAACCAGCAGAGCCCAACCGCCACTCCAGAGCATCCACTGCGGTGGCGCATGCTGGCATTGTTGTCATTAGCAACGGTCCTGAGCCTGACCATTTGGTTCAGCACCAACGCCATCGCCCCGGCCCTTGAGGCTGAAAAAGGGTTCTCCACGGGAGACATCGCCTGGCTGACCATCGCCGTACAGATCGGCTTTGTCATCGGCACCATGCTAATCGCGTTGACTAATGTCACAGACGTGGTCAATACTCGAAAAGTCTTCGCCATCAGCGCCCTTCTGGCCGGGTTCTTCAACGCCGCCTTGGTATTTGTTCCAGGGGGGTTCGCCACAGCATTGGTGCTGCGGATACTGAGCGGCATATTCCTGGGTGGTGTGTACCCACCAGGGATGAAGATCATCTCCGGTTGGTTCCTCTCCGGAAGGGGTATCGCCATCGGTGTCATGATCGGTGCGTTGACCATCGGATCCGGCTCACCCCACCTCCTACGCTCAATCTTTGTAGCCCAGTGGGAGATCACTCTGTATCTCAGCGCTGGCCTCGCTGCCCTGGGGGCAGCCATAGTCTATTTCCTGGTTCAAGACGGGCCGTTGGATGTTCCGGCAAGAAAATTCAAGCCTGGCTATATCCTGGAAACCGTACGCATTAAATCAACGCGATTGGTCCTATTTGGGTACCTCGGTCACATGTGGGAGCTCTATGCCATGTGGGCGTGGATACCAGCTTTCTTGGCAACCGTCTACGGTACCAAGAGCCTCGTTGGAGATTCATTGGACCAGGCCAGCTTGGTGGTGTTCTTGGTCTTCATATCAGGTGCTATCGGTTGCGTGGCGGCGGGTATGTTCGCCGAGAAAATGGGCCGGACTTCCGTAACCAGTTGGGCTATGGCCATCAGCGGCGGCACCGCGTTAATCATAGGTTTCTTACCAGTGGAATGGAACCTGGTGATCGCCATAGCGGCGATGGTCTGGGGGGCGTCGGTGGTCGCGGATTCGGCCCAGTTCTCCACAGCGTTGACCGAGTTATCCGATGATGATTACCGTGGAACTGCGCTGGCCTTTCAGACGGGTATCGGCTTCTTGCTGACCATAGCACCCATCAGGTTGATACCAGTAATGGCAGACTTGGTTGGTTGGGGACCGGCCTTTGCGGTCTTGGCCATCGGACCCGCATGGGGGATTGCCGCCATGCTTCGACTGAGGACCATGCCAGAGGCCACGGCGATGGCACTAGGCCAGCGCTAGTCCTGCTGGGCAACCCTGAAGTTGAAGGTCACGGTCCTGGTTATGGTGCCTTCAAAGTCCTTTTCCGGGCCGTATTCCTCAGCCGTGAACCTGAGTTCCATGCCCAGCCCACGCATGTCGTTTGCAAGGGCCTCCACACGACGGAGAACCTCGTTCACATCTTGATCAAGTTCTGTTAAATCATCTTTTGCCATTGGTATTAAACACCTAACAGGGGTGTCCTCCTCGTTGCGTGGGAAAGACACCCCATTTTAAATTCAGCTATCGGCCAGCAAGATACCGATTAGTAGTAGACAGCGTTTCCGGATCCGCCGCCGGCCATTATGACCTCTCCGGTCACGGCCCATGACTTATCCGAAGCCAGGTAGGCCGTCAAGAAGCCGATCTCAGATGCATCAACCATGCGGTTGATATGGTTGCCACGGGGTGAGCCGTCGGCGAAGTCCAGGGCTTCCGCCTCTTCGGGAGTCACGCCCAACGCCTTGCCCCTGGCCTCCAGGAGGCTCACAGTGCGCTCGGTTCGGGTGGTACCAGGATGGATGCAGTTCACGGTAATCCCGAACTTGCCCATCTGTACGGCCAGAGTCTTGGTCAGATGGACCAACGATACGTTCCTAGCGCCGCCACTGAGATTACCAGCGTTCCTGGCGTTGCCGCCGCTGATGTTGATGATCCGCCCCCAGGGCTGTTCCTTCAAGTAGGGGATGGCCGCCCGGGCACAGCGCAAAGCGCCGACATATTTGGTGTCGAAATCGCTGAGCAGCTCATTCTCGTCTAGCCCATCGATCGGGCCAACCGCAGAAGGGGAACCGCCTGGCAACGATGCGCTGTTGACCAGGATGTCCAGTCCACCCAACTGCTTCACCGCTTCAGCCATGACGCTGTCGACCTGTTCGCGGGAGGTCACATCCAGGGCTATGGGGATTATCCGGCGACCCGTGATGTCCTCGATCTCTTTCGCGGCCTCATCCAAAGCTGATTGCGTCCTGGATGCAATCACCACATCGCAACCCTCTTTGGCCAGTTCTATGGCGATGGCCTTGCCGATACCGCGGCTGCCTCCGCCAACAAATGCACGCTTATCTGTCAGTCCAAAGTCCATTTGAAGTCTCCTTCCATTTGGTCAAATCCCAGTGGTTCGCCAGTATGCCACCCAGTATCGGGGCTGATTCTTGGCGCATTCTACACAACGCCCGATTCTGCGGCAATGAACCCTTGGCCCATAGCCCCGGTACTACGCCGCAAGAACACCGGCCCACGGCGTAAAAGCGCGCTCCTTTCACGTCACAACCGTATGTTGGTAGATGCAAGAGGTAGGTGTGACGATTCAGAGGGTTGGTTCGTGGAGCCCACGGTGATCATCACCACCAATCCGAAAGCTCAGTTGATTACGGAAGAGATATTCGGTCCGGTGCTCACGGTTCTGGTGTACTCCGACTACTTTTACGAGAGTGTCCTCAGCCTTTGCAACGAATCCAGCGCCTGCGACCTCACCGGGTCCATCTTTGTTGAAGACACGAAAGCAACCATGAAAGCCTAAGAGTTAATGAGGTTCGCAGCCGGGAATTTCTACATCAACGACCAGCCAAGTGGTTCCATTGTAGATCGGCAGCCATTTGGCGGCTGGCGTCGTTCCGGCACCAATGACAAATCTGAGTTCTGGCTGAACCTGTCCCGGTGGATGAGCCCTAGGACAATCAAAGAACCACTCGTCCCCGCAAGAGAGTGGCAACGACCGTACCTGAAATAACCGGAATTTTGGTCATCTTTATCGACAGCAGATAAGATCAATCATGCTTTGGTAAGAATGATTGCCTGTTCGCTGGCGCCGGGCCGTGCTTTGACCAACGCCAGGATAGATAGCACGGGAAGGGCCATCATCACCACCATGCCAACGGTGTAGGTGCCGGTCAGATCATGGAATATGGCCAGAGGCAGTGGGCCAACGGCAGATGCGCAGAAGTTGATGGTCATGGCAGACCCTTGCACTCGGCCCAGCCCATGGCGTCCGTAATAATGGGCCCAGATTACGCCCTGAACTATGTGGTGCGCGCCGCCTGCTATCCCCATGATTAGCACGTAGACCACGGCCAAGAAAACCGAATTTATGGCCACCGCAAACACCAACGCGACGAACAATGCCACCATGGAAAAGGCATAAAGGGCCTTGGGGCCGACGTGGTCGACTACGAATCCAGCGAATAGAGAACTGACCGCAGACGACGCTGAGAAGATGATGAACACGCCGGCGGCTAATGTTGCGCTCAGTCCTTTCTCCTCGAAGATCGATGTCTGATGGAATACCAGCGCCGTCGACACCAACCCCGGCGTGCCAAGGGACAACGCCAACAGCCAGAAGCTCACCGAACTGAACACCCGAGTCTCTGTCTGGACGCCTGCCTTCGCCTGACGGGTTTCAGACACGGGCGGCTCAGAAAACCCATCGGGGAACAGACCCATATCCTCTGGCCTATTCCTCACGATCAATAACGTAACAGGGATTATCAGAAATATGGCTACCAAACCTATTACAGCGTAGGCTTCTCGCCACCCGATATTAACGATCAAGAAACGGGCAAACGGAGGGAATATGGCACTGGAAAGCACGGCTCCCAGCCCCATTATGGCGATGGCTCGACCACGTCGCGATACGAACCAGGTGTTCACCAGCAAGATCGAGTTGATGTTCAACGACCCTTGTCCCAGCGCCCGCAAACTGGCAAAGGCTATGTAGAACAGAACTATGTTTGTGGCGGTGGCCATCCCGAAACAGGCGGCGCCAAAGCCCAATCCCACGGCCACCAGCATCACCTTTGGCCCGTAGAGATCTGCCAGGCGACTGACGATCCCCACCAACACGGCGCTCATGCCGGTGCTGGCCATATAGAGCACCGAGATACCAGGGCGGGACAATCCAGTATCCTCGATAATGGAATCGATGAAGATGGAAAATACGTAGGACTGACCAGGTCCACTGCTGAATACAACCAATCCCGACGCTACAACTATGAACCAGCCGTAGAATATCCGGTGGTTGCTTCTTGGTGAGTTTTCAGTGGGGGTCGTTATGGTGGTTTCCTGGATTCCCTAATATCGTTGCATAAGACCCGTTTCATAAATCTAGGCAACAATTCCAATGTCACCCCGAGGCTACGAAGAGTCTCATTTCTACCGCTCAACCTGTTTCAGAGCAAAGAGATTCTTCGGCTTTCGCCTCAGAATGACAGCAAGAGTACCATTGCAAAACAGATTCACCAAAGCTTAACACCACACCATCCGATCAAGAACGTGTTTCCCGTTACGTCAACCTGGGCTATAGTGTTTGCTGCGCCGTGGTTAGTTGCCGGAATCGCCTATGCGGCTGCAATAAACTCTGAACATAGATGGGGGATTCTTCATGGCCGCCAAGAAAGGAACCGGACTGCTGATGGTCTGGTGTGACGTTCCCGAAGACCGGGAGGACGAGTTCAACCGCTGGTACAACGGTGAGCACATAGCCGAGATTCTCACAGTGCCTGGAGTCATCAATGCCGCGCGTTACGAAGCCGTGGTAAATGGCCCCAAACACCTGGCCTGTTATGAGTTGGACAGCCCGGCCGCAGTCCTGGGAGACGGCTTCACCAAACGGACGAAGTCCAAGTGGAGCGAGACCATGGGGCCCACTTTAATTGGGCTTAACTTTTTCAACCCTCTCTACGAGATGATCTATCCGTATGAACTTACGGAAGAGGTTGCAAACAGCGACATGGCACCAGCCCTGCACGTCGGCCGTATGAACATCCCTGCCGAACGGGCAGTCGAATGGAACGGGTGGTATGACTCGGTCTTCGTTCCCAATTTTGAGAAGGTCCCAGGTATCATCAGGGGCCGACGGTACGCGGTGAAGACCCCATGTACTCGGTGGTCTACGAGATGGAAAATGAGACGGCGTCCCGGTCTCCGGAGTGGGAGGCGCAGATTGCCGCCGACCCGAGGAACGCTGAGATGATGGGCCTGATCACACACGGATACGGCTCACCCAGCATCTACAAGAAGACCTTTGAGCTTTAGCCAAAAACTAGCCACATGGAGCAAATAATGCCCAACCACATCGTGAACGTCGGCGACGTTGAACTTATCTCTTTAAACGACAACCTGCCCCTCAGATCACCGTTCGTTGCCTTCCCACACACAACAATAGAGCAGTGGAACGAGTACCCCGAACTGATGGCCGACCATGAGAATGGGAAACACCGCTGGGGTTCATTGGCCGTCCGTTCCTCCGGAAAGTTGATCGTGGTCGACACCGGTATGCAGGGTGAGGGCTGCTACCTGCTGGACGACATGAAAGAGAAGGGGATCGACCGCGACGAGGTGGACATCGTGGTCTTCACCCACGTCCACCCTGACCACGTTGGCTGGAACTTCACAGATGGAAAGCCAAATTTCTCCAACGCCCGGTTCCTGGTTCCCCAGAAAGACTGGGACTACTGGACTCAGCCCGACGTCATCAACACAGTTGAGTACGTTATTCCCCAGGTTCTACCCTTACAAGAACTGGGCATCATGGACCTGATCGAAGGCGAATTCTCCATAACACCCGAACTCACCACCTACCCAACTCCCGGTCACACCCCTGGCCACAATTCCATCAGGGTGGTTTCCAAGGGAGAGCATGCATTCATTCTAGGCGACGTGGCCCACAGTCCGGCACAGGCCCACTACACCGACTGGAACCCCGAGTTCGACATCATCCCAGATGAGGCCCGGGCAACCCGCCATTCGGTGTTGGACATGTTGGAAGCCGAAGGCACTCTGGTCTCCGCCGGGCATTTCCCCGATCCGGGCTTTGGCCGTTTTGTCCGGGGCGAAGAACGCCGCTATTGGCAGGGTATCTAGTACACAAATGCCCGCAGAAACATTGGACGACAAATCACCCGCGACTCTGCTATTCCCGCAGTTCGAATCAGATCTGTACCAAGGTGCCGCGTTGGAGGTTACCTGGCTGACCCAAGAGCAGCTTGACTTCGAATCAGACAGGTGGGGTTGGAGCAGCTGGAGCATCAGGCGTCAATTGAGCCACATGGCGTCAGGGAATTTCCGCTGGTTCTGGCAGCGCTGGGGGTTGTCTATGTACACCGGCGGTGCGCCACCAAATGCTCCAACACCGGAAGAAACCAGGGCTCTAGCCCAATCGAAATTCGACCGCAGATTGGATGAAGACCTGTATTGGGACGTCGAGAGTATCCTGAAGGAACTGAAACGGGGACTAACCCTGGGCCAGACTATACTCTCCCAAGAAACCGTTGGTTCCATGCGATCCAAGGAATTTGAGTTCTCCGATGAAGGCGAATGGCCATGGTTCTACAACATCCACGGTGACGGTCTACGGCGTGATACGGAAGTTCCTACCAAGATTTGGTTCAGCCTTGAAACCGTATTCCGTCACCGGTACTACGAGCACATCACCCATCTGTACAACATCCAGCGGATCAAACAGGCCCAGGGTTTGACCACCCACGTGGAGATTCCAATCGAGGGCTACATGACGCTCCCCGGCTGGGACTTGAGCACACCAAACGAATAACCCGCGGAGAAACCATGCCTAAAGCCAAACTAGTCAGATTCGACAGCGTGGAGCATCAGAAGAAACGGCCCGGAGTGCTGCTAACAAGTCTGGTTGATGGCGACACCGGTGCCACCAAGATTTCCAGCGGCGTGGCCGAGTTTGCAATCGGAGCTTCAGCGCCCACCCACTACCATGACGCTGAGGAGTCGGTGATCGTTATCGAAGGTGAAGGGTTGATGGTCATCAACGGAGAAGAACATATCGTCAAACCCAACGACGCTGCATTCATCTCCCCTGGCGCTCACCACAGCATCGCCAACCACGGAGACCAACCTTTCAAGATAAGCTGGACCTACGCGAGTATTAGCTGGTCGACGACACCCGTAGACTGACCTATTCCAGGGCACGGATGCTGGCAAACCGTACCAGGAAGAACAGGCAGACGGCCAGGGAAATACCTCCTCCAATGGCCATGGCGACGTCAATACCCACCAACAATCCCACACCGCCAGTGAGTGCCGCAAACAGCGGAATCAGCCCGCTCTCGTAATGCCATACGCTGGTCACGCGCCCCCGCAGGTTGTCCGGCACCAAGGTCTGAATCAGTGTCTGGTTGGCCACTATGAAATGGGTCTGGAAGAATCCCATGATCAGCATGATTGGGATCGAGAGCCAGATCCAATGGGACAGACCCAACACCAGTACCACCGATGACCCTGCTATTAGAGCTATAAGGGTCACCATACCTTTATTCGTAAAGAACCCTAAGGACGAGATAACGATAGTAGCCGTCAGCCCGCCCGCTCCCATCACCACCACCATGGCCGTGCTCACTCCGGCGCCGCTGCCCAATGCTTCTTCGGTGTAAGCCGGTAGGAACAACAAAAGGGGCATGAAGATACCGGTGCGGACAAAGTTCATCAGCATCAAACGCAGCAGATTGACGTTGCTGACAATGAATCCCATACCCTCTTTGAAATCTGCAACAACAGAGGCCCTTCGCCTCTTAGACTCCTCGCGGAACGGTGTCTTCATCGGCAACAACAACAAGATCATTCCGGCGTAGAGTCCCGACTCAACAAAGAAGTTCCACTGGAAATCCAGGGTCTCTATCAACACGCCGCTGATACCTGCTCCGACCAGTCGCATAGATGTAACCGCCATGGCGTTCAGAGCCAGGGCGTTGCCCAAGTCTTCTTTGGGCACGGTATTGGCGACCAAAGCCTGACGGACCGGTTGTACAAAGGCGAATCCAATCCCTGATATCGCCATATAGCTGTAAACGTGCCAGATGGTGTCGACCCGGTCCGAAGCCACCATAGCTCCGAAAATCAAAGCCGATGCCACCATGACCAATTGAACTATCATTACCATCTTTCGGCGGTCGTAGCGGTCGGCTAGGACGCCACCCCAGGGTCCCAGAATCAGCACAGGGAGAGCCCTAACCGCCACGGTCAATATGGAGTGGAGGGCTGATCCGCTGATGTCCAACGCCAACCAGCCAATGGTCACAAACTGTAGCCATTGGGCACAATTGGCAAAGAGATTCCCGGTCCATAGATAACGGTAGTTAACGTTCTTTTGGAGTGAGGAGAACGTCCTAACTCGACTTCGAGGCGGTCGAATTGCCGGGTTTGTGGGCCGGGGCGCAGATGGTTGAGGCGAGTCTGGGCGCAAACTGTGGGGTGTGTGGCTCCCGGAAATAGATAGGACCGAATCAATCGTAGGCCTACAACTCGCTTGAAGCAAGCTTTGTCATTTCGCCAGTGCTAGATAGTACTACCACTCCATTAGGTTTTTCGCTAAACTAGCCGCGCTCAGAGGCCAATGTTTCCAGGTATGAATAACCCCAACAGTAGGAATTTATGAAATTCGGTCTATTCCAATCGGTACAACTTCCCAATCCCAATGAACAAGTCAGGTACTACAAAGAGGCGTTGGCTCAGGTTCGCCACGCTGAACAATTGGGCTTCGAATCCGTCTGGATAACCGAGCACCATTTCTCAAGACACGGGATCGTTTCCGCCACGCTGTCGCTGCTGGCCTACCTAGCGGGCGTCACCGAGAAGATACGCCTGGGCACTGGCGTGACCGTCCTACCCTTCCACAACCCCATCGAACTAGCCGAGCAGGCAGCCACAGTTGACCTACTCAGTGATGGACGCCTGGACTTTGGTGTGGGTCGGGGCTTCCAGTGGGGCGAGTTCCACAAGCTGAACATCCCTATGGCAGAGTCGAACCGCAGATTTGAAGAGACCATGGACGTGCTGGCCAAGGCTTGGACATCCGACAAACCCTTCGATCACAACGGGGAGTTTTGGCAGTTCAACGACATGACCGTACATCCCAAGCCGGTGCAGCTACCCCATCCTCCCATATTTGTTGCAGCATCCAGCGAGAATAGCGTGAACCGGGTGGCACGCAACGACTGGAATTTGCTCATCGGACAGGGGGATCCGTTCGACCAGGTGGCCAACCAGATCGAATTCTATAAAGGGGCGCTGGCCGAAGCAGGGCATGATTACAACGATGACCGGGTGGTCCTGGCCAGACCCATGTACTGCGCGGCAAACCTATCCCAGTCAAAAAACGACACCGAACTACCTTTCATGTGGTTCAAGCAGACGGGTCAAGAGGTGGGAGCGCCGCCGGACAATGAGGTGGAGTTGCTACCTGATGAGTACCAGGCCTACCGGGGAAGGTTTGCCAGGGATGTGACCTTTGACTACGACGCCATGTTCGACAACGTTGCCCTGTTTGGAACGCCCGACGACATCACAGACAAGATTCAAACCCTGCAAAAGTCAGGTGTGGAGAAGATCATCTTCTTCATCAACTTTGGCGGCATCGAAAACCAGAAGGTGATCGATTCCCTGGACCTATTCGCCAAAGAGGTCATGCCAAACTTCCAGGATTAAATACATCTAAATAGAATTAAGTGATAACCCATCATACTAGGTTAACTAATAGGACATTTGTATCATGATGGTCTATGCAAAATAGCTATTGCGATACCCCAGAGTGCATCGGATGGTTATCAGACCGGCCAGTTATTCAATCGTCGGAGAGATTCAGCATGCGTGGTTTTCCAATGAAGGCAATCACATGAGGTTTACCCTGGCCTTAATCCTAGTGCTTGTAACCATCATAGGATGCACTAGCGGTAGCCGCCTCTGAAGACCCTCAGAGCATCGGATCAGCACTAGCGGTAGCCGCATCCGAAGACCCTCAGAGCATCGGATTAGTGATAGCGGTAGCTGCCTCCGAAGACCCTCAGAGCATCGGGGCGGCAGTAATATTTACTCGGCAGATTGATAAACACACCCTAGGAAGAGCGGTACAAGAAGTCCAGGCAACGAACCCGCAGGACCATGAAACGGCGAATGGTGTTTTGCAGCAAAAAGGCCTAGGCTTTGTAATCTGGGTCGTAGTCGGGGTTGTTGGTAGTACGGGTGGGGCGATCGTAATGATTCTGTTTGTGGTGCTAAACCGGAACCGGAAAAAAGCTAAACGAAACTCGGGGCTAGACGATGACATCAATGGCGATAGACGTATCGAGGAAAACTAGCAGGATGTCAGATAGGCTGTTTTAGGTACCACTAAGTCGAGGTGTACTTGCCAGCGTTTTGAGCTCCAAATCAAAGCCTACTACCCTGTACTGAGTCAGCTCAATGGTCTTTACCGCTCTCAGCCCCCACTAAAAAATCTAGGCTACCTTGGATATCTGGTCAAGCCAAATTCCGATTGAGCGTATTCCAATGTGTGATGCTAGGGTGTATGCAAGCGGTAGTTGATCAACTTAGGACAAACGGATTTCAACAACAGGTGGGTTGCTAGTTCAAAGGCTAATCTCTGAAATTGATAAACTGAAGAGGTTGGCTGTTCTTCATGTCCTTGATGAAGGCAATAGCCGCCTGCAAATCGTCACGCTTCTTACCAGTAATCCTCAGTTCATCACCTTGAATCGCCAGTTGGACCTTCATTTTGGCCGCCTTTACGTCCTTGACGATCTTCCGGCCCAAGTCGCTGTCGATTCCCTGCTTGATGGCCACAATCTCACGAAGGCTACTTCCGGCAGCGTCTTGAGCTTCTTTGAAGTCCAACGCCCCCAACTCCACTTTGCGCATGGCCAGGTATTTTCTGAGCAGTTCTTCAACCTGGGTCATTTTCATGCTGTCATCTGCGGTCAGAGTCAGCGTGTTATCAGATCGGACGATCGCACACTTGGTGTTAGCCAAATCGAACCGTTGATTAATCTCACGTTCGACACCGTTTAAAGCGTTATCGACTTCCGCCAAATCGGTTTTGGAAACCACATCAAAAGAAGGCATCGGAAAAGAACTCCTCAGTTAACCTAGTTCAAAAATATCAGAACCATGATACAGCAGGTAGCCCTTTTGAGATAAGTAGCGACCAAATACCAACTTCGGAAACCAACACGCCAACCACCATGATGGTCAGCCCGTAAATCCT
>CAYVIG010000054.1:0-12473 GCA_964451445.1 uncultured Dehalococcoidia bacterium
TTGTTTCCGTCTAGCCATGCGCCACGGGACGGGGCCGGCACAGCGGGGATTACTGGGGGTTTTGGCTTGAGGGGTTCCAATTCTTCTCTCAACTCTGATTTCTCCACTGGTGATAGATCGAATAAAGGCGGACGGACCGAACCGCCGGACATGCCCATTAGCTCGGCCCAATGTTTAACCATGGCTACGGGTAATGCTCCGTTGTACTTGGTTTGTGTCTTTGTCCACCAAGTATCGGAGAGTTCTTTCAAACGGCGTAGCTTAGTGTCGTAGAATTTTTCGTCTAGGTCGCCTTTGCAGGCGCGGTGAATCCACTGGACGTAGTTATTTGCGCCTGGAACGTCGAACCTCCAGTCGGATGTATTGGCAAACATCACCTGCTGCTGGATTCCCAGTTCTTGGCCCTTAAAGTATATCCACTCGTCTGGGGTGCTGATGACGTGGTCCTTCCCCAAGGACAAGTGGGTTTCAATGGATATCTGCTGGTTGAAGCTGGCTTCTTTGACCCCCACCACGTTGGGAATGCTGCAGAGCTGCCCCATACCGTAGGGGCTCATAATGATTCCAAACTGGGGCGAGTTGTAGAACATGATGGCCAGGTCTGTGTTGTCAGCCAGCAGCCTGACATACTCGATCACCTGGTCTTCTGTCTTGGTGGCCATGTACGGTGGGGCGATTATCAGGAGATCAAACCCCTGGGCTTCAGCGTGCTGGGCTAGGGAGACCATCTCATTAGCGTTGGTGCTGGTCACGTGGGCACCGATGGGCCAGGAGCCCTCCGACGCTTCGGCCACCGAGTCCATCACCTGGATTCGCTCGTCGTAGGACAGGGACCAGAACTCACCCATATTCCAGGTGCAGCCAGCGCCGACGGTGCCCAGGCTGCGGACGTGGCGAACGTTCCGCTTCATGCCTTCGAGATCGACCTTGTTATCCGGAGTGAAAGGTGTGACCAAGGTGGTCCATTGACCCTTCAGAGTATTCCAAGCCCACTCCTGGGCTTCATCTTTCTTGTAGCTCGCCATGGGTTCCGCCCTCCCTCGGGGGATTGCTCATTTTCAAATGGTGAATCTGCGACTTTGCTTGGGCTGAGGCTTTCAAACCCACAGCAAAAGGTGTCTATTCCTCGTCGCCGTATTGTTCCTTCAAAGAGTCTACCACTGCCGGGTCGGCAAGGGTTGTCGTATCGCCCAGAGCCCGGCCCTCGGCCACGTCTCTCAGGAGGCGGCGCATGATCTTTCCGCTGCGGGTCTTTGGCAGTTCAGCGGCGAAGATAATATCTTCTGGTCGCGCCATGGCACCGATTTTGCCGGCCACATGGGCTTTTAGCTCGGTGATGACATCATCCGACATGGCGACAGTGTCCTTGAGAGTGACAAAAGCGACCACGGCCTGTCCCTTGATCTCATGGGCTTTGCCGATGCAGGCGGCTTCCGCGACCTTGGCGTTGTCCACCAAGGCGCTCTCGACTTCCATGGTGCCGATGCGGTGGCCTGATACATTGATCACGTCATCGACGCGGCCCAGCAGCCAGAAGTCGCCTTCCTCGTCCAGCTTCGCGCCATCGGCGGTGAAGTAGATGTCCGGATAGCGGGACCAATACTGGTCAACGAACCTTTCTTCGTCGCCGTAGATGGTGCGCAGCATCGACGGCCAGGGTTTTCTGATGGTTAGATAACCACCGCCCCCAGGGCCGACTTCGTTGCCTTGGTCATCCAGGATAGCGGCATCGATTCCAGGGAAGGCCTTGGTGGCTGAGCCTGGTTTCAACGTAGTTACTCCAGGCAACGGCGCAATCAGGATGCTGCCAGTCTCGGTCTGCCACCAGGTATCCACCACCGGGCATCTGCCGCCGCCGATGTTCTCGTGGTACCAGATCCAGGCCTCTGGATTGATAGGCTCTCCAACTGAACCCAAAAGACGGAGGGAAGACATATCGTGCTTTTTCGGGTAGCTCTCGCCCCATCGCATGAAGGTTCGGATAGCGGTGGGAGCCGTGTAAAGGATGCTCACACCGTACTTGGCGACTATCTCCCAGAACCGGTCCCGGTCTGGGTAATCGGGTGAGCCCTCGTACATGACTGAGGTTGCGCCGTTCGATAACGGGCCGTAGACGATGTAGCTGTGGCCGGTGACCCAGCCGATGTCCGCAGTACACCAGTAGGTGTCATTCTCTTTGATGTCGAAGATCCACTTGAAGGTGGCGTAGGTTCCGAGGAGGTACCCAGCGGATGTGTGGACGATGCCCTTGGGTTTGCCGGTGGTGCCGCTGGTGTAGAGCAGATAGAGCATGTCTTCGCTGTCCATCTGTTCCGGCTCGCAGGTGAGTGGTTGGCCTTCCATGAGGTCATGCCACCAGATGTCGCGTCCATCCACCATCTTGTCGTCTGCGGTCTCGGTGCGTCGTAAGACGATCACCTTCTCAACGCTGGGGGCGCCGCCCTCTTGGCCTAGGGAGTCGTCGGCGTTCTGCTTCAGAGGTACGATTCCGCCGCGGCGATAGCCGCCGTCTGCGGTGATCATGATCTTTGATTCGGAGTCGTTTAGCCGGTCACGTAGGGACTCGGCGCTGAACCCGCCGAATACCACGCTGTGAGCCGCGCCGATCCGGGCGCACGCCAGCATGGAAATGGGCAGTTCAGGTACCATGGGCAAATAGATGGTGACGCGGTCACCTTTGGTCACGCCCAGGCTCTTAAGTCCGTTAGCAAACTGGCATACCTCTCGGTAAAGGTCCCAGTAGGTGTAAACGCGCTGGTCTCCAGGTTCCCCTTCCCAGATGATGGCCGCTTTGTTCTTGCGGTCGGTGGTCAGGTGCCGGTCCAGGCAGTTGTAGGAGACGTTCAGCTTGCCGCCGATGAACCACTGGGAGTGGGGCGGTTTCCAGTCCAGCACTGTGTCCCATTTCTTGAACCAGTCAAGTTCCTCTGCAAACTTGGCCCAGAAGGCTTCCGGGTCACGCAAGGCTTCTTCGTAGACATTGGGGTCTGCGATGTTGGCTTGGGCCTTGAACGCCTCTGTAGGAGGAAAAGTGCGGTCTTCTTGAAGCAGGGCATCGAATCTTCCGGAATCTTCTACCACTTGGCGACCTCTACCTAACTGGTTACTGAGTTTGCTGATCTGAATAAATGGACAGGTGAAAAACCCAAACTGCAGGCTAAACTCCACCGGAATTTTAAGACAAGCGGCAGGGCATTGCAATCAAAAACCGCCGTAAACCGATGAGGCCATCAAAGCCAAGCGTATCTAATTCCAGCGTTGAAAGAGTAGAATTCGGTACTTATGAGCGTTTCTCCGGAACAACCGTCTATATCAAAGGTAGAGACTTGGCCCAGTCGCCGGGGTAAAGTGCTGATCGGCGTTGCCGCCACCCTGGGTATGTTCCTGGCGGCCCTGGATACGTCCGTCAACGTGGCCCTGCCCTCCATGACCGCCGACCTGGATACCGACCTACAGAGAATCCAGTGGGTGATCGTGGCGTTCATAGCCACTCAGGCGGCTTTGGTCATGGGCGCCGGCAGTTTTGGCGACCGGTTTGGGCTGAAGCCTGTCTACGTCTTCGGCGCAACCACCTATCTGGCTGCCATGTTCTGCATCGCGTTTTCGCCGAACCTGGAAATGGTGGTCGGCTTCCGGGTTCTGCAAGCCGTGGGAACCGGATGCCTTTTTGCCGTCTCACCGGCGATTGCAGCCAGCGTATTCCCCGTGGAACGGAGTGGCTTGAGTATGGGATTTGCGGTAGGGAGCCAGGCGTTAGGGATGTTTGCCGGCACCATCGGCGCTGGGTTCTTGGTCGGCTGGCTCGGGTGGGAATGGATATTCTTGGGGCGTACTCCCTTTGCTGTGATAGCCATCATTCTGGGGATATGGTTCCTAACACCCAGTCCAAGTGCAACGGGGAGTGGACCTGCTTTTGATGTCGCTGGCGCCGTGTTGCTGGTTGCCGGGCTGCTTTGCCTGATAATCGGATTAAGGCTGGGTCGGTCCAGCGGCTGGACCGACCCGGTGGTACTGGTTCTGCTGCCGTTGGCCCCGGTATTCCTGGCGACTTTCTGGCATGTGGAACGTTCTGCGGCTTGGCCGGTTTTGCCCGGCTATCTGATGCGGCTCAGGGGTTTCACGATCTCTTGTCTTAGCATGTTCCTGGCAAACTTCGGCGTCTTTGTTATCTGGTTCATCTTTCCGTTCTATATCGCCGATAGCCTGGCCGGTGGTGCACTCACATTGGGGATGATGCTGGCCACCCTGGCATTCTTCAACACCGTGGCATCGGGTGCGGGAGGTTGGCTCTGCGATAGACTCGGTTATCATCCAGTCGGCGTCGGCGGTCTGGCGATCATGGCATTAGGGTTATTCCTAATGAGTTTGTTGGACACCGAATCTGCTTTCTGGGAAGTGGGCTTACGTATCGGGATAGTTGGTGCCGGACTGGGCCTGATCCAGGCAGCGGCCTATTCCTTGACGTTAGGGACGGTTCCTTCAGAAAGGTTTGGCACGGCAGGGGCTGCACTGTCGCTGTCCCAGTCCTGTGGCAGAGTCCTTGCCGTGGCGGTGGTCGGCGGCATATTTGGTTGGCGAACCGACCACCATCTGGCGGCGTTGGTCGTTGGCCCAGAGGCCGATGGGTTGGCTTTTATAAGAGCCTTCAAAGACGTGTTCACCATCGGGTCGTCGGTTGGTTTGCTTGGGGCATTTGTATTCTTGATCGGCGCTTGGGGACTGCCAAGGGCACGGCGAGAACTAGCGGAAGAATTATGATAGTGATGAAACGCTGATTTGACGGCGATAGTAAACTGCGACTGGAATATTCACACAATAGGCGAGGAGATTCGGTAGATGGCCCTCCAATTTGGCGTATTTGACCACATAGAGCCTGTCCCGGGATTGGGACTTCAGGAAACGTACAATCTGCGCATGGACCAGATTGAGGTACTGGATAAGGCTGGTTATTACGCCTATCACCTGGCCGAGCACCACACCCCAGCGGTGCACAGCCTCGCTCCGTCCCAAAACGTATTCCTGGCCGCGGTGTCCCAGCGCACAGAAAACATCCGGTTTGGGCCTGGAATCTGTGTTCTGCCCCTCCACCATCCCGTCCAGTTGATCGAGGAATACTGTATGCTGGACCACCTCAGCGGTGGACGCCTTGAGATCGGCGTCGGACGCGGTGGTGTCTTTGAAGCCTACTTCTGGGGGCAAGACTCGGACGTGGAGACCAACTACGCCCGCTACCGTGAGACTCTGAAGGCGGTGCAGAACGGTCTCAGCAATGATGTATTGACTCATAAAGGCGAGTTCTACGATTTTGACGAACTCCCCATGCGTCTCCGCCCGATGCAGCAGCCAATGCCACCCTTCTGGTACATGAGAAATGTGGAGACGGCGGCGATCGATGGCATGAACACCATCATCGTTGGCGGCTTAGATAGCTTTGAGGCCAACGTCAAGCGTTACCGCGAAGAGTGGGACAAACATCAGGGCGTGGGGGCGTTGACGGCCCAGGGCACCGAACCCAAAATCGGCCTGGTTGTGCATCTATTACTGGCCGACACCGATGAAGAGGCTATGGCCCAGGCCAAACCGGCTTGGGATCATTATTCTTGGAACCTTGGTACACCCCGGAGACTTGAAGCGGAAAGACGGGGTCTGACCCAGTTCCAAGGCGAGGGAATGAACCCCCGTCCAGCCGCCATACCAGAAAGAGATATTCCCCACGAAGAACGCCGCGACCTGGCAGCCACCTTGGAGGACGAAGAGCGCATCGAGCGTCGACAGAATCTACAGGGTCGTGTGGCGAACCCCGCCGGTGGCGGCGCCGGGTTCGGTTCTGTGGCGGGCTCTCCGGAGACCATCCGAAAGTATATGGATGAGTACGTGGCCACCGGCGCCAACTACTTTGTTGGTGCGTTCCAGTGGGGTGACCTGTCTCATGAGCAGGCGATGCGGTCAATCGAGTTGTTCACCAATGAGGTGATGCCGCACTACGCTTAGATGGGCGTAGTTCTTTTTGGTGGGGCTTGGTTGGTAGACGCCACCCTAGCCCTCCCCCACGCAGGGGGAGGGAATTTCTGTTCGGTGGTTTGTTCCCTGTCCGTCATTCCTGCGAAAGCAGGAATCCGCTATCGCCTGTCAGACCACACACGTAGAAACAACCTGCGTCTTTTCGCTACGCTGGTGGTGAGCTTGTGGAGCCATCCTCTGAAGATTTCTCCCACGAAACTCCGTAGAGTTCTAGCTGCTCCATGTTGCCCAATTTGATTGTTGGACCTAGCTGGGAGCCTTCGTAGTGCATTCCGGCATTTACCAGTACGCGGCCTGATGCCGGGTTGCGAGTGAAGTGGGCGGCGTAGATGCGGTCTAAAGCTAACTCGGAGAAACCGTATTCGACAACAGCTTTGGCAGCCTCTGATGCGTAACCCTGGTTCCAGAACGGCTTGCCGATCCAATAGGACAGTTCTGCTCCCTTGCCCTCCAGGTGCAGAGTTGCCACCCCGATAAGAACGTCGTCGGGATCAACGGTGATGGCGAAGTGGACTAGTTCTCTTGAATCGGCCTGCCTCTGGCAGGATGTGATCCACTCCTCAGCCATACCATCCTCGTAGGGGTGCTTGATTCCTTTGGTGGTGGATGCCACGTCTTTGTCGCCCGCCAGTCGTTGAATATCCGGAGCGTCGGACATCTCCAGCGGGCGTAAGAATAGGCGTGTGGTTTTGATGGTCACAATGGTTTCATACTAGCATGCGACGGGGCATGTGCTGGTGTCGTCTGAAGACTGGTGTTGTCTTGACTGGTGAAAGCGGCCCTTGATACACTGCTCTTGGTGCGGGCGGTTAGCTCAGTTGGTTAGAGTACTTGCTCGACACGCAAGAGGTCAGTGGTTCGAGTCCACTACCGCCCACCACAAAAAGGGCAACCGCACACGGACCTCCCGGTGACCAGACCGGCAGACCTTATTCCAAAACCAGAGATACATCGGCGGCGACCTGTGGCTTAAAACACTGGAGCTTGCCTGGTATCGAAATACGAGTTAGTGAGACCAGATGGACGCCGCCCAGTTACTCAAAAAAGCACCCAACCCTAAGATTCCGAATTTCAGCGCCGGCGACACCGTCAACGTGAACTTCCGGATTAGGGAAGGCGAACGGGAAAGGATCCAGGTCTTTCAAGGCGTGGTCATCCGGATCAACAACGGCAAAGGCCCCGCCGCCAACTTCACAGTGCGCCGCATCACCGCCGGCATCGGTATCGAGCGTGTGTTCCCCCTTCAATCCCCATTGGTCGAGTCCCTGGAAGTAACCAGGTATGGCTCCGTACGTCGGGCCAGGCTCTACTATCTGCGCGGATTGCAGGGTAGGGCTGCCAGAATCAAGGAACTCAACCCCGTCCAACGGCGTAAGGTACAGGAAGCCACCGCCGCGGCCATGGCCGAGCTTGAGGAACAAGCAACACTGACCAACGCTGAAGCCGAAGAACTGGAAGAGCTGGAAGCAGAAGAGGAGATCATCGAGTCTGATGGCCAGGCCACCGATGAACTTGAAGAAACGGCGGTTGATGAAACGGAAGACGCTCCCGCTGATGAACCAGCAGAAGAACCAGCCGAAGAGGCTCCACCCGAAGAGGAAGCAGCGGCTGAAGACCCTCCCGCCGAGGAAACTGAAGAAGCATAGCGAAACGGATCACGGCCCGCACTCAGCGGGCCGTGTTAGTTTTAGGCCAGATCTAAATCAGCTTTCAACCCATCGGCACCGGTTTTTTAGACATCTTCACCACGGACTCTTGCCCGGTATTTATGAATAACATGATTTATGAATAGCATGAGATACGCGGAAGTGGCAGTGGACGCGGTGATGGCCCCCTCGCGGACTTTCTCCTACTTCATCCCGCCAAGATTCACCGTAGAACCCGGCCAACTCGTCTGGGTCCCCTTTGGACGACGCGTGCTCCAGGGTTTGGTGGTGGAACTGGTTGAGATGCCCAATGTTCCCGAGACTCGAGATATTCTCCAGCCGGTTGAACCTTCGCCACTCATAGGCCCCCACCACCTACAGATGGGACGCTGGATCAGCGAGCACTACCGCTGTTCCCTCTTCACCGCCATCTCCCCCTTGTTGCCACCTGGATTTGAAAATCACGTCAGGTCTCGCATCAGCGTTGTGTCTGGTGTGCAGATAACCGATTCCAAAGTGAGACCGGAGTGGGTTGTAGCATTTGGCGAGCTGGCCCAGAAGAGGACCGGCATGCTGGAAGTCGATTTCGCCAAGTTGCTGGGTCGCAACGGCGCCCGTGAATTGACTCGGATGGTCGACCAGAAGCTGGTGCAGCGTGAGTTGACCATGCCCAGACCCCGAGCAGCGCCCAAGTATGAATCGTTCCTCATACCGACCCAAGCTACATCCGACGCGGCCGATGCTAATGAACTTGTGCTGCCGGTGCGACAGGATGGGTTGCTCACCGCCATTCGGGAACAGCGTGCTCCTTATCCCTCCACTCTGGCCAACAAGGAGTTTGGCAACGGCGTGGGGCAGGCTCTGTTTAGCAAGGGGTTGGTGGCCATGGAATGGGTACGGTCAGACTCGGAAACCGTTACCAGAGCAGACCTAACCACCGAGCGGCGACAGCACTTGTTGACCATCCATCAGGAAGAAGCCCTCTCACAGATCCAAGCGGCCCTCGACGACACGGAATTACAGCCGCGCAGTTTCCTGCTCCACGGCATCACCGGAAGCGGCAAGACTGAGGTCTATCTACGGTCCATTGACCAGGTGGTGCAGCGGGGACGTCAGGCCATATTCCTGGTGCCCGAGATTTCCCTCACACCCCAAACCTTAGAACGGGTGAACTCCTGGTTCCCAGGTCGTGTGGCGGTTATGCACAGCCGATTGACAGCCCGACAGAAAGTTGACCAATGGTGGGACATCCGCGAGGGCAAGTATGATGTGGTGGTTGGGCCCCGTAGCTCTCTGTTTGCACCAGTAGCCGATCTCGGCCTGATCGTGATCGACGAGGAACATGAGTGGACCTACAAGCAGATAGAGACCCACCCCCTATATCACGCCCGGGCCTCCGCTCTGGAGTTGGGACGCTTGACCGGATCGCCGGTGGTCATGGGCAGCGCCACACCAGATGTGGAAACCTACTTTGCCGCCACCCGGGGTAGCCACACACTATTGGAGCTTCCGGACCGGGTGAGCGCCGGCCCAGACCGGGTTTCCCGCCTGGCACAAGTGCAGGTCTGCGACATGCGGTTGGAGCTACGCGATGGTAACCGGAGCATATTCAGTCGGGTGCTGGCCCAGAGTCTGAAAGATTGCATCGGGGAGAGACACCAGGCGATCCTGTTCTTGAACCGGCGGGGCGCATCGTCAATCGTCCAATGCCGGGACTGTGGCCATGTGGTCGAGTGCCGTAGTTGTTCCGTCTCGTTGACCTTTCATTCATTTCAAGACCAGGAGGACGGCAGCCAGGCTGAACTGCTCTGCCACCGTTGCAATCGCCGGAGCAGAATGCCCAAGACTTGTCCCGAGTGCAAGGGTGCTCACATCCGGCAACTGGGAGCCGGCACCCAGCGGGTGGTGGAAGAGGTCAGAAAACTGATGCCTGGTGTGACCGTTGACCGCCTGGATGCCGACACGACCCGCGCCGGACAGGGCACCGAAGACACCATGGCCAGGTTGACCAGCGGCGATACCCAAGTGCTGGTGGGAACCCAGATGGTGACCAAGGGCCTTGATATCCCGAATGTGACCTTGGTGGGAGTCGTTCTGGCCGATATCGGAATGTATCTGCCGGATTTCCGGGCTGGAGAGCGGGCCTTTGGTCTGATGTGCCAAGTGGCCGGACGGGCAGGTAGGGGCGAAGATATGGGACGGGTGATAGTCCAAACCTACAACCCGGAGCACTATGCCATCCAGGCCGCGGCCAACCAGGATTATGAGGCTCTCTACGAATACGAGATCGGGTCCAGGCGTGAACTTGGCAACCCGCCGTTCAACGAGCAGATCCACCTGGTGTTCCAAGACCCAAATGATGCTCAGGCCCTGCGTCAGGCCATGGACACGGGAAGGACGCTGACGCAACGGGCTCAGGCCCAGGGGCTGACCGACGTTGATGTGGTCGGTCCGGCGCCGGGGATACCTTCCCGCATCAGAGGCCGTTACCGTTGGCACCTGATCCTCCGAGGGCGTGGGTTACTGCGGTTTATAGAGGGCATGGAATTCCCCCAAGGTTGCACCGTGGATGTGGATCCGGTACACGTCCTCTAGTCACGTTGAGGCCGACACTCCTTTACCTCACAAGAGGCGTTGAATATAATAGTTAACGTCTCGATATTCCTGGGACAGAGCCTCATGGACAGAGGCCTCCGGCAACCTGAATATCCACACCTGAGAGGTGGCCCCTTTGGCAATATTGGACATGCGCTTGCTGCCTGACCCGATCCTGCGCAGGAAGACCAGTAAGGTGGCTAAAATCACCCCCCAACTGAAGACCCTAGTTGAAGACATGATTGATACCATGCGATCCCAGTTCGGTGTTGGTCTGGCTGCCAATCAGGTGGGATCACTCCAGAAAGTTGCGGTTGTCGAGACCCCAGAGCTGGAAGAGCCACTGGTGCTCATTAATCCAGAGGTCATGAAGACGGAGGGTGAGCGCGAAGTCGTAGAAGGTTGACTGAGCGTTCCGGGCTATCGTGGTATGGTCATACGCTCCGAGAGAGTAAGGGTCAAACATATGGGACTGGACGGGAAGATCCACCGGCTCAATGCCGAGGATCTATTGGCCCAGGCCCTGGAACATGAGATTGACCACTTAAACGGTATCTTGTATATCGACCATCTGGTTGATCACGAAAGTCTTCAAAAGATCACTTACGAACACGACCCAGAAGAGGACGAGTTCGATGGCGACTTGGAAGAAGAAGAATACGTACGCGACGAGGAAGAAAATACCGAATTGGATCAGGCATTAGCTGCAGAGATATCTGCAAAAGACGATCAAAATTAAATCCTGTCTGATTCCGTGTTTCCAAACTCAGCCCAGCATCACCCAGCATCCGATTAGCGACCTATTCCCACGCTCTGACGCTTATGCCGTATACCCATGCTAAATAAACTCGCTGATTGTTGCGCCTCTCTGGGCGTCGATGTCTATTTGGTGGGCGGGTTTGTCCGTGACTGGCTGCTTTATAACAAGCCTGGTCACGATATAGACATAGCAGTGTCCGGCGACCCCACGGTTGTGGCCCAAGCCATCGTCGATAAATTTGGCGGAACCGTGATTCCTCTTGGCGCGGCCCACGGTGTGATTCGGGTGGTGACCTCGGGAATCGGCGAAGCCGACCAGAACGAGACCGAACAGGGCTGGGCGGGCCATGAGGTGTCCGAACAGGGCCTGGCTCCCTGGACCATCGATGTGGACGGGTATTCCGGGACCATCGAAGAAGACTTGCAGCGTCGGGATTTTTCCGTAAACGCCATCGCCATACGGCTGGAAGATTGGCCGGCCATGGACAAGGTAATCGACCCTCTCGGCGGACGTGCTGACCTGGTTCAGAAGTCCATTCGCGCCTTGGGCCCCACGGTCTTTCAAGACGACCCGGGCCGTTTGCTGAGGGCCATCCGCTTTGCTGGGCAGTTGAAATTCCGCATCAACCCAGATACCTCCAAGTTGATTTCCGCCTACGCTAGCCTCCTGGCCAACGTCTCTCCAGAACGGGTCAGAGAAGAGTTCCTGAACATACTTTCGTTGGACGGTGCCAAGGCTCAATTGGAGGTCTTGGACCATTTTGGTCTCTTTGAGCAGGTGATACCAGAACTTCAAACCGCCAAGGGTGTGGATCAGCCAAACGCTCACTACTGGGACGTCTGGGGGCACACGATGCATACGGTGGAGTTTGCAGAACTGGTCACCAAAGGACACCAGCATTCGCCCGTCTACTCCTGCGTGCCCTGGACCCCGGAGAGCAAGGCCTACTTCGAACAGCACGCCACCGACGGGCACAACCGTGCCACAGTGCTGAAGTTGGCGGCGCTGTTCCATGACATCGCCAAACCCCAGACCAAATTCGAGGACGAGACCGGCCGCACCAGGTTCTTCGGCCACTCCGAAGATGGTGCCGAGATCGCAGTCTCGCGTCTGGGCCATCTTCGCGTCAGCTCCAAGGGCATACAAATGGTGAGCAAGATGGTGGAGCAGCACCTGCGTCCCACCGGAATGAAAGATGGTGACGAATGGCCCACCAATAGGGCGATTCACCGATACTTCCGAGATGTGGGCGACGTTGCCATAGACACATTGTTCCTGTGTATGGCGGATTATTTGGGCGCAAAAGGGCCCAGCTTGGTACATGAGGAATGGCTGAACCATGCTAGAATGGTCGGACATATCCTCCACGTAGGTACCAGCGAGCCGGTTTCGTCTAAAACCGCTCGCCTCATCACCGGAAAAGACCTGATGACCCACTTCAAAATCCAACC
>CAYVIG010000055.1:0-12369 GCA_964451445.1 uncultured Dehalococcoidia bacterium
GGATTGCCTCGTCGATGATCAGACGCAGCACTTGAGCGGTGTCGTGGACGCCGGCCAGCTTATTGGAGACTTCTTGGAGAGCAAGGGAACGATCTCGTTCTAGGTTGGCTCGCGCCCTTTCGCGCTCCAAATCTTCAAGCAGCAGATTCTTGGTATTGCGTCGGTCTGTCATGGGTAATCCGCCTAAAAGTTGCCATTATTATGACACGATTCAGTAAGCGGGTGCGCACAGCGGCATAGCCGTAAACCCGGACTAAAGCATGTTATGGAAGACCTCGTCGTAGATGGTCGTCGGCCTAGCCGCGGCCAGTGAGCAGCTATCCCCTACGTCTAGTGCTGGGTTTCTGCGAGAGGCAAATCCGCTCCGTATGGAACCGATTAGCTTGTAGCAGACAAAAAGACCTTCCGAAGGTAACTGGAAAATCTTTGATTTTTGCTGGTCAGGTTGAATTACTGAAACTTGGGGAAAACCTTGGAGCCGAATAGATCCATGGCGCGAATGACATCGTCATGGGTGGTGTTACCCGCCTGGATCATGAGCAATATCTGATCCACACCCAGTTCTTGGCATCGGTCCAGTGTTCGGCATACTGAGTCGACGTCACCGCCGATGACCATGCCGTCCTGAACCAGGTCATCGTTCGACCGCTTCAGGACGGCTTCTCGCACCCCTGGCCGACTCACCGTATTTTGTAGACCCTGGTAGTAGTCTCCGGTATGGGTTCCAAAACGTACCCGCTGCAATTCAGCATCATTATCGCCGGCATACCACCTTGCAGCAGCGCAAGCCTTATCCCGCCCCACGGTGTAATCCGCGTCTATGTTGCCAACGGCAAATGTCGCTACCTGGTGGTTCGCGTAACCACCCACAGGCGAGCAGCCCAAAGCAGCCTCCCGGTAGGCTTTGATAGAAGGTCCAAGTTCAGCGGGTTCTGTCCCGTTCAACCCAAGTATCCCAAGACCCTTATGAGCTGCTTCTGCGTAGGTGGACGGCTGGCTTCCAGCAACCCATAACGGTGGGTGAGGCTTTTGTATTGGCTTGGGGACCAGATGCCGTTGTGGAAGGTCAGGATACCAATCTCCTTGCCAACCTGGGAACGGATCATTAAGAAACATGGCAGCAATCACTTCCAGAGATTCGGCCCATACCTCTTTGGATTGTTCCGAGGTAACGCCGAAGGCTTCTGTGTGATAGGGAGAAGCTCCTCTGCCGGTTCCGAACTCCACTCTTCCGTCAGAAAGGTGATCCAGCGTAGAGACGTATTCGACCACTCTGAACGGATGATTAACGGGCAAAACCACCACGGCCAGTCCCATCCTGATAATCGATGTGCGCTGGGCAAGAGCCGCCAGGAACAATTCGGGGGAGGAGCTGTGGCCAATCTCCGGATAGAAATGGTGTTCGGTCTGCCAGTAATTCTCAAAGCCAACAGATTCGGCGTGTATCGCCTGTTCCATAGCCTCTTTGTAGAGCAAGACTTCACCGTTTTCTGGCCACGGTTTGGGCATCTGAAGTTGGTTGAAATAGCCGAATTTCATCGAGTACCTCGGTGTGTTGGCTGCACACTGCTTTGTAGGTCTAAACTATACATGTTTACCAGAAACCTGGTAAGAACCAAGGCTCGCTCCATCGGCTAAAAAGCGTTAGCTAGTAGGGGATTATTCAAGAAATCTGCAGAATTTCCGCCGGGTGTTCCTAAGTCTCTCGACTAAGCCTACGAAGAACAAATCCGTGACGAGTGACCCAATTGCGATTACTTCTGTTTAGTCACGTAACATCAGGTTTTGAGTGACATTTACTCTCTGGCATAATGGTCGGTAACTCGAGTACCTACACCTTTTTCTAAGATGAACTTACTATGCCCTACACCGCAGTCTCACAACTCTCAGCCTATTAGCTGGCATCGGCTCAAAGGTGGTGTCGGAGTCACTAGGCCACAGCACCTTTGCTATCACGGTTGACCTATATCAGCGTAATACCAAGCATGAAGGAAGCTCACGCAGTTGCTGTGGACAACATCCTTAAGAAGGAGTCTCAAGAAGTTTAATTGCGGAACACCTGCCACACATAGAAAAATAGTCTTGCACAATATGCAAGTTGAACTGGCCAGCGCGGTTGCCAACCTTCTGAAGCGGGATGTTACCACGGATTAACAGCGGCATCCTTGGATAAGCCCTTGGAATGGGCCTCCGGTTTCTCCTTCGGGAACGTGGAACTTAGTTTGAAACCGTGGAATATAATCACGGGAATGTCAGGGCTGGACGAGGAGGGGTGACACCCGTATGTTCCTGCGCACCTGAACTATGGGAAGGAACTTATGCGATTTCCACGTAGATTCAAAACCTTCCCCTGAGAACTGCGGACTGGCCAATTCGAACAAAGGAATACCTATGGCTCCGAATTGTTCTGAAAAATGTAAGGGATTAGGGATGACGTACGTGGCAGGAGGAGGTTGTCAGCCGGAGCATTATCATTTCATGTTTGTTGAAACAGGTGATTTGGATAAATTCATGAAATGATATTACCTATGATGGGAATATGGGATATTTTTGTAACTCCAGTAAAGGAAAGAGCCTAGTTAGTGAAGAAGAAACCGACAACCCATTTCGGAGGTTTATCTAGCGATACGGCCAACACATCTGCCACCACGTTTCCGCTGTCCAACACCCTGGAGCCGATAGGGCGTACCCGGAAGGTGTGGCCCAGATATAAAAAGAGGACCGGGTTGAGACGGTCCTCTTTGATCTTCAATTGAACGAATTCTAGGTTTTAGTCACCACTGGACAAACATTAGGAAGGTCGTGCGTTGGTGTTAAATACTTCAAAGCGGTTTACGTTATAGACCCAGTAGCTGTGCGGGTGATAATTTCTCCCGATTCGGTGCCGTACGTTGCTCTGGTGGCATATGAAGGATATCGGGGCAAATTTTAATGGTTTATCATTCCATTTCAGAGAGATATTAGCTATGAAATTCGGCATTGAATTAGGCTTCCAACTACCGCGCCCATGGAGTGAAGAAAGCGAATGCGAACTTTACGAAAGTCGATTAAAAATCGCTGAACTGGCGGACCAATTAGGTTTTGATTCCATTTGGGTCGAAGAACACCACTTCTTAGAAGAATACTGCCATCTTTCAAGTCCCGAAGTTTTCCTTGCCGCGTGCACCCAACGCACAAAGCAGATTCGTCTTGGATTTGGTGTGATGCTACTTCCTCCTATGATTAATAATCCGGTTCGATCGGCGGAAAAGGTGGCCTCTATTGACCTCTTAGCAAAAGGTAGAGTCGAATTAGGAGTTGGTTCGTCTAGCGATCGCCTCGGTACCTCGGCTTGGGGCGTGGACTGGGAACAACGCCAAGAAATAACGGAGGAAGTTCTCGGTCAAGTAGCGAGAATGATGGTCGAAGAGCCTTATCGTGGTTATGACGGAGTTAATTTTTCATTTGATGCAAGAAATATCATTCCAAAACCGCATCAAAAACCCCACCCTCCGCTGTGGATGGCTTGTTCGCATCGAGAAAGTATTTTAAAAGCCGCACGACTTGGTATAGGCGCATTATCGTTTGGCTTTACTGACTCTAAGACCACTAGACAATGGGTTGAGGCCTACCATAGGACATTAAGGCGAGACGCAATTCCGATTGGTTACTCCATTAACCCAAACCTCAGTGTACTTAGTCGTCTTATATGTTGTTCTTCAGATTCCCAAGCAAGGCAGATGCAACAAAAGGTTCATTTTTGGTGGTACAGCTTCGTTCATTATTTTGGACATGGGAGCCACAAGCCTGGAGTTACTAATCTGTGGAATAACTACACTAAATCAGATTACAAATTCGAGTGGGATACTGGCACAATCGGCACTCCCGAGAAAATCGCGACCACATTGCGTGACTATGAGGAAGCTGGATTAGATCAAATAGTATTCTCCGTAGAAGCTGGAACTATTTCGCATGAGGAGATATGTGAATCTCTGGAATTATTTGCTAAAGAAGTAATGCCGGAATTCAAAACTCGAGAAGAACAAAAGACGTTTGCAGAGGAGTCTTTTAATCTCAGGCTTTCCCGGGAAGTGATGGCAAGGAAGCCAGACCCACAGGCAATCCGTGAGATACCTACAGTAGTCATGAAAGACTTACGACCATGGTACAGCTATATGGGATTCCCATTAAATACCGACGGGTTTCCTATATTAGATGAGATGCGATAAAGAAAGGCCCTTAATTAAACCTTTGGTGCACTTCGATAATGGCCTTACTACTGTACGAACATTGGCATCATTGCCTCTTTATAAGTACGACTGGGAACGAGAGGTCGAGTACATCTTGGCTGACAAGATGAATTCCCAAGTTCTTGAATCATCATCTTTTTATTTGTAGACACCCATACTCTTCCCATAGGCTTATAAACATGGAAACCGGCTTATATATAGGGGTTAACAGTAAATTATGAGCACCCTGATTCGTAGGTACTCAGCATGGAGTTTGGTAAGTCAAATGTGTTTGACCATTCATATGAAGGTGGCTTTAAACTCCAACTGCAACTTCGGGGCGTAAACCTTGGCTCGGGGAGACCTTCTCGTAGCTATCTGCAATCTGGAATAATAACCCCTCTCCGAATGGGGCCGCGATAAACTGGACTCCAATGGGGAGACCCATTTGGTTGACTCCACAAGGGACCGACACCGCAGGCAAACCAACCGCATTCAAAGGGCTGGTGTTCCGAGAGATAAATCCCGATCCGGGTCCTCTAACCTTATGTTCATCCCCTTGAATAGTCACGTGCGTAGCGTCAATTTGCGGTGCGGAAATGGGGGCAGTCGGTGTAACCAAAAAGTCCACCTGGTTCAAAACCCGGAGATACTCCTCTTGAATAAGCCGCTGTACTTTTAACGATTTGGAGTAGTCCTTGCCCAATACAAACTGACCGGGAATCGTCCTATAAAGAACGTCCGGTCCGTACGCTTCGCGATTATTCTTCAGATACTGCTCGTGGGTCACAACTCCATCTGCCATAGCAGATATACGCATTGCGCCTATGTATTCCATTGCTGGCAGGCTGACTTCGTGGAGACTCGCTCCTAGCTCTTCTAAGGCAGATATACTCCTGCGTACTGCCGACTCAACCTCTCCATCTAGTAGGTCAAAATAATGATTGGATGGAACACCCATCTTCAAGCCCTTGAGTCCTTTCCCCAGGAAGGCGCTGTAATCAGGCACGGGTACCGGCACGGTGCTCGGATCTAATGAATCGTTACCGGCGAGGACTTGAAGCATCAAAGCACTATCAGCCACCGATCTAGTCATCGGTCCAATATGGTCGCCATTGAAACTAGTGACCATTAACCCACGCTGACTGACTCTCCCGTATGTCTGTTTGAGGCCAACTACACCACAGAACGTTCCTGGTAATCGAACCGAACCTCCAAGGTCGGTCCCGAGAGAGGCGAAAGTAATGCCTGAAGCAACATTTGCACCTCCTCCTCCACTGGAACCACCCGGTATGTGGTCAAGCCTCCAAGGATTATGAACTGCGCCATAATGTGGGTTATTGGATGTCGCCCCTGCCGCAAACTCTTCAAGGTTCTCTTTACCAATAAAAATCGCTCCGGCGTTCCGGCATCTGACAACAACCTCAGCATCTACTTCAGGGACATGATTCTCCAACACCTTAGAACCTACGGTGGTAGTTATCCCGGCAGTTGCCAAATTGTCTTTCAACCCTATAGGTATTCCATGTAGTGGCCCGCGGTAAATTCCTTGAGATAAGGCTCTTTCAGATTCTCGGGCTTGGGCCATGGCCTGGTCATGCAGCAAGGTAATAAACGAGTTTAGTTTAGGTTGAAGGCGGTCGGCTTCCGCTAACGCTGCTTCGGTCAGTTCCACCGGTGATATATCTTTATTCCGAACCCTGGGTGCTAACTCGGATATAGTCATTCTAAGAAAATCGACGTTTGGCATAACTCTACTCCTTGATCGTCTAAACGCGTTCAGATTCACCACAAACCGGCATGTGCATAAGGCGGCCCGAGAATGCATTTGAAAGGTCAAGGGATTCGAGTTTTGTCAGTTCATTGAAATAGGCTTCCAGCTCGGGGCGGACCAACTCTAACTCCTCGTCAGATAGTTCCAAACCGTTATAGTCTCGTATCATAGACTGGAGGGTTTCATTCGAAATTGCCATCATTATTCCTTTCATAAGGCGTTCGGATTTCCAAAATTCTAAGATCGGAACCCAATGTTGTCAGCCAGAAATTACCATAAGTGGTCATAAGTGGCAAAACTGAAGCTAGAAGCTACCTAATTGTTAGACTGCAAGAGCCAGGAACCGCCGGAACAGGCAAGCAGGCGACCTTCAGTGCGAACATCAGCCAGTTTGTGCCGTTGGTGTTCATCCGGTACCCTGTGACCTCTCCGGAGTCCGGTTTATATCGCATGGGTTTGCTGTTTGGGATGTCGGTAAACAGCATGGTTTCACTGTTCCATACAGGGCCTTCCGAGGTTCCGTAGTAGGGCCCGGCAACCAGTTCACAATCCCAATCCGTTCCTTCCTTCAAAACCGCTTAGGTTGTCAGGTAGTCGTAGTGCTCACCGGCTAGGTCAACTATCCGATCCAAGTCTTCATCAAGCAGGTAACGCTGCTCAATCAAATCTTTAGTCGCCTCTTTCACCAATCCCAGGTACTGGTCTTTGGAGTCGTATCTCTCTTTGATGGACTTACGCTGGTCTCCGGACGCCTCCCGTTTTTCGCGGGTGGCCGCAAACGGGATCATGGAACCCCGCAGCGTGCCGCCAGACCCCCCACCGGTGCCAATAACCTGCCCGCCTCCGCCTATGTCCGGGTGACGAAGCTTACAACCGGCGTGGGTAGCCAATGGCACAGTGATGAACGGAAGGCGAATGCCCGAGATTTCGTTTGCGTCTTCGTCAACTGCTGACACCTGATGCGGGAACACCTTCCCGATTACGGCTGGTGTCTTCGTTGGGACCCTGGGATCTGGGCCAAAGTCCAGGCGGGTGAAGCGGCGGGTAGGGTTGGGCAGTTTCGCGCCCGGGATTCTTCCGAAGGCCTCTGCAACACTTTCCGGACTAACCGCCGTGCGATCATCGATTCTTGGGTGCTGACTCGGCGGCGCGGGTTCTCCAGTAGTTACCCAGCGGTCTAGGTTGGTCAGAGCAGCCCGCAGCAGACCTCGGTACTCGATAATGTTGAACTTGTGCTGGCCGTGATAATTGTCCGAATCGTTGTCTACGGGTGGGAACGCGCCCAGAGCATGCTGTGCTCCGGAAATGACGTAGATGCGCACTTCGTCGGGTGCCGCTATGTCTTTGTCCCCAGCTATGTTGCTGTGCATCAAAGAACCATGGCCAGCCCAATACTCCGACGGCGTATGGGTGTACATGATCTTGGGAAGCTCGCCTTGGTCGGATAACCGAGTTAGGATTCCATCCGTCAGACCAGTCTCGGGGTCAGTCTGGGTGGCGTCGCTGAAAGGGAACAGACTGTTGCCGCTCCGTGTGGCCTGGCTGGAAGGCTGGGCGAACCGGTTATTGAACTCGCCCATCTTTCCGCCGGCCACATGGGGCATGAATCCATCAAACGCCAAGCGTCCTTCTTCGTCACGATTTAAACCAAGATAAAGGAACAGCCGCAAAAATCGGGCGCTTTGTGAAACGCCAAAGCTATAGGCGTAATCAATCAGCCCGGCCAGTGGGTTTCCTTCTGCTGACGATGCGTACCTGAAGAAGGTAGCCGAGTCCCTGGTTGCCAGATTGCCGAGCCCTACTACTGGCGCGCCGGTGGTCGTGTAGATCACCTGGTAAACCTTGCCTGGCTCAAAACCTGCTGGCAGATGCACGTGGCTATCGTCCGCAACGGCAGTCCCGTTCTCTAATCGTGCAAATGACCACTGGTCTCTGGGGACAATCTGCTCTGAAGCATCTTCATGTTCTTGTACAGTCATGACTGCGGACTGGTCATTAACGTCGCTGACCTTGTAAGCCTGGTGGTTGCGACTGGAAAGGAATTCAACCTGAGATGGCGAGTTCAATTGGAAAGTAACGACAATCTTGCCGGAAACCGGTCCATCTGAAATTACGGCGTCCGGGATGTTGACCCGAAGCATCCCCGGCACATCGGGCACGTCATGCTGCCAGGCACACCAGACCACTGTGTAACCCTGTCGCATCAAGAAGCCATTGCCTGGATCAATGGGGGCGTCTGGCGACTGGTCCGGCGCGCTGTTAATGTTTCTGATTGCCAGTTGTTTTCCGCGGTTGGGCACATCCATCAGGATACGACGGTTGGCGAGTTTAGCGTCTACCGGTTTCAGGATACGAAAGTCCGAGTAAAACTCGACCAGTCCATCAGCGTTTCTGGGGGCCAGTTCTATGTCGGCGATAGTTTCGTTGGCGCTGTGCTTTGGGTCCGCGACGAAATGAACCACGCCGTCCAGTTGCTCGTAGGCCCCGGCATCTCCGAAGACCTGGCCCCCGGCATACGGGTTAGTGGATTTGATCTCGATCGATTTGACTGGCATTGCACGTCCTTCTTAAATCAGGGCTAAAGACAATTTTGATGTTGGCTGAGATTCTAACCCAAATCGGTAAACAGAGTGGGCGTTACCCCGGAATATGCGTTCGCCTAAGTCACTGTAATATCGCTGAAATGCGCGAAGATTTACAGGAAGTCTGTACCCGTATATCCGAGAAATCCGGCTCAGCCGATGACCGACAATTGGCCGTATCGCTGGATAAACCGTTGAAATTGGCCACCGGGTTCTTATTTGGTAACACCGAACTCGGTTTGGAACGTTGGATTGTGATTGCAGGGATTTCGGGTTTTGATGACTAAATTGTTAACCGCGACCGTTGCCATTTTAATTGCCGCAGTTATCGGATTGGGATATGTTGCCTTTTTCTACGAGGCGCATGGTAAAGCGCACACCCAAGAATTGACTGAAAATATGGTGCACTAATTGATGTACGACCATATCTATGAACTCGTGAAGGAGTCAGCCGTCACCGAGGATAGCGACGATGATGATTGGGCCGCCCTACCTGGGATAGGTTGTTTCTGGGAAAAGGCAGACTCCAGTGTTTATCACCTGAATACTAAGCTTTACAATCCCGAACACGAACTGATGACTTGGAACTATGCTGACACCAGAGACATTTGGTTGATTACTTCTACCGCCCATAGTTGTAAGTCTAATCACCTATCTGATATGCCCGGCTATGATGGGCCACTGCTCGCTACTTGGTATATGGACGATAACACTGGGGAGGTGACCTACGGTCGTCCCGATTACGATTCGTACGAGTCCGATCGACCCGTTGAATCCAGCGGTAACCAGCCTCGAAGTTCAGAAGACCTCTGCAAGTCAGCCCAAATTCAATGGAACCAGTGGTATCAGGTCTGGGAAGGTGAGATAACGACTAAAGTCGCCTACGAACACAGATTGGCACTTTCCAAAATACAAGCTGAGAATGCCTGTTTCAAATAGCCAATGCGTTTGGTCTGCCAAATGTGGAGCCAAATCCGACAGTATGAAAACCAAGACTCCGAGATGGAGGTGTAGACCTGCGCCTAGCAATGGCGGCTGTTAAAATCAGAGGTCTCTTTTTCGGACAAATAGCCAAAGACAGACCCATTACAGACCAATTAACTTTTAGCAGACCTTATTTACTGAGTCACTGCCTGTAGCCATTTCTGAACCAGTATGTTCGTAAAACGACCAAGTGTAATCTTCCATCCTTGGTTGTTTTGTATGCGGCGCTGGCGTAGGCCCACCAACCGTTAAACCTTTCAAGTAGAAGCTGGGACTTGGAATAGTTAGTTCCGGTGATTTTATAGTGATGTTCCAGAGACGCCCGGCAGTATCGAAACTAGCTACCCAATAGTTGGACGGGTTGCTGGCATGTGCGTCAACCGCCAACGGGCATGGGCATGGCTCCCCTGGGAACATCTTTGTCTGTAGATGCTCTTTCAGCATCGCTATCATTTTTCCTTCAGAGTACATGGGGCCTGATGGTGTGGGTGTCGCTGGCGTCGCTGTACAAGCCAGCACATCAGCTCGACGATGGACAGCAGAACATGCAGATAAGGGCTAGTGATATCGAAGATAAGTAGCGCATTGCGGGAGTTTACACGGTCAACGGAAAGAGTAAACTGTGGCCCATGGATTTCATAGGAGGCGCCATGCTCCGTTACATATTCCTGTCTGTATTTGCTCTGATACTTCTCACAGCCTGCGGAGGAAGCGTTCTAGACAAGTTAATAGAAACTAAGGAATGCGTGGAATGTGACTTGTCCAGTGCCGATCTAAGAGGGGCTGACTTGAGTGGGGCCGACTTGTTCAGGGCTAACCTGACCGACGCCAATCTGGAAGGGGCCGACCTTTCGGCGGTCAACTTTGAGGGAGCCGACCTGACCAGGGCCAACCTGGCAGGAGCCAACCTGACCAGGGCCGACCTAAGCGAGGCTTACCTGTGGGCAACCGACCTGACTGGTGCCAATCTAAGCGAGGCCGCCTTGTGGAATGCCAACCTGAGCGGAGCCAACCTAAACGAAGCCAATCTTGACGATGTTATCGGCGCTGACTTTACTCATGCTAATAACGTTCCAGAAAAGTATCGAAACAACTGATCATCAAAGCCTGATATTCCCGAAATCACAGTCCACAGTTCAAAGCTGAGGAAGAGTAAGAATGCTTAAAATAATATTGATCGGAGTAGCAGGCGGTCTTATAGGACTTGGCGTTTATATTTGCGTAGCGGCTACAGGTTCTCCTCAATTTTTATATGATTGGATATGGCAGATACGCACATTTGGCGAGAGTGACCAACATTTAGCATCCATCGTCATATTCGTGGTGATAGGCGGGGTCATAGGCGGGGTATTGGGTAGCTTGATTAACAGTCAAGGCGCGCAGAAAAGTGATGGCCCACGGTATTAATCATCAAACCCTGATATACCAGAAATCACCGTCCAAAGTTCCAGGCTACGTTCGGTGTTGCCGAAGAAGAAACGGTGGCCCATTCCAAGGGTTTGTCCAACGAAACCACCAGCCATTGGCCCACCACGTTGCCGCTGTCCAACACCCATGAGCCGACAGGGCGTACTCAAAAGGTGCGCCCATTAATGTCGATTTCCAATGAAAGTGTCCTTTGTCGATGTTGCGAGGATGGCTTTAGCTTTACGCACAATTAGAATCTCACCAACCAAAGCACCGGGAGGGCCTGTGGTAACTAGAGTGGCGACGAGAAACCACCAACTCCAGAGTTTCTGGGTCGCCCCGATTCCTACAATGGCGATGAGTATCAGGAAAACGATTCCATGGACTAGGCCAAAAATCTGCCCCAATTCCTCATTGTTAGCAAAGGATGCACCGAGCAGTGCTATCAGTAGGATCAGATCAGCCATCGCAACCCATCGCACAATCATTAACCAACGAAGTACTTGTTGGGCCTGTAAAGCTGCCTGCACCCTGACCACCTACCGGTTTAATAGTCGAGTCCTAAGATGTCAGAAATTATATTCTATAGTTAAATCCTGCATTAGGTGTTCACGAAGAAGAAACCGGTGGCCTATTCCTAGGGTTTATCCAACGCGATAGCCAACCCATCGGCCACCATGTTTCCATTGCTTAACACACAGGAGCCAACGGGGCGCACCCAGAAGGTGCGCATTTCTAAGTCGTTGGTTCTTATAATTTTCTGAAATCCAATTGATTTAACCTCAAGAAATGGAGCCGGTGAGAAGAATTGAATCTACGACCTGTTGTTTACTGGAAGATTGTCGGCAATAACAAACTAGTCGATACGACATTCTAGGCAGACAGATTCAGGAATAAACCCCCATTTCATCAGGTAGCGAAACACGAAGCATCCAGCGCAAAAACCCAGCCCACTTTCTAACGCGGAAAAGGCTGCTAATAAACCAATCACGCTCTTTCCTGCCGCTGGACTGACCCATATGAACAAAACCGAACCGATGATGGAAACGATTAACCCCACAAATTGAGCGAATCTTTTTGGAGGGCCAGGAACTAGTTTCTCAGGGATATTGAGAATGGGCACCACCAATCGTGTGGCTATCAGACCGATAGGGCTCAGGGTCGGACCAGTAAGAACTCTAGCCAAAAAACCATATACGAGAAAGAGCATCAGCCAAGGTTCGCCGGTAAAAATCGTAGCCAAAGCCAAAGCTAACACCATGCCAGCGACCGATCTTGCGGCAACCTCGTTGACTGGGTTGGGGAAGCTAAGAATCGATTTCATGAGAATAAAGCTACTCCCTAGCTAATATGCCCGGTATATTTGCTAGTTGGTACTCCTCAGACTGCTTAGTTACTGGGAGTCTGTCGATAA
>CAYVIG010000056.1:0-6787 GCA_964451445.1 uncultured Dehalococcoidia bacterium
ATATAGTAATCAATATCAATGCCAACGCGGCTAAGAAGAGAAAAATATTCTTACTGCTGAAATTCATGGGCCACAGTTTACTCCATGCGTTGCCCGTGTAAACTACCGCCAGGCGCTATCTATCGACCCTATCACCGTCACTAATCGTGCATGTTCTGCTGTCCATCGTAGCGCTTATATCATTGGCTTGTACCGCTGAACCAACCCCGATGCCGACACCGAATTATTACGCTGGTGGCATGTTTCTATTCCATCAAGTTGATTATGAATCGGCTGTGTCTTCTTTCACTCGAGCAATAGAGCAAGACCCGGACTACGAGATGCCTATAGGATGCGTGCGTATTCATATTTAAGCCTGGGCAACCGTAATGATTCGGAAAAGAAACGAGCAGAAATTCTTTCAAGCTCGGGTGAACACAAGGACGCTGATAAATCCAACAAGACACGTTTTAATAACAAGGACTTATACCACCTCGCAGTCTCGGACCAGCGACCTCGCGCTCGTGGCCATATTGAATGAATTAACTAACGTAATCGGAGCAATAGTTCATGGAGCGGCCGTTGACGCCTCTGACCAAAATATTACTGAGAAGGTCGTCAATATGTTCGTAAGTCTTGAGGTTCTACGTACCAAACTGCCATCGTTCAATCAACGGATTGAAGAGTTGTTGTCGGGAGACGACTTAGCTAAATAATGAAGAACAATCTCATCTATTGGTCTCGAGGAATTTCAGCAAGTCTCTTGGAAATATAATCTTCTACATACACTTATTTCTTTAATTTAGGCTCTTAGGCATGAGATTGTGTCGAACTTAATATTGGCTAGTAATCAGTTCCGCCTATTTCAAGGCTGTCTTACATATCAGTTGCAGATTAGTTGCAGGTTCTCCCTCTTGCACGGCACATTTCTGCCTCACAAATCTCGTGGCTTATGGTCCTCCAACCGCCCACCCGCAACATGTAACAAAGATTTAACATAAACGACGATCGGTTGTAACAAGTGGTAGTTAATCTAGACTTACACCAACATGGAGGAAGGAACTGAGATGATTGCACTTCTAGCAGCCGGAGCTTTTGTTGGACTCTTCAGCATATGGGTTGTTATTCCTAAGCTGCTCATCCGCAAGTAGGATTCGAATCACCCACTTTAGTGGGTTTCGACTTAGTACATCTCAAGAAAGTAATTGATCTGGAAGGCGTTTGGTCGCTGGGTCTTTTATGAGAACGATATCTACATCGGCAAGCAGCATCAAATTCAAAGCCGATGGGAAGAGATTCCTCCAGATGAACATGAATCAGATGAAAGACTCCGGATCCACCGGAGTCTTTTCTTTTGCCCAATAGGTTTCCACAGCCGTCTTTCTAATGAACTAGCCTGAATCCAAAGCTATTTCCAGATCGGACATTCCAGTCCCGTTTAGAGGTGACGGTGGATAACGATACTGCAAACCTGATATTCTTTGGCCATCACTATTAGTCGAATAGTCGAACGCAATGGATAAAAGAAGGCCGTGGGGCGTTGGTCCATCCGCCGCAGGCCAAATCTGCAGCCTCAGGAGGTCCCAATTGACACTCGCGATGCCAGCAGCCACTTACCCCGAGGAACCAAAAGCCAAGCGGCAGGCGCTACTGGCCGCCGTTGAAAGCTTGCGCGGCGTGATTGAGGCCGGTGTAGAAGAAACGGAACGGATCAGCACACTACCCCAAGCCACCGTAGACGCTATCCATGAAGCAGGACTCTTCGCCTATAAGTCGGCCCGCGTTCTGGGCGGAGCCGAAGCCGACGCCATGACCCAATTGGACGTGGTAGAAGCCGCCAGCCGGATCGACGCTGCCGTCGGTTGGTGCATCATGATCGGTTCCGGAACATTGTCCGGTATGGCTGCCTTCCTCTCCGAAGAGGCCGTCAAAGAGGTGTTCATCGACGGCAAGTTCCCCCGTGCAGCGGGCGCTGCCGCCGCGTCCGGCAAGGCAGTACCGGTCGAGGGCGGCTTCCGAGTCACCGGACGATGGGCATTTGGAAGCGGGATCCTCCACTCCCATTACCTCGCAATGGGGGCCATGACGGATGATGGGAAATCTGAACCCAGGCAGATCAGGGTTGTCATTCCCACGTCGCAAGCCGTCATCCACGACAACTGGCATGTGGTGGGACTACGCGGCACGGGCAGCAACGACTTCTCATTGGAAGACGTTTTTGTACCTGATCACTTCACCTGGGGCGGGCACGAGTCCAAGCCGCTGCGCGGCGGTCCAAACTTCTATCTGGGACGACCCGGCATGCAGGTAACCGGCCACTGCGGCGTTGTTCTAGGAATCGCCCGCCGAGCGTTGGACGAGATTACGGAACTGGCCAAAACCAAGAAACGAGGTTACAGAGGCTCCGAGGCCTTTATTGCCGACCGAGGTTCATTCCAGCGGTTCCTGGGGGAATCTGACGCTCGATTGCGCGCTGCCAAAGCACTATGTGTCGCAGTGCTGGAGGAGGCCTGGAAATTGGTCACCAAGGAAATCATGCCACCTCCAGAATTACAGGTACGAATGCGGGCGGCCAGCACCTACGCCACTGAGGAGGCCTCGGACATAGTCTCCCAGGCGTTCCGTTTCGGTGGTGGTTCGGCCTTGTACACCAATCACCCTTTGCAGAAGTGTCTGCGTGACGTCCACGGCGCCGCACAGCACAACATGGTCAGCGACCGCGCTTACGAAAACCACGGACAGTTCATGCTGGGATTCCCCGACGCCGACCCCATGGGTTAAAAGGACCTTTCCCTTCTCGAAAGCCTCGGATATACCTCCGAGATTTGCCGCCATTTTAACGGATCTTCAAATAGGTGCTGCAATTAAACAGCATGTCTTCTTTGTTTTATCCGTAGCCTGGTTATGTTATGTGACTCCTCTCACATAACATCGGAGTCCAACGTCATATTTGATAAGAACCCAATCTCGTCTAATGGTAGATGTCACGATTGAACTCCAATTTCTGCCGGCTACATGGAGACTCTTTGGACTTGGCGGTACAACATGACAGAGCGACGCCCCACCAGTTGGGGACGCGGAACCTGGACATGGGCCTGGCTGGAGACCTGGACAGTGACGGCCAATCGGAGTTGGAGGATATTCAACCAACAGCTCTCGGAGGTCACTGACCCGCGACGCACAAAGAGCGGCGTTGAGGTAGCCTGGCAAAGGTTAATAGACGGGAAGGCCGCCACCAACTTGGCGGCGGTAGATTTCCGGGAAAGGAACATGCTGGGAGTGGGACGATAAGATGGGTTCCTCCGAATCTGGCTGACACCGTAGACCTCAAGCATCTGCGAAGATAGCTGAAATAAAAAGTGCCGCCCATAATCTTGTTAGGGGCTGCACTTTTAGTTTGCTGAAACTATTTATATTTTTAGGTTAGAACTCTGCCATCATGACCCACATCGGGCCTTTACCAACATCGTAGACCTCACCCGGTTCTAGTTCACCGGTCTCTTGGTTGATCTTGTAGCCAGCAAGCTTTCCTGACTCCAGCCCAGCGGCGTAGAGGAAAGACCCCTGTGGGTCGATGCAGAAAGCTCGAGGAACCGCCTCGGTCGGGGTCTGACTGACGGGCGCGATGTACCCGTTGTCCGGGTTGATCTTGAACCCGGCGATGCTATTGTGGCCACGGTTGGGCGCGTACAAAAGACTTCCGTCCGGAGTCACTTGGATCTGAGAGCAGGAATTCTGGCCCCCATATCCACTGGGTAGAGTGGACTCCGTCTGAAGCGGGTGCAGGTTTCCTTTGTCCGCATCGTAGGCGTACACAGTGACGCTGTTTCCCTGCTCATTGGACGCGTAGACGATGTTCTTGGTCGGATGGAAAGCCAGGTGGCGTGGGCCTTCTAGCTCCCTATTGTTAACCCGCGTCGGCGAGAGCGGAGTCAGACTCCCAGACTCCTCATTGAACAGGAACTGGAAGATGGCATTCGCTCCTTCCATGGAACCGCGGGCGATGTGCGGGACAAATGCGAACTTATTGGCGTGGTCGGTTTGGATGTAGTGAGCGCCGATATCCGTCTCGCGCCAGACCACCGGTGGATCCGATATCGCACCGTCGTCGCCGATGCTATGAACCGCAGCAGTCTTCTGGTAGTAGTAGGCTGAGAGCAGAAACTTTCCGGTCTTATCGGTGGACATATGCACCGGATCGCCGTTCAGCGGGATAGAACCGATGGGCGTAAGACCGCCGTTCTTGCGGTCGATATTGAAACTGGTCATCCCATAGTCGTCGGCCTTGCGGCGTCCGGCGAATAGGTATTTATGCTCGGGATCCATGGCCATGGGGGCCGGTCGACCTTTTAATTCCACATCACTTTGATGCTTCAACCTGCCGGTCTTCGGTGTCATGGTGAAGACGGCAATTCGGTCTTCTTCTTGAAGGGACACGTACATGTAGAAAGCCAATGATCTGCCTCCGGGGAAATGTTGTCACAGAGATTGATATTACCACTCCTCGGCCATCAACGCTCGCCCTCCAACTGGCCTTTTTTCGAAATCTGCGAATTGGCAGAGTGCCGGAGCGTGCCCGAAGAGTCGACAACCAGTTATACTTGTTTCTGCAGCGACTAAATTCGTAACGGATTCCCTCCCGGATTCCCTTGGATTCATGGTCGCAAACGCGGTACTACCGCGACATTTTGTTGACCGTGACCTTGGGCCTGAGAGTGTGACTTGGCTCGGAAAAGCAGTCAAGGAGTAGACCCTCTCAGTGAGTTTCAAAGAATTCTCCCTTCATCCTCAGGTGCTGTCCGGCGTTATATCCGTCGGGTTCACAACACCTACCCCCATCCAAGAACAAGCCATACCTGTTGCGTTAGAAGGGCGTGACATCCTCGGATTGGCCCAAACCGGCACCGGCAAGACCGCCGCGTTCGCTCTGCCCATCCTGCATCACCTAGCCAGTACGCCTCCCAAACGGGGTATCCGCTATCTGGTGATTGCCCCAACCCGTGAGCTCGCAGAACAGATTCACGATACATTCAATGAACTTGGTAAGCACCTGCGCATCAGAGCAGCAACGGTCTACGGTGGAGTAGCCAAAGGGCCACAGCTGAACCGCATCCGGCGGGGGGCGCAGATTATCGTCGCCTGTCCCGGGCGTTTGCTGGACCACGTAAGCCAGAAAGATATAGACCTTACCAACGTTGAAATGTTGGTGTTGGATGAAGCCGACACCATGTGCGACATGGGTTTCTTGCCCGACGTACAGCGGATCTTGAACCACGTTCCGTCCAAACGGCAAACCCTCTTCTTCTCGGCCACCATGCCAAAAGAGATCAGGGCTCTAGCAGTGAAGATACTCAAGGACCCGGAAACCATCCAGATCGGAGCCATCGCCCCAGCTAAGACCGTCTCCCATTCCATCTACCCGGTTCCAGACAAGCTCAAGCGGGAATTGCTGTTGGCATTGCTGGAGCAGACCCCAACCGGCCGGGTATTGGTCTTCACTCGCACCAAACATCGCGCTCGCACGCTGGCGTTGGAGCTGGCCAAGAACCGGTTCAAGGTCGGAGCTCTCCAGGGCAACATGTCTCAGAACGCCCGGCAGCAGGCCATGGACGGCTTCCGAACGGGCAAATTCGACATTCTGGTGGCAACTGACATCGCCGCTCACGGTATCGACGTTCCGGAAGTCTCCCACGTCATCAACTTCGACTTCCCGAACACAACGGACACCTACACCCACCGCATCGGCCGGACCGGTCGGGCTGAACACACCGGAGAGGCATTCACCTTTGCCGGCGCTGACGACGCCTCCATGGTCCGTCACGTTGAAAGGGAACTGGGGATCCAGATCGAACGGCGACGCCTGGAAGGGTTTAACTACGGAAACTTCACACCCGAAGAGCAGTTCCGCGAAGACCGGATGGGCCTGGGTCGTGCCTCCGGTGGCCGCAGCAACGGCGGCCGAGCTGGACAGGGCACACGTGACCGCAGGCCAAACACCGGTCCGAACCGGCGCAAACCAGGCGCTTGGAAGGCAGGGTTCACTGAATACGGACGCAGGGAAGACCATCCCAATGCGGCGGCGGCGCCAAGGCTCAATAAGCCCAGCGAGAACCGGCCATACGAACCAGTCGGTGCCGTATCGAACGGAACACTAAACAGCGAGAACGGTAGAAATCCGTATTCCAGATCAAATTCCATTGAAAAAGGACCCGTAAACAGGTCCAATGGACGCTCTCAAAACCGGGGTTCGTCCAATGGCGCGGCGCCTAGCATCGACGGCCCCAACGGAAACAAGGCTCAGCACAACTTTGGCCGACCGCCACGCGGTAACTCGTCTGAGGGCACTTCAAACGGTAGAAGCTCCGGACAGATTCTGGGTCGGGCGCCCGTCTCAGAGACGGAAAGTCGGAGAAGGTCTGGTCAGCTTTTGGGGACCACTGGATCTCCAAGTGATACCAACCGTCGCAGACAGTCTCCCAGACCCGGCGCACCGTCCCCCAGGACGCGACCGGCAAAGCCTGGGAAGCCCCGGGGCCGGTCGGCAGGCCGCCGCTAAACCACAAATCTTAAATCGTTAGGAAAAAGATAAAACCCGGTCATACGACCGGGTTTTATCTTTTTCGCTGTGCTGCCTTTCTAGGCCCAGATGCAAGCTGTACTTTGACGCAGGCCCAAACCTGAATTAGAAACAAAGGCGTTGCAAGAATTGCTGCGAACCCCAACGCCAACGTAAAAGGTATCGGCACTCCTAGAAAGAAGGTAATAACAAACGTACCATACAGGTTGCCTCGGCGTTGGTTAGCCTTAT
>CAYVIG010000056.1:6797-12368 GCA_964451445.1 uncultured Dehalococcoidia bacterium
GAGATAGCCGCAGATTCCATGAAGATTGCGCCTAGACCAACGCCCACAACGGCCACACCCAGGCACTCCAACCCGCCGTCACACTGGGATGCAGCAACAAAACCGCCGGTAAATACACCGATGACCGTCCCCAACAATCCCGATATGATCGCCACCATATAGAGGCGGCGTTTTGAAGCTTTCACGTATTCAGGAAATTACCCTTATCTGGGGAATTGGGGGATCAGCTCTTCTCCGAGGACCTGAAGCTGTTCCATGGTCTCATCAGCAGGGCACAACGGACGCATAACAAACTTGGAACCACCGGCATTGATGTAGCTCTGTACGTATTCGGCCACCTTTTCTACCGGACCCACAGCCGTGAATTCAGTGAAGTGGGCATCGGGCCGCTGGCGAGTGACAAACCTTTCCGCCTTCTCAGTAGCGTCGGCAACATCATCGGAGATGTAATAACCCATCAGGACTCCAACGTGGTCATCTTCGATCTCGCGGTTGTGCTCGTTGGCGGCCTCGAACAAAATACCGCAACCCTCCCTCACTTCCTCTGGTGTGGCGCTGGAGACAAGCCAACCGTCTCCCACCCGCCCAACGCGCCTGGCAGCAGCAGGGGAGCGTCCTCCGATCCAAACTGGGGTTGAGGGCTGTAAGAACGGTTTGGGAGTCACAGTAACGTTGTGGCAGCTAAAGAACTCACCTTCGTGGGTAACGTCCTCTTCCTCCCATAGGCGGCGCATCAAGGCGATGCCTTCATCGGTGCGTGGCCCGCGTCGCTCTTTGGAGACTCCGCAGGCTTCATATTCCTCGGGCTCTTCCTGCCCCAAACCCACTGCAGGGAAGAACCGTCCCTGCGATAGGTAGTCCAGAGTTGCTATCTGTTTGGCCAAAACCACCGGGTTGCGCAGGGGCATGGCCAGCACACTGGTGCCGACCTTCAGACGGTCCGAGTAGGCCAGCACCATTGAGCAGGCCATCATCGGTTCCAGGCTGAACTTCTCGCCAACGATCCGGTCGCTCAACCAGAGGGAGTCGTATTCGTACTTATCGCCAATCTCCACCAACTTGCGAAGGTATTCGTGGTCTGCTCCACCTTCTCCGTAGGCTCCGGGCATGTAACCGATGGCGATACTCATATTCTTCTCTCAGGTCTCTCGCGATCTTCCTTAGATACGCCCACTTCCGTGGGTCTGAACACGCACAATTATAACCCAACCTGCGTTAGCCGCTGAGGGCGTCCATACCAGCTTCGGCTCGGGCATCGTTTATATGATCGAGGATCCGTTGCCGAAGGGGCGCTATCTCATAACCGATATCCGCCAGCATGCGGCTGTTGTCCACGTTATAGACATGGGGCACGACCTGGTCACCGGTGGTGATATCCGCATCCGGGATGATTTCTTTCACCATCTCGGCCATGTCTTTGATGGAGCACATGGTGCCACCGGAGATGTAGACAGGATGATTCAATTTCTCGGCCAGGGCGACGCGTACAAATATCTCGGCGGCGTCTTCGGCATGGATCATGGGAGATTGCTCGTCCTGGTGAAAGGGCATGCTCACAGGCTTCCCAACTGCAGGCAGCGACATCAACAGCCCACCGATCATGCCGGTGGCCCCGGTGACCCTCCCGTGGCCAAATACGGTGCAGATGCGAACGGCCCGCAGGTCTAGGCCGTGCTTGTTGATGTACTGTTTCGCCGAATAATCGTTCACGGACTTGGTCATCCCGTAAACGTTGATCGGGTCATTCAGGTCATCTTCGTTGATGGGACGCTCGCCAAAGGTCTCTTGAACCCCGTAAACGGCGATCGAGCTGGCATAGACCACCCTTTCCACCCCGGTCCAGCGGGCTGCCTCAAAGATATTATTGGTTCCACCGATGTTCACCTGCATTGCGTAGTGGTGGCGGTCCTCGGTGTCCGGCGGCAGCAACGCGGCCATGTGGATGATGCGCGTGACCCCACTTTGATTGATCGCCTCCAAGATATGGGGCAGTTGGGTGACATCACCCCGGTACATCTTGATGCGGTCCAGATAAGGCTCCAGGTTCGCTCGAGGCGGCGCAAGGTCGAAACAGACCACCTCTTCGCCTCGCTCCAACAGCTTGCGAATGATCCTATTGCCGATAAATCCGGTTCCGCCGGTGACCATCACGGACATAACAACCCCTCTCACAAAGTCTTATCTAATTAATATGCCAACACAGTGAACACGCCAGCCAGGCGAGTCTTGTAAATCATATAGGCGTAAGCGAGCCCTCGCAATGCCAATCTGGGTTCACATAAAACCACTGCCTTTTCTTAACCGGGAGACACCATCAGACCATAATGGACCTAATAAATCTGACAAACACCAGAAACGTATACCGGTCTAACACCTACCGAGTAAATACCTGCGCTAGATTAGTCTTGGCGAACCAGTATCTCTGAGTGATATTGGCAGCAACTCCGCCGCGTTGACAGTTACTGCGGCCCCGCCGCCACCGCCCGCAGGATCCGAGTTTGGCGGCGCCGGCGTCGATCACATCTTTAACGGCGGCAACGGCGGCTTAAAGGACCTCCGAGTTGTTGTCCACGTAGCCAATGATCTTGGAGCGGCAGTGGTAGATGTCACGCTGAATAACACCACTTCCGGTGCCACCTGGATTGGTTCAGCTGCCACCCTTGCCAACGGTTCAGTATCATTCAGGATGCGAAACGCGTCTGCTGGCTACTATTCCACCGACGTTGAAGGAATCGCAGCCGCCGGGCATGACCTGGGATGGCTACACTGGCTCGTTCCCTGGAACCACCGGTAAATCAGGCAGCTCTGGAAACCAAGCCAGCTCTGGAGTGCTTGAGGCAGACTAGTATTTCTTAAACCGTCAAAACAAAAAGGCCCGCCATTTAGCGGGCCTTCTTTTCGTTCGAACCAGACTAGAGCGGGCGCTTGCCAGGAACTCCCACAGCTCGTGGATAACGACCCGGCGTTGGTCCCGTCTTCTTGACGGATATGACCACCCGGTCATCCGTGAGACCTTCAAGCCGCACAGTCGAGATCTTCTCAATAAAGCCGTTCAATTCCGACAGGGCGTTGGCGGCTTCGTCCTGCTCTGATCCGTCCCCACCGTGCTTCAGCGCAACCAAACTGCCGTCGGTCTTGCAGAAGGGCAGTCCAAATTCCAACAACAGCGGCAGTTTGGCCAAAGCCCGAACAACAACCAGATCGAATCCGTCCCTTAGGTCTTTACCTCGGGCCAATTCCTCGGCGCGTCCGGTATATACCGAGACTCCCTCCAATTCGAGGGTTTCAATCACGTGTCGCATGAACGCCGTCTTCTTAGCCACCGATTCAATCAAGGCCAGTTCAATATCCGGCAAGGAAATTTTGAGGGCTAAGCCAGGCAGCCCCGCTCCAGACCCAACGTCCATGACACGAACTGATGTTTCGGTCGAACTTGCCAGGACATCCCGGGCCGTCAACCAGACAGTTAACGAGTCCAAGAAGTGTTTCACCTGCACCGCTTCATACTCGATGATCGCCGTCAGGTTAGCCCGTTTGTTCCACTCGACCAATTCTTTGAAGTAGGTCTCGAATTGGTCTAATTGATGGTCAGTAAGGATGACGTCCAGTTCGGTAGCGCCGCTCTTGAGTAGTTCCATTCTTTCAACCATAGACTTTTATTATAGACGGGATTGGTCGTGGATTCGCCAGGCTGGTTCAAATTGACACCATTGGAAGCCGAGCCGTAGAATGACCTCCAACAATCGGCGAGCCTGGCGCACGTCTGGCCCGCCACCTGGTAGCACCTAAGAGAGGGAACTATGGCAACCAAAGCCTATCTATTGATTGAAACCGCAGTGGGAAAAACACGTGATGTCGCCAACACCTTGGGCAACCTCCCGGGGATCACCACTGTGGACGTGGTCACCGGTCCCTACGACATCATCGCCATCGTATCCGGTGACGACATGACCATCGTGGGTGATTTGGTTACCGGCCATATCCACACCGTCCCAGGCGTGGTCCGGACCGTCACTTGCGTAGCTGTGGGTAGCTAGCAGAAAGTTTAATATTCGAATCCCGAGAGGGGTTCCGATAGGAGATTCACTGTGGAGTTTAAGTTCACAGAAGAGGACGAGCAGTTCCGAAGCGAGCTTCGGGCGTTCATGAAGGCCGAGCTTCCCGACACATGGGAGGGCGCTGGCCGCTACCCAGAGGAAGACGACTGGGACTTGAACATCGTCGTCCGGAAGAAGATGGCCGAAAAGGGCTGGCTCACCATGCACTGGCCGGAGGAATACGGCGGCCAAGCAGCATCACCAGTGAAGTCGGCCATCTACAACGAAGAGATCGCCTACATGCGGGCTCCAGGGCGCGACATCTTTGGCGTTCGCATGCTTGGCCCAACTCTGATGATTCACGGCTCGGAAGAGCAGAAGAAAACCCACCTTCCCTCGGTGGCCAAGGGCGAGATTCAATGGTGCCAGGGCTACAGCGAACCCGAATCCGGATCGGACCTAGCATCCCTTAGCACTCGGGCAGTACGCGACGGCGACGAACTGGTGATTAACGGCGGCAAGGTCTGGACCACCATGGCTCACCGCGCCGACTGGATCATGCTGCTGACACGGACTGACCCAGATGCACCCAAGCACCGCGGCATCAGCTTTGTCTTAGTAGACATGAAGAGCCCAGGTGTGACCGTGCGCCCCATCATCAACATGGCCGGTGGGCACGAGTTCAACCAGGTGACCTTTGACGATGTCAGAGTGCCGAGGGCGAACGTCGTCGGCGACGAAGACCGCGGATGGTACGTGGCCGTGACCTTGCTCGACTTTGAACGTTCTGGAATCGACTATTCCGCAGCCGCCCGCCGAATGCTGGACGACATCAGAGAATTTGCCACGGAGACCAAGCGCAACGGACAACCCCTGATCGAGATTCCCTGGGTGAGGACGCTGATGGCCGACCGGTACGTCGACTGTGAAGTGGCCCGACTGATGGCCTACAACGTGGCCTATATGCAGTCTCAGGACCTGATACCGACCAAAGAAGCCTCCATGAGCAAGGTCTTTGGCAGCGAGACGGTTCAGAGAGTAACCGATGCTTCACTGGACATACTTGGCCAGTACGGCACTCTGGGACGTGAAGACACATGGGCGCCCCTAAAGGGCCGAGTCCAAGAACATTGGATGAACGCCTTCGCCGGCACTATCGCCGCCGGCACCTCAGAGGTACAACGCAACATCATAGCTGGACGAGGCCTGGGTCTACCCAGAGGCTAAAACCTCCTAGGCTTACACAAGTAAACAGAAAAGAGGGGCCGCTGTTAGCAGCCCCTCTTTTCTATGTGCTCTACCGTCATTCCGGCGAACGACGGAATCCATTCAACCCAACCCTGTCCAAAGATTCATCCACGTAACATTAAACTCTTAAACCTGCTCGTCTTTCCAGCGGAAACTGGAATCCAGGATGTTTCGGGGGAGTCGGAATAGACTAAAGCAAGCAATCTGGACTCCAGCATTCGCTAGAAAGACGGCGGGAAGTTCATTTCCTTCGTTGGAGTTTGTGATTATTATGCCAACTCTCCGT
>CAYVIG010000057.1:0-12305 GCA_964451445.1 uncultured Dehalococcoidia bacterium
CAGCAGGGTGTTGGCCAACAGGTCAACTGCTTCTGGGTCGCGGGGCGGGGTCACCGACCATGCGGGAACCTGGGCCTCGTCAGCCACGAAGAAGTTGTAGAGGTGGCGGGCGATGAAGCCAGCGCAGGCTGGGTCATCTGTGATGTAACGGATGATGTCGTCACCGTTCCAGTTGCCGGTGTGACCCAAGAAAGTCTTCTCGGAGTCGTCGTGGTCCTCGTCTCGGTACTCAAAGAACCAGTCGTGGCGGCCAATGGGGCCTCGGGGGAGCTTGGGCTGGATGGTCCAGCCGGTGAATGCGCGGGAGCAGTCCCGAACATCGTCTTCAGTGTAGTTACCCACACCCATGCTGAAGAGTTCCAGCAATTCACGGCCCCAGTTCTCGTTAACTGCTTCGGCGTGGTTGTCGTTGTTGTCCAGCCAGTAGATCATGGCTGGATCCTTGGCCATTTCAAGGAGTAGTTCGCGGAAGTCGCCCATTCCCTTTTGTCGGAACTTGACGATCATGTCCATCACGTCGTCGTAATGGTCAACCTTGGAGACGCCTGTGGCGAAGATCCCGTGCCAGAAAAGGGACATCTTCTCTTCCAACGGACGCTTGGTGTTTACCAAGTCATGCAACCACTCGGCTGCGCCCATGCCAGGGAGAGTGCCGGGACGCCAAGCCCAAGGGTGGAAGCGCATCATTTCGTTACGGTCGAGTTCTTCATGCTCTTCAGAGCTGAGAAGTTCCTCTACTGTTGCCTCGTAACCCTTGGCTACGCGAGCTTCTAGCTCGTCTCGGGTGGCGCCAAATCCGGCGCGGCGCATCAGGTGGGCCATTAGGGCGATATCTTGGTCACTCATATTGCTCCTCTCATTCGGTGATGTTTAGTAACAAAACATTCCGGAATAAATTCCAAGGCAGGCGTAAATGCAAGGCAAAAGCCGACCTGTGATTCTATCCCCATATATTAGATGCGGTTTGAATTCATTGTCAATAACTAGCAAATAATCATTTTGCTTTAACATTTGTGCCGGTGTTGAGCCTGTATAGCCCTTCAGGTTAGACGTTTCTTCCACTGGGCTATTGTCCATGGGCTTGGAATTTGAAGACAATATGGCGGAAAGAGTCAAAAATGACATTAGTAAGGCAAGGTCGCACTGATCACCGGAGCGGCTCGAGGTCAAGGTGCTGTCGAGCCCAGGATGTTTACTAAAGAGGGCGCAAAGGTTGTCTTTGCTGATGTTTCAGATCAGGAAGGCACCACCGCCGTCGCCGCCGTGATAGCCGAAGCAGGCGTCGATGCTATCTTCGTCCATTTGAATGTCACCAACGAAGACGAATGGCCGCATCCTATTCGTCTTCGTTGGCAAGCTTTGGAAAATTGGACATTCTCGTGAACAATGCAGGTATCTGGCGTCCGGGCATGTCCTAGAGACGTTAGCCGATCAATGGAATGACATCTTGGACATCAATGCCAAAGGAGTGTTCCTTGGTTCCAAAGCTGCGAAACCGGGAATGAGAAAAGCAGGTGGCCGCTCCATCTCCAATATCTCATCCACGGCCGGTCTGGTGGAAAGCCGCATTAGCGCGGCGTACTCTGCATCCAAGGGTGCGGTTCACATCTTTACCAAATCGACGGCCATACAATACGCTGCAGAAGGTATTCGGGCCAATTCAATCCATCCGGAGCCGATAGATACCTACATGGGAGACCAGGTCTGGCCGGATGCAGAAAACCAAGAACGGACCATGAACCGGGTAGCGCTATCCAGAATAGGCACAGCCGAAGACATCGCCTACGGTGCTCTGTACCTTGCCTCGGATGAGTTTTCGTTTGTAACCGGTTCTTAGCTTGTGATTGGCGGTGGGGTCACCGCCCAGTAGGCCTACCCTCCCAGCAGGTTGGCCAAGGGACCGACCGGACCAATGTTTTCCAGGCCGTCCATCATTTGCAGTGTCGTCTTAGCGTTATCTGACGAGAGGGCCAAGCTGGCACAGTCCAGATATTTGGTCCGAACCGCGTCAAACGTCGCACCACGCAGGGCGCCAACGTTGTCGCGCTCGGCCTGCTCTATGAGGACACGACCGTCTTTCAGGTGGATCTCAACCACGTTGAAGGGCTCGGCCCAACTGGTCTGGCCTTCATAACCAGGGGTGCGTTTCATCTCGATCTTGGGGATTAGTTCCTGGGCCTCCGGTCTCATCACCTGCTCGTCGGTAAATGTGGACATGCCGATCCGGCCGTCCAGGATCTCGGCGGCCAGGCAGTATTGCATGCTGAACTTGCCCTCAAGTCCTTCTTTAGGCCTGGAGTGGATCAGTGATCGGGGTGGGTCGAAGTTCACGGTCACATCGATCCTTTCGATGTTGGCAGCTACCAGTGTCTCCTGTTGTTGCAGTGCAGTGGTGGCATCCAAAGCCAGGTGGGCGCTGCCGCAGCAAGGATACTTCTTGATCTCGATGCCAGACTCGATCATGAAACAGCGGTTGCCCAGGGAATTCGCCGCCTTTTCCGGGTCGTAATCGTTCCCGCCAGAGAATGCGCGCATGAAGCCGAACCGGCCTTCCAGAGCGTCGGTGCCGGAGGTGAACCCACCTCGCACCAACTTGGCGGCGGTGATGCCCGACTTGCAGGCGTGGCCGGCGTGGTACGGTTTGGTCATGGTGCCGAAGTTTTGGCGCAGCCCCGACGATTGGGACGCTCCCAGGGAGATGGCCATAGCTGTCTGCTCGACGTCCAGTCCCAGCAGTCGGGCCGAAGCCGCGGCGGCACCCAGGGCACCGAGGGGACCGGTTGGATGCCAGCCAAGGTCGTCGTAATAAAGGGGGCTGATGGCGTCGCCTACGGCGCAGGCAACCTCAAAGCCCAGTAGATAAGCCAGCAGCATGTCACTGCCCGTAGCGCCGACCTCTTCAGCCATCGGCAGCGCAGCGGGGATCAGTACGGCGCTGGGGTGGGTTTTGGTTATTACGGTGATGTCGTCATAGTCTAGGGCATGGGACATGGCACCGTTGATGAGACCTGCCTCCGGAGCAGTGGTCTTGAACCCGCGTCCGATGACCGTGGCAGAGGGTTTGCCACCCAGGTCGTTGAGGTAATCGACCAGCACGTCGGCCAATGGTTCTTTGGATCCGGCCAAGGCGCAGCCAATGCAATCTATGATTGCTGCTTTTGCGCCCATGATCGCCTCAGGCGGAAAGTCCTCCAGGTTGGTGTTCACCACGTATTCGGCAATCTTCTTTGTGACTTCCAAGGGTTCTCTCCTGGGGCGGCGATTTTTGATTCGGCTAAGGTGCTGGCCTCAGTAAACCACGCTTGGCCCGGCAGTACAACCTGCGGTTATCCACACCCATGCGGCTTAACCGTGGATAGAGATAAGCCGGTTGGGGATAAGCGGCCTATACCTTTGGGATAGATCAGCTGTGACGGTAGATAAAAACGGACTAGTGTTGATGGCTATCCCAGAGATTGCCGATGGGTTGGTGGCAGGTTATGATTGGCGACCGAGCGGTTGGCTGACCAACAATTCAAATTTCGCAATCAATTGGGAGTATGAATGAGCACATCGATAAGCGGGAGAGAGCTTCATATAGTCAAGGGGACGGTCTCACCGGATACGACGGCCCAGACACCTGGGATGATTAGGAAACCCGGGATTGACAAGAACACCGCCGGCGCAGAGAAGATTTGGCTGGGCCATGTGGAATGCACGCCAAACACCATGGGCCCGCCCCACCATCACGGAGAAGCGGAGACTGCTGCCTACGTCATCAAAGGCCATATCCGCGTCTACTATGGCAACGATTTCAAGGAATACATCGAAGCTGGCCCCGGGGATTTCATCTACGTCCCAGCCAATTTCAACCACATAGAAGGCAATCCGTATGACGAGCCTGCAGAAGCGGTGCTGTCACGCGGCCCGGACAATATCGTCATCAACCTGTAATCCAGGTCAAGTTACAACTGACCGAAGTTAGGATAACCGGCCCAGACGTCTTTGTCTGGGCCGGTTATCTTTCAGAGTTAGTACCGCCAAATCACCACGGTGTTCAGGCGAGTCTAAATCCGGAGGCATCCCTAGATTCACGGCTATTTTGAGCTGAATATGGATTGGCGGCACGGTTTGGCCAACATACAAGCTGTATACTAGTCCAGGCAGTATTTCCCTCCGATATGAATAGTGGGCAGTCTTCAACTCTGTGGGCAGCCATTGGGCCATGCCTGCACCGTGTGGCGTTAGAGAACCCTCTTTAATTTGCTTAAAGAACGAATCACAGAAACTATCCGTCTGCCTCGGACCTTGTTTTATGGCTGGTGGATTGCAATCATCTCGGCTGGGGCCGACTCCCTGAAACACGGCACCTTCAATAAGGGATTCACTTCCTACATCATCCCGCTGAGAGGCGAGTTGGGGATCAGCCTCGCTGCCGTCTCGTTTGCAGAGATGCTGGGACGCATGGAAGGTGGTCTGCAGGGCCCGATCATGGGTTGGGCCACAGACAAGTGGGGGCCGCGGGTAATACTTGCTTTCGGTGGCCTCACGTCGGGCTTTGGCTTCATCTTGCTCTCATTTACTCAGAACTACCTGTACTTCGTCTGCATATTTGTAGGCTTGCTTTCCCTCGGGTTCCGGGCTGGCTACAACAACGCCACCATGCCAGCAATCAACCAGTGGTTCCGCAGGCACCGTGGCCTGGCCATGGGGATCGCCGGAATGGGCACGGCAATCGGCGGAACCCTGATCGCACCTCTGATGGGTTTCTTGGTACTGAGCGCTGGTTGGCGTCCGGCCGCTTTCATATCTGGGGTGATCATCCTGGCCGTGGTGATTCCGTTGTCCTTCTTGATACGCCGAGACCCGGAGAGCATGGGACTTCGGGCTGATGGAGATCCCATTCCGGAAGACGAGATAAACATAGCCGATCTGGTCTCCGGCAATGACGGTGACCGGCACAGCGCATCCATCCTCCACGCTGGTGAGCCTGATTTCATGGCCAACGAGGCTATGCGGACGCCGACATTCTGGATGCTGGTCCTGGCGGTGGGATTTCGAAACACAGTGCACTCAGGGACCACGTTCTTGATGGTGCCGTTATCGGTTTGGTTCCTGATGGGATCGGGCCGCACGGAGGACGATTCTCAACCGATAGCCGTGGCATTCGTCGGCGTGATGTCCTTTAGCCTGCTGATCATGACCCCGATCGTGGGCTGGCTGGGAGACCGGTGGTCCAAGAAGAAGCTCAGCTCGGCCTGCATGGTCGGCGGGGCGTTATCCCTGTTGATGCTGATGGACGACACCGGAAACATCTTCCAGTTGGTGGCGTTTGTGGTGCTGCTGGCCTTTTCTGAGACAGCCAACCCACTGGCCTGGGCGATCATGGGCGACTACTTTGGCCGCCGAAGCTACGCCACTCTACGTGGCTGGCAGCACCTACCCGACCAATTCATGTCCATGAGCACACCGGTGTGGATGGGCGTCATCTTCGACAAGACGGATAGCTTTTTCTGGGCCCTTATACCTCTGGTCATCATCTATTGTCTGGCGGCCGTCTTCTATTGGATCATCCCCAACCCGAAAACACCGGCCAGGGTAAGGGCCTATCAACAGCAGGAGGTTGACCCGTAGGCTCGGTCTAACCTTCGGGCGCTGCCAGCCCTGAGGCGAACCCTTTGACCGCGCCCTCCAGCACCCAGTCCTCGACACAGTAGGAGATTCGGAAATACCCAGGCGTGCCGAAGCCTCTTCCAGGTACTACCAGCACGTTCGAGTTCAGAAGGGTGCGGCAAAAGACTACGTCGTCTTCGATGGGCGCCTTGGGGTAGAGATAAAAGGCCCCTTGGGGCTGCACCACGTCATATCCCAAGTCCCACAGGTTCCGGCAGAGGTAGTCTCGCTTTTTCTCGTAATAGCCTGAATCCACGCTCACTTCCTGTAGGTTGCGGACTATGTGCTGCATCAGCGCCGGGGCATTTACGAAACCCAAAGTCCGGTTGCAGAAGGCCAACCCGGAAGAGAGTTCCTCTTTATCCCTGTAGTTGGGGTTGATTGCGATGTAGCCGATGCGCTCCCCCGGCAGAGCCAAATCCTTGGCGTGGGAAGTTACCACCACGCTGTTGTCGTAGTGAGGCAGCACCTGTGGGAACTTCATGTCGTCGAAGATGATCCGCTTGTAGGGTTCATCGCTGATGATGAATATCTCAGTCCCATGTTCAGCCTGCTTCCGCTCCAACAGTTCAGCCAGACCTTTGAGACTCTCCTCCGAGTAGACCGCGCCTGAGGGGTTGTTGGGTGAGTTGACCATGATGGCCCTGGTCTTGGGGGTCATGACCGCTTCGATCTGGGTCAGGTCGGGTTGGAATTGGTCGTCACAAGGCGCAACCACCGCCACACCGCCGTGGTTGTCGATGTAGTAGAGGTATTCCCAGAAGTAGGGTGATAGGATGATTACCTCATCTCCCTCGTTCAAGATGGTCTTCAGCACCACATTAGCGGCCGCCGCTGCCCCGCAGCTCATTATCACCTCGGCACCGGTGAAATCCAGACCCATGTCTTTCTTCAGTGCGTCGGCCACGGCATGTCGGGTTTCTATGTAGCCGGGGTTGGGCATGTAGCGGTGCATACCGGACATTGGGTCGTTGGCCAGTCGACGCAGTTCGTCGTGGAATTCTTTGGGCGGTTCCATGACCGGGTTGCCCAAGGACAGGTCGAACACGTTCTCGGCCCCGATCTGGGCTTTCAGCGCCATGCCCTCTTCAAAGACCCGGCGGATCCAACCACCCTCGTCCATGAATCGTCGGACCTTCTGTGACACCGTCATGCAAATACCTCCGTCAACTATGCCTGTTGGCTGTCAAATCAAAGCTAAGCGAGTGTAGCAACGAGGTTTATGGGTGTCAAAATCAGGTACCATGTTCGTACTGGCCGTCACCACCATTTTAAGAGGCATCCATGGCTAACATATTGTTCCGGTCACTGCGCTGGGCCGTGTTGGCCATATTGCCTCTGTCTGCGACCAATCCTGTTGGTCTATGGGGCGAATGGGTTTTCGGGCAAGGACTATGACATGCCGATCGCGGTGCTCTCCTTCTTGATGTTGGGAGTGGCCATCGACTTTGCCATTCACCTCATCAAGCGGTATCGACAATTGTCATAGGATGAGGGCGGTTCGGTCAGTTTCGCCATGTGTCAAGTCTATGAGGAGCCGGCCCGTGCCATCACAAAGAACGCATTGATAGTCGCCCTGGGCTTTGTTCCTATGTTCATAGCGTCGGTGACACCCCGCATAGTCGTGGGCGTGTTTATGGCATCCATCATGGTGCTGAGTTGGGTGGTATCCCTGGTGCTGCTTCCCTCGATCATCAGCCTGTTCAGCAAGGTCGGCTCTAAGGAGATTGCAGATTAGGGACACTGGTCAACCGAGGATGGTTGCTGCAGTTCCGTTCTCTATTTTGAACCCGAACTCGCGGCCGAACTGGTAGGTGAGGCCGTAGCGGACCAGTTCCATGTCCACCGGCTCGCCTAGTATGGCGGCCATGGATGTGACCGGACGGTCTGTGAAGCCACAGGGGATGATGTTCTGGTAGAGGGAGAGGTCGGTATTCACGTTTAGGGATAGGCCGTGGAACGCAATTCCGCGGCTGATCTTGACGCCGATGGCCGCGATCTTGCCCTGATCGGTCCAGACTCCAGTGTTGCCAGGCTCGCAATTGGCAGTGGTCCCCATCTCAGCCAGAGTTGCGATCACTACCTTTTCCAGGGATCGCACGTACTTCACGGGCCCGCCCCATTCTCTGAGATCCAAAATGGGGTAGACCACCAACTGCCCCGGCCCGTGATAGGTCACCTGGCCGCCCCTGTCTGTTTCACAGACCGGGATTCCTCGAGCCGCCAGGGTCTCCTCTGGAACTAGCACGTCCGATTCTTTGCTCAGACGCCCTTTTGTGTAGACGTGAGGGTGCTCCAACATGAGCATGGTGTTCGGCTCTTCGCCAGAATGGACCTTTTCCACCAGCGATAGTTGCAGATCACGGGCTTCCAGATAGTTCATTGTGCCAAGCCAAACGGCCCGACAGGTGTTGGTAGCAGGCATGTTGGCCTAGTAGATGGACGTGCCGGGGGCCATGGCTTGCAGCCTGATTTTGACCGCTGATAGGAACCCGCTGGCCTCGGCACCGTCATTGATGCGGTGGTCGAAGGACAGGCAGATGTTCATCATCGATCGGATGGCGATGGCATCATCGATCACCACTGCCTTCTTCTGGATGGTCTCCGTGGTCATGATCCCGGCCTGAGGATAGTTGATGATGGGGCCAGATACCGTGGAGCCCAATGCTCCGGTGTTATTGAGGGTGAATGTGCCACCTTGGACATCGGTCAGGGTCAGCTTATTGGTCCTGGCCCGGTCGGCCAAGTCCTTGACGGCAATGGCCAGGCCGGAGATGCTAAGTTGGTCGGCGTTGTGCAGAACCGGGACAATGAGCCCATCGGGTGCGGCCACGGCCAGCCCAAGGTTCACACTATTCTTGAGGATGATCTTGTCGCCGCCCCACGATGCGTTCATGCTGGGGAACAGTTTGAGCGACTCTACCACTGCCTTGATGACGAAGGGCAGATAGGTGAGGGAAGCGCCCAGTCTAGGTTCAAACTCGTCTCGCACGGATGCGCGGAGAGCGACCAGGCCTGAGACGTCAACTCCGACGGTGCTCCAGGCGTGGGGAATCTCGGTCACGCTCCTGACCATGGCCTCGGCAATCATCCGCCGAACCGGAGTGACGGTGACGTAGGTTTCCTGTCCATCGGCAGAGGTTTCGCCCTGGAGCTGGCGGGCTGGCGCAGAGGGAGTGGTAGCAGTCGCTGACTGGCCGCTCGCCACAAATTTCAGCACGTCGTCGCGGGTGATGCGGCCACCCATACCGGTGCCCTGGATTCGCGACACATCCAGCGAGTGTTCTTGGGCCAGACGTCGTACCGCAGGAGACAACCTAGTTTGTCCACCTGACGCAACCGGATCTGAGGCCACGGGTGTGCTTGTAACCGGAGGAGGAGCTGCTGCTGGTTGTGGCCCTGGGGCCGGGGCTGTTGGTTCAGCTCCGGTGGGTTCGGAAATCTCCACGGCCGCTCCGCCGGTCGGGCCAACCGGGGTTACGTCCTTCAGGAGATAGCCGGTAGTGCCTGGCGAGGCTGGAGGGACTGATGCTGCAGGCGCAGATCCGGCTGGTCCTGTCTCTATCTCTATAGAAGCCGTTTGGGGTTCAGCGCCCTCGGGGCTGTCGGCTGTGGCGACTTCCGCTATGGGAGCGCCCATGGGTAGGGTGTCTCCTTCTTCAGCCAGGACGCGAACCAAGAACCCTTCTACAGGTGAAGGGACCTCCATGGTCACTTTGTCAGTGATGATTTCTACCAGCGGCTCGTACCGCTTGACGTTCTCGCCCGGCTGTTTGAGCCATTTACCAATGGTCCCTTCGACCACTGATTCGCCGACATGGGGTAGTTCTATGGTGATTGACATAACTTAGTAAGCCGCCAGTTTGCGTAGTCCGTCCTCTATTTTGTCTGCCGTGGGCATATATGCGTCTTCCAGGGTCTGTGCAAAGGGCATGGTGGGCACATCCGGCCCGCAGACCCTCACGATGGGGCCGTCCAAGTACTCGAAGGCCTGATCAGCCACTACGGCTGCAATCTCTGCCCCGACTCCACCGGTGATATTGTCTTCGTGCACCACCGTCAGTTTGCCGGTCTTCTTCACTGAATCCAGGACTGTCTCAGTGTCCAACGGAGTCAAGGTTCTGAGGTCAACGACCTCAACATCAACGCCCTCGGCAGCTAGGGTTTCTGCAGCCTCAAGGCAGTAGTGCAGAGTCAGACCGTAGGAGACCAAGGTGATGTTGCTGCCGACGCGTTTGATGTCGGCCTTGCCAATGGGCAGGGTGTAGTCCTCATCTGGAACCTCGCCGCGCACCAGCCGGTAGGTCTTCTTGTGCTCCAGGAACACCACTGGATTGTTGTCGCGGATGGCCGACTTCAGCAGCCCTTTGGCGTCGTAGGGGGTGCCGGGAGCCACGACTTTCAAGCCTGGAGTGTGGAAGAAGTGGGTCTCCACGTTCTGGGAGTGGAACAGCCCTCCCCTGATGCCTCCGCCGTACGGCATTCGGATGACCATGGGCACCTGCACTGCTCCGTTGGTGCCGTAGCAGGTTCGGGCCGCTTCTCCAATCAATTGGTTCACGGAAGGCCAGACGAAATCTGAGAACTGCACCTCTGGGATGGGACGCATTCCACGGAAGGCGGCACCCAGGGCGATACCCATGATGGAGGCTTCGGCCAGCGGTGCGTCTATGATGCGGTCGGTGCCGAACTCTTCAGCCAGACCCTGGGTAGCCAGGAACACGCCGCCCCGTACCCCCACATCTTCCCCGATGACAAAGACCTTTGGATCTCGCTTCATCTCTTCTGTTATGGCTTCCCTGACTGCTTCTATGACACTTTTAACGGTCAAGACTACTCCTAAGGGCCGTAGACCGAGTCATGGAGTACAGACTCGGGTGGTTGTCTGGATGCTTCCGCAAGGTCGGTTGCTTCGTCGGTGGCTTTGAGAGCGTCGGCGGCAATGGTATCGACCTTCTTCTGGGTGAGGAGCCCTTCTTCTATAAGCAGGCGTCCCAGGGTGATCACCGGGTCCCTTTCCCTGGCCCGGTCTACCTCGCCTTCCGGCCTGTAGCGCCGGTCGTCGTCGTCGGTGGTGTGGGACATGAACCGTTCCACCATCATCTCCAGGAGCACCGGCCCTTGGGCGCGGGCGTGAGTGATGGCCTCTCTAGTGGCCTCGTAGCATTGAATCAGGTCCATGCCGTCAACGGTGAAACCGGGGAAACCATAGCTGGCGGCTCGGCTGGCAACCTCTTCAACCACCATCTGAGTGCGTTGGGGCGTGGATATCGCGTAACGATTGTTCTCGCAGATGAAAATCACCGGCAGCTTGTGGATCGAGGCAAAGTTCATGGCCTCATGGACCTCGCCCTGACTTGTAGCGCCGTCGCCGAAATAAGAGAAGACTACGGTTTTTTCGCCAGCCATGCGGGCTCCCAAGGCGTAGCCCACGGACTGTGTCAGTCCCGCAGCCACAACATTGGATATCTGGATGACCTTATGGGGCAGGTCAGCCCCCTGGAGAGGGAATTGACGGGCGTTGCTGTAGGGGTCTCCAGCCTTGCCCATGAAAGACATCATGGTCTGGGCGGGAGTGAGTCCGGCGGCAACTTTGAGGGCCAGGTCTCTATAATAAGGGAACAGGAAACAATCGCCGTCTTTTTCGGCGGCCAGCAGGCTGCCCAGTTGGGCGGCTTCATGGCCTTGGCTGGAGGCTGCGATGGGCACTTTACCCTGCCGGTTCAACGCCCAGATGCGTTCATCCAGCGACCGAGCCTGAACCATCCTGGTGTAAAAATCCACGAGATCGGCGTTCTTGAGTCCTTTTGGAAGTGGGGACTTGGAACGCGCCCCACTGGCTTGAGTGCCAGTCGTCCGCTTCCTTGGCATCGTTGCTCCCTAATCAAGAAACCTCAATATCCATGGGGAAATACTGCCTTGGTCCGAGTTTCCCTAGATCTTTGCGGGTTTCCTGGAAAATAACATGGGACTAATCGGAAGCCCCATCGATGGTTCATGATACTTGGTGCGGCTATATATTGTGCACCTGTTGGTGAGTTTGGTTAGTCACCAGATTATATATGTCGGGATGTGGCACGGCAAATGATGACATAACGTGTCGTGCTCCCGTTTCCAGAGAAAAACGACAGAGTGGCGCTGGCCTTTTCAAAGGAGTTGATCGAAGCCTGCGTTAGCTTCAAAACCAAGGTTTTTAGTTCGAATTAAAGTCAAATTCTTAAAATAATAAAAAACCAAATTGCCCTGATTCACTGTTGACTTTTTTTGGAAGATATTGCTAGTGTCCCAATACCGAAAGTGAACGGTCACTAGGCGGTGGCCCGCTCGGAGTTGTTCAAAACAATCCGGGGCCTGGACAAAGAAGAAAACCTCATCCGGAAAAATTCCTGGCCACTGCCGCAGGTGGCAATTGGTAGACCGGCAGAAATTATCTCGGTTCAGACCTTTCTAGGGCCTGAACCGTTACCGCAAGTACCCAAACTGGCTCGGTGTTTTCGAAAAGGGCGGTAACGCCCGTAGGTATCCTATTGCCTTTTTTGATGCCGCAAAGCCTGTCGGGGTACTGAAAAACTTACAGTGGGGCGGTGCTGGCTCGGCGGGGCCAAGACCGAAATTTAGGGAGTGATAGGGGTGAGAGCGTGGGCGCTGCAAAT
>CAYVIG010000058.1:0-12217 GCA_964451445.1 uncultured Dehalococcoidia bacterium
GTTGTTGGCAAATGACTCACGGCGCAGAAGAATGCATTCTGTGAATCTAGGCACATAACCTTGATAAAACAGCTTACTCCATGCTGAGATAGCGGAGCGTTTTTAGAAAGGTTCTGAGGGCGCTCTTTTTTCGCCCGCCGCCAAAGATGAAAGAAGCCCCCTCAAACGAGGGGGCTTTTCTTGTTTCAGAGACACCCCTATCGGGAAGGTATAAGGGATCGGGTACTGGTGACGGTAAACGTGTGCCCATATATTACTTACCGTCATATAATTCTGGTGTTATGAAAGAGGATATTGTAGGCCCAAGGTATTATGGCGAATGGAACAGTTCATTAGGATATATTCAACCGATTAGCTCTATAGGTTGATATCTGGTTAGACTGGCGCTAATCCCCAGGAGGGACTCAGTTTGCAATACCGAAAACTAGGCAGGACAGGTATCCAAATATCGGAGATTGGCTTCGGATGCGGCGGTAATGCCGGACTCATGGTCAAGGGCACTAGAGAGGAGCAACGAAACGCCATTAAGTGCGCCCTCGACCTGGGTATAAACTATTTCGATGAAGCTCCAGACTACGGTGACGGTCTTTCCGAATCCAACCTCGGGCGGATGTTAAAGGAGTTGGGAGTCAGACCGTATATCACCTCTAAGGTCGAGGTAAGGAGACAGGACCTAGGCGATATAGCAGGGCACATAGGTCGCTCTCTCGACGGCAGTCTCCTGCGCATGGGTATAGAGCACGTGGATGTGTTGCAGCTTCACAACGGCCCGGTGATGGATAGGCCAGAACTCACCGGACGGTCATATACCCACCTGTCCTTGGAGGACTACCTTCGACCGGGTGGTGCTCTGGACGGTCTGCAAAAAGCCAAGGCGTCAGGTAAAGCTCGGTCTATAGGCTTCATAACCAGGGGCAACGATGATGTACCAGCCAAACAGCTCATCGACACCGGTGCGTTTAGCATGATAAATCTCTCCGTTAATCTGCTTAACCCGTCTGCCGCCTGGAAACCAGTGGATATGAAAGTGGACCACGACTATAACGGCATACTTGGTTACGCTGATAGTCACGGTGTAAGTGCGGCTATCTACAGCCCTTTGGCCGGAGGGTTCTTGAACGATGGTGCTGTCACCGACCGCGCATTTCACCGTACCGCGGGCAATAGGCGGTCTGCCGAAGCTATGGAAATTGGTCTGCGCAATGCCAAAGTTTTCAGTTTCCTATCTAGGAATTTGCATCCAGAATCCCAAGAAGAGGATCATGACCTGGCAGAGGCCGCGATCCGATTTGTGCTTTCATTGGATGGAGTTACCAGTGTCCTAGGCGGGTTCTCCGATGCCAACCAAGTGGCAGATGTGGCCTCGTGTTCAGGCAAAGGAGCGCTTTCCTCATTGAACATGAAGCGTATCGAAGCCATCTGGCGAAGTGGTTTTGACAGATAGAGTCGATTGACTCTGATTATCGAGCTGATGTAGTCTTCGCTCCAATATTCCATACCATTTGGGCCCAACTTCATAGGAGTAAGATTTGGTATCTATAAACAAATCAAGGGGGGATCGGTCGTTAAGGTCTTTAGTTGACCCAGATAACGGTTTGATTGCTCGGGACACCTACGTTAATGAGGCCATATACCAGCAAGAACTGGAGCAGATCTTCTCTCGAGCCTGGCTATTTGTAGGACATGAAACCCAGGTGCCGAATCCAGGTGATTTTATTCGCTCCCGTATGGGAGAGGAAGAGGTTATTCTGGTACGGGACCGCAAAGACAAGCGCTTGCATGTGTTCTTGAACTCTTGTCGCCACAAGGGCATGAAAGTCTGCCGCTATGATGATGGCAATACCCTGGTTTTCACCTGTCCGTTCCATGGCTGGAGCTATGATACCGACGGTCGTTTGGTGGGCGTTCCTTACTACAACGACGCTTATTCCAAAGAGTTGGATAAGAGCAAATGGGGATTACATGAAGTGGCCCAGATCGCAAACTACCACGGAACCATCTGGGCTACCTGGGACTCCAAGGCCCCGTCTTTCGAAGATTATGTGGGTTCGTGGGCGCCGAGCATCCAACATTGTTTCCAGAGTACTGACGGAGAGGATAACGGGGTTGAGTTGTTCAGCCCAGTGATGAAATGGCGGATTCCAACCAACTGGAAATTCCCTGGGTTCAGCTTCGCCGGTGACGCTGCCCACGTAGCCATGACCCATCGCTCGGTGAACGCCGCCAGCATCGGCCCCCAGGGTAACCAAGGGGGTGGTGAACGTTTCCCTATGATCGCCCCATTCCCTTCCCATGTCTACAGCTCCGCCGACCACGAACTGGGCCATGGCGGTCAGAACACCATCTATGAAAAAACAGGCGCCCGCCCTTATCGCGACACCTGGCACACAGTACCGGGTGTGGACGAGTACTATCGCATGACCAATGAAAAGAAGCAGAAGAAATACGCGGGCAAGCACATGCCTCCTGGTGGCCACGGCGGCGGACATTTCTGTATCTTCCCTAATGTGATTCTTGATCATTGGCGCATCCTGTTATGGCACCCACACGGTGTAGGTCAGACTGAGAGTTGGCGCATGTTCCAAGTGGACAAAGAAGCGCCGAAACTGGTTAAAGACGCCCAACGCCGTTATGTTATGCGCTATTGCGGTCCGGGAGGTCTTACCGAGTCAGACGACATGGAAAACTGGAACTACGCCTTCCCTGCAAGCCTTGGCACCATCGCTCAACGGCTGGATTACAATTTCGAGATGGGTCTGGGCCACGCCCACCCAGACGAGGAATGGCCAGGCGTGACTCTTAACTACCGGATTTCCGAGGAACCTGCGAGAGCCCGGTTCCGCAGATGGTTGGAATTCATGGAAGCCAGTAGTTGGGACGATATCCATCCGGTTAAAAAAGATAAAAAGTAACCTACCTAGTACCTCGAGGAAGGATTATGGCGCAAGAAAACAGGCCTGGAGATGACTTCGTGTCACTACAAGATGTCCCAGAGGGTACCAAGGTTAAGTTGGCCGACGGTGTAATCGCAGAAGTTACAGCCAATCCCAGGGATGGCGGTTGGCTATTCATAAAATTCATTGAATATCCCGGAGACCCGTCGCGAGTAGGGGAAGACGATATGGTCTTCTGCGCCGACGTTCTGGGAGTGGCCTAAACGAACTTCGATAGATAAACGGTACAGAGGGATTTTCTCATGGCTTTTAGTCTCAACACTACGGAACAAAGATTGGAACTCTTGCTTCTGGAGCGAGAAATCGAGCAATTCCTTTACAATGAGTCTGAACTCCTAGATGAGCGTCGATTCAGTGAATGGATCGAGTTGATCGCTGATGACATTCACTACCACATGCCTATCCGGCGCAATGTGAAATTCGGAGAGCACCACCGGGAAAATAGTGACTCGGACTCTGAGATTTCGTGGTTTGACGAAGGAAAGGAGACTTTAGCTGGGCGCGTACGACAGATAAATACCGGCATTCACTGGTGCGAAGAACCTTTCTCCCGCGTTCGTCATTTAGTGTCTAATATTCAAGTGGAAAGTGTTGACGGCGATGAGGCCCACGTCCGCAGCCGTTTCATTGTCTATACCAACAGGCTTGCCGATGAGGTGAATCTATTTGTGGGGAAACGGGACGACGTTTTGCGTCGGGATCCTGATACTCAATGGAAGATCGCCAAACGGACCATTCTCCTAGACCAGAATGTCCTACTAGAGAAGGTCATCACTACGTTCTTCTAAGAACTCTGGAGAGCATATAAAGACTTTGGAACTAAGCGCAGAATGGCGGGCCGACGGGAAAATTGAAACCGTGTTGGTGATCGACGGAACAGATAACACTGTTCAAAAGGCAATCTCCGCAAACCCTTCTATACTGTCCCAATTCTTGACAGATATGGGGGACCTCCGAACATGGGAGAACGGGCAAGAGATCGGAGGAGATAAACTCAGCCCTGAGTCCTGGGGGCGCCTGGTTATATCCAGGTCGGAGACAGGAGAAGTGATCGACATGGACCCAGAGAAATTCTGGGACGGGATTTACGTCTGGTTTAGATCGAGGGGCGTCGACTACGCCTCCCCTAGCCAGTAGACAAGCTTCAAAGCTCGCTTCAGACTAGTCTCATCGGCTAGCCACTCTTTTGTGTTAGAGACTGGCCGTCCAGGTCAGCCGCCGTGCATATCCTAACTTTCTAAGGTTTATACCTAACTCCACCTAGATTATATCTATCGCATCTGGCGACGTTTATGTATAACGGGTCCAGTGCACAGACCATATATACACACGAGAACATCAGCGGTCCACGGTTTGTAACGGCGAAAAAGAAATGAGCAACCGAACGCCTACGCCTGATATCAGGCCGTCCGGCATTCGAATCAGGAGAGGAGTAATGGCGCAGGTCTTCGATGGAATCACGGTTCTTGACTTCACAAGAGGAATGCCCGGAGGAATTGCCACCATGGTGATGTCGGACTTTGGAGCCGAGGTAATCAAGGTGGAAGCTCCGTCTGACGAAAAATTCAGGAGCTCATCCGGTGCCATCCAATGGAACCGAGGTAAAAAAAGCATCATTCTCGACCTAAAAACCAAGCAAGGCCGGGAGAGGGCACAGGAACTCGTGCGGATATCGGATGTAGTGGTCGAGAGTTTTCGTCCTGGTGTGACTCGGCGATTGGGTATTGACTACAAAAATCTGAAAGCCGACCATCCAGGATTGATTTACGCTTCGCTGACAGGCTTTGGGGCAGAGGGGCCCTATGCCAACTATAAGGGGTATGACGCAGTGGTAGCCGCCAAGACCGGTAGGATGATGATGTTTTCTGGGCAAAACATGAGGGAGGGCCCGAATTATGTAGTGGTAAAGGGTGTTTGTCACTCCGCGGCGACGGCCCTAATTCGGGGTATCACAACCGCTTTGTACCTGCGGGAAAAGACTGGACAGGGGCAGATGGTTGAGACCAGCATGCTCAAAACAGTCACCACATATGACCACATATCCTGGATACACGGTCAGATGATTCAAAAGGACCCGGAGATACACCCACCGGACCCCAGGGTAGGCATCGGACGTCCGAACCCTACGGGCTACCTTCCTGCACGTACCAAAGACGGGCACTGGATCCAATTGGGGAACATCGTAGAACGTCTATTCCGATCTATGATTCATTCGTTGGAATTGGATTTTATATACGACGACCCCCATTACAAGACCGCTCCATTTCTGGGTGAGGAACAAGTGGTATCACTAGAAAGGATGATGCTGGAGAAGATTCAGGAAAAGACCCTGGACGAATGGATGGGTCTATTTGCGAGGGAGGGGTCTGATGTGGCAGCTGAGCCGTATATGTCTTCTGAATCGGCATTGGAACACCCTCAGATCGTGCACAACGGGCATGCGGGAGCGGTGCATCATCCTGTCGTCGGCGAGATGCGGCAACTAGGTCCTATGGTAATCATGTCGGAGACTCCAGGCAGTGCCAAAGGGATAGCTCCGGAACCCGGGCAGCATACTGATGAAGTCTTAGCCAACATTGAAACGGCTACTAAACCGGCAGATAAACTGACTCAGAACCCTATGCCTAAAACTGCTTTGGAGGGCATCACCCTGTTGGACTTGGGGACAGTGATCAACGGGCCGCTAGGGTGCGCTCTAGTAGCGGAATTGGGCGCTAGAGTGATTCGGATAGAGGCTTTAGGTGGTGATTGGGGAAGGCAAGGTCTTCAGGGTATCTCTGTTCAACGTACTATGGCTGGCTCTGAGGGAGTATGTCTGAACTTGAAGACCCCTGAAGGTCAGGAAATAATGCACAAGCTAGCGGCCAGGGCTGACATGTTACTTCATAGCATGAGGCCGGGAGCCCCTGAACGGACAGGCATAGGCTACGATCAACTAACCAAGATCAATCCGAATTTGATCTACCTGTATGCCGGAGGTTACGGTTCCACCGGTCCGTACTCTCACCGGCCCTCCATGGCTCCAATCGCCGGAGCGGTTTCCGGTGGCGGCGTGGCCCAGATGGGACGCGATGCATTCCCGCCTCCGGATCAGTCGATGACTATCGATGAGATTGCAGCGGTGTCAAACCAGCTCAAGCGCGCTAATGATGGCACTGCCGATCACACTACCGCCATGGTCAATTCTGTTGGGCTCATACTAGGACTCTACGCACGGGAGCGCTCCGGAAAAGCCCAATATGTTGAATCGACCATGATCGCGGCTAATGCTTACGCAAATGCTGATGACTTCTACTGGCACCAAGGCAAGGACTCTCGTCGTCTGCCTGACCAGGACGGGTACGGCCTTCATGCTCTGTACCGGCTATACCGAGCAAAAGGCGGCTGGGTTTTTCTAGCTTGCCCGTTCGAAGAGGAATGGCAATCTCTGTGCAAGGCCACTGGGCGGGTAGATCTTTTAGAGGACGCCCGATTCTCGACCAGGACGGCAAGGGAGAAACATGACGCATTGTTGATAGAAGAGCTGACCGAGGTGTTCGTAGCCAGAGAGCCATCGCAGTGGGAGAAGTTGCTGACCGATGCCGATGTAGCTTGCGTTAAGGCTGAAGATAGGGGAATGTATCATTTTTTCAATGAAGACAGCCACATTCAAGAAAATGGGCTCCTGCAACAGGTGGAGGCCACCCGACTTGGCGATTTCTGGCGTTATAAGCCGGTGGTTGGATTCTCGGCAACCGAAGGTAAGGCCGGTACTGCGCCCCTTAGAGGTGAACACACTCGTCCAGTGTTGCAGGAGTTGGGTTATACCGATTCCCAGATCGAAGATTATAAACAACGGGGCATCGTAGACTGGGAAGAAGAATAGAGGTGGATGGCATTGACGACAAACACCGCTGACATCAATGGAATCAAGGATAAGGCTGCCATCGTCGGGATCGGCGAGACGGACTTCTCGTTCGACTCTGGACGCAGCGAACTTCAACTTGCAAGCGAGGCGATCAAGGCTGCCTGCGATGATGCTGGTATCTCTCCTCATCAGATCGATGGTCTGGTCCGTTACGAAATGGACACCAACCAAGAGACGATGCTGATTCAATCACTGGGAATCGAGAATCTACGGCATTGGGAATCTGTTTCATACGGTGGTGGAGCCGGTAATGCAGTGGTAGGGCACGCAGCTTCAGCTATCGCAGCGGGTTATTGTAACTACGTCGTCTGTTTCCGGGCTGCCAATCTCCGTTCCCAGATGAGGCTTGGACAGGCGAGAAACCCTCAGCGGATAACTGGCGGTCAGCAGGGCTTTGCCGCCCCCTTCGGTAGCATGGCTCCCGCGCATCAATTCAGCATGTTCGTTCGTCGTTATATGCACATGTACGGGGCAACCAGTGAACATTTTGGCTGGGTGGCCGTGACGTTGCGTGAGCATGCATCCCGGAATCCTAGAGCTCTCCGTAGAGACCCGATCACTCTAGCAGACCACCAGAACTCTCGAATGGTAGTCGATCCACTACATCTGCTAGACATCTGTCAAGAGAACGACGGAGGCGCCGCAATCGTCATGACTACGCCAGACCGGGCTAGAGATCTACAGCACTCCGACACTCTGACTCTTGTTGAGGCCGCTGCTCAGGGCTCAGGTCCACAAAACGAGGGGGTCATCTATCGGCCTGACATTTCCGTAGCTGAATCGACGAATACAGCGAGAGACCTTTGGGCGAGGGCAAAGCTTGGGCCTTCCGACATAGACGCTTTGATGTTCTACGACCATTTCACTCCATTCTGTTTGCTTAACCTGGAGGCCTACGGCTTCGTGCCATTCGGTGAGGCCAAGGATTTCGTGGAAGGGGGGCAGAACATAAGGTTCGACGGGATGCTTCCTATCAATACTCATGGCGGTAACCACTCTGAAGCCTATATCCATGGGCTCACCCACACGCAAGAAGCGGTGAGGCTGATTCGTGGTGTCTCCACTTCGCAGCCACCCAAAAAGACGATCGATAGAGTCCTTTCATGTAGTAGCGTTGCCCAACTGAGCGCCGCCGTAATAATTCGCAGGGGATAGATTCATGACGCAGCAAGATCAGAATATCAAGTCACGTCCGATGACAGGCCCTCTGGAAGGAATACCCCTTCCCGACTTGGACCGGATCCCAGATTACGAACGCGGATTTTGGGAAGGCTCATACAACCGCGAACTCTGGATCCAGAGATGTTCCGGTTGCGATACGTTTCGGCACCTACCGACCCCCATGTGTCCCTCTTGTCACTCCCTGAAATACGAATGGAGCAAAGTAAGCGGAAAAGGGGTCGTTTACTCGTTCGTCGTGGTCCGAAATCCAGTTCACCCCGCCATCAGGGAGAAGGAACAGGTCCCCTATAATATCTCGCTCATTGAGCTTGAGGAACAATGGGGTCTTCGCATTTGCAGCAACGTGTTGAATATAGCGCCCGAGGACATCTACATCGACATGCCGGTGCGGGTTACATTTATCCCGACTGTTGATGAGCCAAACGTGGTTTTACCGTTGTTCGTGCCGTCGGATTAGAGCCGGACTACACTGAGAATCGATTGCAGGGAGAAAGCCAGATCTCGTGAAATTGATCAGGCGCAATCCTTCGATTGTCACCACATAACTGTGTAATAAAAAATATATAGCATAGATTGTTACTAGAACACGTAATGTCCAAAATGAGCCGAGTATAAAAGAGGTGCATTAGTTGGTAGAAAAAGAGCCAAATTGGGAATTTGGGGTAAGGACTGAAGGCCACCAGGGTGTTGGTATTGACCCCAAATCGGTCATCCTAGGTGAGAATGGGTTTGAATATGCGATGTCTGGGGATAACTGGGGGAAGCTGCCTGAGGGATGGGTTTACAAGGAAGGTACTTCAGTCGCTATAGATTCTAATGATGAGGTATATGTATTTAATCGCGGGACCTGCCCGATGATCGTATTTGATACCAATGGGAATGTCTTACGTACGTGGGGAGACGGGGTTTTTAAGAATCCTCACGGAGTGACCATTGCGCCTGATGGTTCAGTGTTCTGTGTGGATAACGGAGATAGCACGATCAGGCAATTTACGCCTACCGGGGATTTGATCAAGACCATTGGCACGCCGAATAAGCCTTCTCCAAAAATGAGTGGAGATCCCTTCTGTTTACCTGCGCATGTGGCATTTGATCCTCGTAACGGGGATCTATATGTAGCTGATGGTTATTCGAATGCACGAGTGCACAAATTCTCTCCAGATGGAAAGCTATTATTTTCTTGGGGCGAGTCGGGTACTGGCGAAGCCCAGTTTAATATCGTTCATAATGTGATAGTCGACAAATCCGGCTGGGTTTATATTGCCGACCGCGAGAATCATAGGATCCAAATATTCAGCCCGGAAGGAAAATTTGAAGCACAATGGGGCGATTTATCCAGGGCGGCGGCGTTATGTATAGATGATCGAACTGGAGAAGAACTCATATATATCGGCGAATATTTCTGCGGTATAGGGTCGAATGACATAGGTACCAACCTTGGTCCACGAGTCACAGTGATGAATACCAATGGAGCCGTCTTAGCAAGAATAGGCCGCGAAAGTTACGGTGATCAGGTTGGACGCTTCTATTCGCCTCACGGTTTAGCGTTGGATTCAAAAGGTGACATCTATGTAGCCGAAGTCTCTTGGAGTGATTACGGGAGACACATGACTCCAGCTAGAGAACTAAGATCTATGCAGAAATTGGTAAAAACCCCAGGTTCTGATATTCAAGCATCTTGAGATGACTCTTTGGCCTTCCAACATAGATCGAACGAGGATTACAGATACCTAAATTGAATAACCCCGATACTCAGAACGTGACACTGCTTGCAGTCCGACCACATCCAGATGATGAAAGTAGCTCGACTGGCGGCATGCTCGCATATTACAGCGCCCGCAATGTCAGGACAGGAGTTGTGATCTGTACTGGAGGAGAGGAAGGAGAGATACGAGATCCAGAATTGGACCCGGTGGGAGATAAACCAAGATTGAGAAAACTCCGTACCCAAGAGGTCAAGAACGCTTGCGAGATTCTTGGCGTGGCGGAACTACGAATGTTGGGATTCAGGGACTCTGGAATGGCAGATACGGCCGCGAACAAAAACCCCGATGCGTTCATGAACATCGAACGTTCTGAAGCCTCAAAAAGGTTGGTACGGATTATCCGAGAACTCCGGCCTAGAGTCATTGTCACCGAACCACCTGGAGGGATGTACCCTCACCCTGACCATATCATGTGCTACGAGGTCACTATGGATGCATTCCACGCAGCAGGAGACGCTGGAGTTTTTCCTGACGCTGGCCCACCTTGGCGGCCAGACAAGTTATACGGTGTCGCTCAGGTAGATGACGGCGTATGGCAAGGATTGATGCCGAGATTTATCGCGGCTGGGTACGATATGGAATGGCTGAAGAAGAATGAGGAAGTAGATTCTAGAGGTCCCGGACCTGAGATGGCGACGGTGGCCTTAAAAGTGGGAGATTATAGTGAAGAACAACGCCAAGCGCTTCTTGCCCACCGGACTCAGATCTCACCTGATAGCTTTTTTGTTAGTTTACCTCCAGAGTTGAGACGACTTGCCTTTGCTACTGCCTACTTCGTTCGGCTGTATCCTCCTTGTGTTTCAGGAGAACGTGAGCCTGATCTCCTTTACGGATTGGTCTAATTTATTATCTAAGATAATCTTTGATTTTCTTCTAATGTGCACCTAATTAGTTATTCCATCATCGGACCTGGAACCGGATGATGGAATAATTATGGCATTTGTATATTGGTTAGTTGATATATGGGGTAGCCAATGAGCTGTTTCATTATGTTTTAGCTTAGGGCGAAATTGTAATCCTACCGAACTTTCTTTTTAGTCCTCGCGGATGCATCATGGAATGGCAGAACGTTCATTCATGATGGGAGCGTTCGACCCCAACACCCATTTCCTGTAATTTTCGCCAAACATATTCCAACGTTAGAGGAACAAAATGGAGATAGGCGTATCTTTCCCAACAACAAGTATAGGGCATGATTCTGGAGCAGTGAGAGAGTTCGCTCAAGCTGTAGAAGACTTGGGCTATAGCCATATACGGATTTTGGATCATGTTGTCGGTACGGATCCTAAAAAGCATCCGGAAGTCCCTGAGTTCTACTACACCCACGAAAGCGTGATTCGGGAACCATTCACTCTAATGGCCTACATCGCAGGTTTCACTGATAGGATAGAACTCGTAACTGGCATCATAATTCTGCCGCAGCGACAGACGGTTTTGGTTGCCAAGCAAGCTGCGGAAGTAGACGTTTTAAGCGGCGGAAGGCTTCGACTTGGAATAGGAGTTGGCTGGAATCCAGTGGAATTCACTGCTTTGGGTGAGGACTTTGGAAATCGGGGACGTAGAATCGAAGAACAAGTCGAGGTTCTGAGACTTTTATGGACCCAAAACCCGATAGAATTCCATGGGAATTGGCATGATATAGAATCAGCAGGTATCAATCCTCTTCCCATCCAACGTCCCATACCTATTTGGATGGGAGCTGGAGCACCAGGCATGCCTGTAGGCCCAAATCGGGTTCTTCAGAGAGTAGGCCGATTGGCTGATGGTTACTTTCCATTGTGTGAAGCAGGAGAAACAGCCCATAAACTAATTGAAAGAGTTAAAAAGTATGCCGAAGAGGCGGGTAGGAATCCAGACGATCTGAAAATCGAAGGCCGTATAGAATTAACTGGAACTCCTGAAGACTGGAAAACGGCGTTAGCTACATGGCAAGATTTAGGCGCAGACTTAGTCTCTATCGGCACGGCCAGAGCTCCGTTTACAACACCTGACGAACACCTCCAGGCGATCAAGAGATTCAAAGAGATCATCTAGATACTCAAACGAGTCTTAATTAGCAGGGCGATAGAGTTCATTCAATGTCGTTTTGTCGCTGGAAATTGTTTGGAAGTAGTTCCTGGTCTTAAGTCATGGACTTGAAGTGCCTGTTAATCAAAGAACTTAAGGTAGAGCATGACAACCTGATGTATATGTTTCGGTATGCGATTGCGACTCCCCAAGATTCATCATGGAATTTAGGAAGGTGAGTCGGCTTTCTATCATTAGAATGTCAAATGACCATTACCACTTGGCATGCCTGAACTATGACGCCAAATATAACCACGGCAACTATAAGTATTAAACAGGGCATTTGATTCCAGAGAGTGGATTTCCCGCGCTTCACTTAGGATGTAATTACTATCTCACTG
>CAYVIG010000059.1:0-5319 GCA_964451445.1 uncultured Dehalococcoidia bacterium
CTACCCCTTCCCTAACACTCGCGAGCACTCTCCCTATCCCTTCGCCAACACACAAACAAAACATACCTTAACGTACAGAAACACTAAATTGATATCTGCAGATGCCTTCAAGCGAGATTTGACGCAACTTCGCACCGGCCGTGCCACCTCGGCTATGGTTGAGAATGTAGAGGTTGATTACTACGGGAACATGACGCCGTTGAAGCAGATTGCGTCCATCACCGTTCCCGACGCACGGGCGATAATGATCCAACCCTGGGACGCTGGATCGATGCGGGAGATCGAAAAGAGCCTGATGGCATCCGAGATGGGTTTCAACCCCTCCAACGATGGAGCAGTCATCACGGTTCCCATTCCCCAGTTGACCCAGGAGCGCCGTCAGGAGATGGTCAAGCTGCTCAAACGCAAGATTGAAGATGGAAAGGTTTCCATCAGGAACGTGCGCCGCGACAGTTTGGAGAGCCTTCGAAAACTGGAGAAGGACAAGTCCATCTCCCAGGACGATGGCCGACGCGCCCAGGCTCAGCTACAAAACACCACCGATGGCTTTACCAAACAGATAGACGAGACAGGTTCCGCCAAAGAGGCGGAAATCCTTCAGGTCTAACTCCGTGCAGGTAGAGTCTCCTCCGCCCAACCCGCCAGCCGCTGGCGGCAATATCCCGAACCATGTTGCTTTCATCATGGACGGAAACGGCCGGTGGGCGCAGAAGCAGGGCCTGCCGCGAATCGCCGGTCACGAGGTCGGCGTGCAGTGCATCCAGGGTGTATTGGAAACCCTGGGGCCATTGGGCGTTAAGTTTGTCACCCTCTATGCCTTCTCAACTGAGAACTGGGGTCGTCCCCAGGACGAGGTTGACGGCATCATGGATGTCTTCTCCGAGGCAGTGGCCAACCAGACCCAGGCCCTCCACGAGAAAAACGTCCGTATCGTCCATGTGGGCCGGACAGAGAACTTACACCCAGATCTAAGAGACGCCGTGGCTGAGGCGCAGCGTCTGACAGCGGACAACACGGGTATCACCCTCAACGTGGCCTTCGATTACGGCGGTAGGGCTGAGATTCTGGAAGCGGTCCGGCGGATAATCAAAGATGGGGTCAATCCAGACACCATCGACGAAGAACTCTTCAGCCAGTACCTCTTCACTGCCCACTGCCCTGACCCTGATCTGATCTTCCGGACCGGGGGAGAGCAGCGTATCAGCAACTTTCTACTGTGGCAGTCGGCTTACAGTGAGATGTACCACACCCCAACCCTCTGGCCCGACCTGCAATCGGATGAGCTTACTGAGGTGCTGCAGTCCTTTGGCAGTCGCCGCCGCCGCTACGGCGCGCTCAACCCAGAAGACCAGTTCCCCGACGACGCCACAGAACCCACACCGTCCCAAGAGTAGAGAGACTTCTTGCTCCAGCGGTCGCTAACTGCGTTGGTTGGAATCCCTGTTCTGGTGGGCGCTATCATCCTCGGTGCCCCCTGGCTGACTGCGTTGGTGTTGGTTGCGGGCGTAATAGCGATCTGGGAATTCTACCGAATGACCCCCGCCAGCGTTGGCTCGCTGCCTTTCATTCTGGGGGCTGCGTGGGTGCTGGCCCTGTTATCCGGAGCTCAGGCCGCATCGGGCCGCAATAATTTTCTGATCATCTCCGGCGGCATCATCGCCACCGGTTCCTTCACCGCACTTCTTTGGTCGATCGCCTACCTCCGACCAGTTAATCCTGCTGAAACGAAAAGTTATTTAGTCGGGTTCGCCTATTTGATTCTCGGGCCGATCTACGTTGGTTTCCTGCTGAGTCATACCTTGATGCTCCGAGAGATTTCCGTCCCAGGTTTCTTTGAAGGTTCCTCGACTAACATTGGAATTGATTGGCTTCTCTTTGCCCTCCTGGTGACCTTTGCCGTTGATACCGGCGCATACATGGTGGGGCGTTCAGTTGGGAGACACGCCATGGCGCCTAGCATCAGTCCCAACAAGACCTGGGAAGGGAGTGTGGGCGGGTTCGTCTCTGCTGTGGTTGCGGCCATGGCGCTGGGTCAGGTGCTGGACTTGAATATCGCTGTCTGGCAGCAGGCCGTGATTGGCGCAGTGGTGGGTGTGGTTGCCCAGTGGGGAGACCTGCTGGAGTCCAAGCTGAAGCGAATCGCCGACGTTAAGGACGCTGGTAGTATAATCCCTGGGCACGGTGGGCTATTGGATCGTTTGGACAGTCTGCTTTTTACATTGCCCGCCGTTTATTATTTGATAGTCACGGTGTTCGTGCCCTAAATCCCGAACGCCCAACTGGTGAGTTGTCTAGAAGATGAAGAGAATCGTTGTATTGGGGTCCACCGGTTCCATTGGCCGCCAAACCCTGGACATCGTCCGGTCTTTTCCGGAGGAGTTTGAGGTTATAGGCCTGGCCGCCGGAAATAACCTTGACCTCTTCAAAGAGCAGGTCAAGGAGTTCAGCCCCAAGCACATATGCTGCATCAACCCACCAGCGGACGCCTTCCCTGGGCGGGAATTCACTCCCATGGAAGAGATGGTGGCCCTGGATAACGTAGACCAGGTGATGGTGGCGCTCATGGGCAGTGTCGGTCTGGTGCCAACACTCAACGCCCTCAAAGCGGGCAAGTCTGTGGCTCTTTCCAACAAAGAACCCATCGTCATGGCCGGTGGACTGATCAAAGAGTACGCCGCCCGCTACGGCGGTGAGGTGCTGCCCGTGGACAGCGAACCCAGTGCCATCTGGCAGTGCCTGCGTGGCGAGGACAACGAGATCCTCCGGCTACTGATCACCGCCTCTGGTGGACCGTTCCGCACCACTCCGTTGGATGAGATGGCTTCTGTCACGCCAGAGAAGGCGTTGCGACACCCAACCTGGCAGATGGGCAAGAAAATAACGATCGACTCTGCTACGCTTATGAATAAGGCGTTTGAAGTAATCGAGACCCATTGGTTGTTCAGCGTGCCTTGGGAACAGATCGAAGTGGTGGTCCACCCCCAGAGCACGATACATTCCATGGTCGAGTTTGCCGACGGCTCGGTGAAGGCGCAGATGGGGCCTCCGGACATGCGACTGCCCATCCAGTACGCGCTCTTCTATCCGAAACGACTGCCAAACACGATGATTCCCAGGCTGGATATCTCGAAACCGCATTCGCTGACCTTTGACCCACTGGAGCCAGGGAGGTTCCCCTGCTTTGAGCTGGCCATCGAAGCCGGCAAGAAGGGCGGCACCTATCCGGCGGTGCTGAGCGCGGCCGACGAAGTGGCCGTACAGGCGTTCTTGGATTCCAAGATCGGCTTCATGGAGATTCCAAAGGTCATCGACAGAGTCCTGTCGGAACACGATTCTCTGGTGGGAGACAAGGCCGAGGATTTCCTGGCCGCAGACCGGTGGGCCACCGGAAGAACAACCGAACTAACTGGCGGCTAAAGATCCTCTGCGGTCTTTGGACCGTAATATCTACCGCATAAGTTTGATAAGGGCCTGGCCCGAATCTCGGGGTCATAACTAAAGAATGGAAACAGTCCTCATAGCCGTCGGCTCTCTGGTGCCGTTGTTGATCCTTCTGGTGGTCATCCACGAGTTTGGTCACTTTGCGACCGCCCGCGCCATGGGCGTAAAGGTGCTGGAATTCGGTGTTGGTTTCCCTCCTCGTGCATTTGGTATCTACACTGGAAATACCCCGGTCCTGATAGACGGTTCAACCCGGTACGTGGGGTTCACCGGCTTTGAAGATTTAAGCAGGGGCCTAAAGGTGAAAGTCAGTTCTATGGAGGACGCCCAGGGTAACCTGGTGGCCCGCGTCATTGAACTGAGCAGGAAGCTGGCCAAGGGTGAAGAACCTCCGGAAGAGGCTGAAGAACGCCCCGGCGAAGAAGACCTCCTGAAGCACGAGGGCAAGATACGCTCCGTAGGCGACGGCTCTATGATCCTGGCCGACATGATGTACTCGGTGAACTGGGCACCCATCGGCGGGTTCGTGCGGTTGGCTGGTGAAGCCAACCCCAACGTGCCTCGCAGCCTGGCTGGCAAAGGCCCGGGCACCCGGTTCCTGGTATTGATCGCCGGTCCGTTTATGAACGCCATATTGCCCCTGCTCATCTTCACAGTGGTGTTGATGATTCCCCAGGAAGTGGCCGTGGGCCAGTTGTACATCGACCAGGTCAGCGAGAACTCGGCGGCAGCAGCAGCTCAGGTGCAGCCGGAAGACCGTGTCATCGAAGCCAACGGCAGTGTGATTGAGAACCGGCTGGATTTCACCCGTGAGATCAACCTGAACGGCGGCTCTGTGATGTCCATGCTCGTCGAGCGTGACAATCAAGAGTTGGTGCTTCAGGTAAGGCCCAGGTTCGACACGGATTCTGCCAGGTGGCTGGTGGGCGTGATCCCGCGCCTGGATAACGTTGAGATCGTCAAACGCTCTGACCCCATCTGGGAAGCTATCCCCAACAGCTTTGTTAACACCTGGGAGATGCTGGTACTGGTCAAGCAATCGCTTGGTGGTGCCTTTGGAGAGGGCTCGTCCCCCGAGTTCTCCGGCCCCATCGGGATTGCCCAGGTCACGGGCGAGATCACCCAGGATGGCGGGCTGATCGGCTGGTTGGGTGTTGGCATACTGCTGAGCCTAAACCTGGCCATTTTGAACGTGCTGCCCATACCCATGCTCGACGGCGGACGGCTATTCTTTGTGGGTTTGGAATGGGTGCGCCGAGGCAAGAAGATACCGCCCAAGAAAGAAGGCATGGTCCACCTGATTGGCTTTGCCGTGCTGATGGGTGGCATCGTGCTGGTCAGCGTCAATGATGTCAGCCGCTTGCTCGATGGCCGCAGTTTCTTAGGTTAAGCAGGTTCTTGGGTTAAGTCATCGCTATCGCCCTCGGCTGACTGTGGCACCTTTTCCCCCGTTCGTGTACCATGATTCTGCCTCTGCGCCGAATGGCAGAGGTGCCTTCTCAGGCGTGGAATCACGGGAATTTAACCTCTTCTGTTTAGTATTTTCTAAATGGGGTTAGGGAAAGAGCTAGATGAGTAATCGTAGAGCAACCAAGCCGGTCTACGTGGGCGGCGTTAAGATAGGCGGCGGAGCGGACGTAACCGTCCAATCCATGACCAAGACCGACACGCGAGATGTGAAGGCCACGGTCAAGCAGATCCATGAACTTGAAGAAGCAGGCTGCGAACTGATCCGGAGCGCCGTGCCCGATGCCGATGCTGCCGAGGCCATGGCCGAGATCAAGAAGCAGATTCATATTCCGCTCATCGCCGACATCCACTTTCACTACCAATTGGCCCTCAAATGTCTGGAAGGTGGCGTAGATTGTCTCCGCCTGA
>CAYVIG010000059.1:5329-11876 GCA_964451445.1 uncultured Dehalococcoidia bacterium
CCGGCAACCTCCGAAATGAAGATCAGGTGCGAGAGGTCGTACGTGCCGCCAAAGAGCGCAACGTGCCGATACGCATCGGCGTGAACTTTGGCAGTCTGCCTCCGGTGGGCGGCATCGGCCGGACCAGAGGCTTCTCCCGTCACATGGACCTGGTGAACCAGCTACCCAAAGCCGGAGAGGCCCAGGCTGGCGACTACAGTGTGGTCGACCATATGGTGGCCACCGCATTGTGGGAGATCAGCCTGCTGGAAGACCAGGATTTTGACCAGATAAAGATATCCATGAAGGCGTTTGACGTACCCACCACGGTGGAGGCGTACACCCGCCTGGCCGGCATGATGCCCTATCCCTTGCACCTGGGCATAACTGAGGCCGGAACACCCATGGCTGGCTCCATACGCACCTCGGTTGGATTGGGCGTGCTGCTCTACAACGGTATCGGCGACACCATCAGGGTGTCTTTGAGCGGCCCATCTACCCAAGAGGTTGAGGCGGGATTCGAGATACTGAAATCCCTCAACATGCGCAAGAAGGGGTCGGTTCTGGTGGCCTGTCCCAGTTGTGGGCGGGCCGACGTTGACGTGGTTAAGTTGGCCAACGAGGTCGATGCTCTGCTCAAGAAGGGTAACAAAGAGATCACCGTGGCCGTCATGGGCTGCGAGGTCAACGGTCCCGGTGAGGCCAAAGACGCCGATGTCGGAATCGCTGCTGGCGCTGGCCGTGCCGTCATCTTCCGCAAGGGAGAGAAGGTCCGCGTGGTGCCCGAGGCTGAGATGTTGACCGCCCTGATGGAAGAGGTGGAGAACACACCCGTCCCAGCAGGCGATTAACACCTCAAACACCCAGTGATTCAAGGCTGGCTTAAAACACAGTCGCTATAATGGTTTGGCTCCGTGCAAACGGGGCCAAATTAGCTTTTACCCAATTTTCTAATAGAGGCAGTACTCAGACATGCGATTCTCCCGGATGGTCTCCAAAACTCTAAGAGATGACCCGCCCGACGCCGAAACAGCCAGCCACCGGTTGATGCTGCGTGCCGGGCTGATTCACCAGGTGGCCTCTGGCGTATATTCCTACCTGCCCATGGCACTGCGCTCGCTGCGTAAGATCGAGAACTTCATCCGGGAAGAGATCGACGCCGCCGGTGGGCAGGAACTGATGATGCCCGCGCTGCAACCCCAGGAACTCTGGGATCAGACGGGACGCAAAGAAGCCTTTGGCGACAATATGTTCGCCCTGAATGACCGTCACGGCCGTAATCTGGTGCTGGCGCCCACCCACGAGGAAGTGATCACGAACCTGGTCAAAGCCAACGTCCAGAGTTACAGAGACCTGCCCCAGATCCTGTACCAGATTCAGACCAAGTTCCGGGACGAGGCTCGCCCCAGGGCCGGATTGGTGCGGGTGCGTGAATTCGATATGAAGGACGCCTACAGCTTCAACGCCGACGAGGAGAGCCTGGACGAGAGCTACCAGGCCATGGCCCAAGCCTACCGCAACATCTTCCGTCGTTGCGGTTTGCCGGTGTTGATGGCAGAGGCCGATAGCGGCGCCATCGGCGGCAAGGACTCCCACGAGTTCCTGCTTGCCACAGAGACCGGAGAAGACACCGTTATCACCTGCAACTCTTGCTCGTATACCGCCAATGCTGAGAAAGCAGAATCAACCATCCCTGAACTTCCTGCCGAACCGGAAGAATCTCTGGAAGAGGTGGCAACTCCTGGGATTAAGACCATCGCCGCTCTGGCACAGTTCCTGGCCGTGCCGGAGTCCAAAACCCTGAAGGCTGTGTTCTACATGGCAGACGGCGAGCCGGTGTTTGTAACCATACGAGGCGATTTGGACGTCAACGAGACCAAGCTGAAGAATGCGCTCCACGTCACCGACCTGCGCATGGCCGACGGGGAAGAGGCTAGGGGCGCTGGTCTGGTGGCTGGTTCCGCTTCAGCCATCGGATTGGACGACATCAAGAAGGTGGTGGACTCGTCGGTTACCAACGGGAACAACTTCATCGCAGGCGCAAACAAGCAGGACCTGCATTTCAAAGGCGCAAATTACCCCAGGGATTTCCAGGCAGACATAGTAGCCGACATCTCCCTGGCGCAACCTGGGCAGCTCTGCCCCCGCTGTGGCCACGCTCTGGAGTCCACCAAGGGCATCGAGGTTGGTCACATCTTCAAGCTGGGGACGTTCTTCAGCGAGTCGCTGGGCGCGGACTTCCTGGACGCTGAGGGACAACAGCACCCGATCATCATGGGGTGTTATGGCATCGGTGTGGGTCGTTTGCTGGCCGCGGCTATAGAGCAGAACAATGACGATAACGGGATCGTGTTCCCTGCTCCGGTGGCTCCCTACCAGGCACACATGGTGGCCCTGAACATCAATAACGAGGAAGTGGCTGAGGCCGCCGAGAAGCTCTACAAAGACCTGGGATCAGCAGGTGTGGAAGTGCTCTTCGACGACCGGGAAGACGCTGCAGCGGGGGTGAAGTTCAACGATGCCGACCTGATTGGCCTGCCGGTGCGGTTGGTGGTCAGCCCACGCAACTTGAAAGACGGCATAGTGGAGATCAAGGGCCGAACAGACTCCGAGGCTGGAAGCGTTCCACTGGACGGTGTCGTCGCGGCGGTTCAAGAGCGGTTGGCCGGGTCAGCAGACTAGGCTTTAAGCCTTGGCCCCTGGCCCTGCTTCCATACAGGAAGACAGGTATTTCAGGTTCTCAATCAGGGCTGGGGCGATGGTCCCCTTGTGAGAGCTGGACAGCAGCAGCAACAGGCGCAACTGCGCCGCCAGGTCTGCGGCCAAGGCCCGTTTGGCCTCCGCAACAGTATCCCCTTCCACCGGCACTCTGATGCCTGAGAGCGGCATCTGCGTCCGTGATTCTGCGGCCCAGTATTTGTCCAGGCTGTCCAGGATCACGATGGGCATCTCTTTGTTCAGCACAAAGTTGGCGTCCGGCGCGCTGTCGGACGGGCGCAGGATGTCGATCAACACCCGTGTGGACTCGGAATGACTGATGTGGAAGACGGCCGCATTGGGCTGACTGGACGAGATACTTTTCCAGTTCCAGTTTTCCGGCGTGGCGTAGTCAGAGCCGGGTACGATCTTGATCAGTGTGGTGATGTCCTCGGCTAATGGGCGGTCCTCATCAGCCATGTGCGTGCTCGTCCCCTTCCTCGCCGTTCAGATCCCAGGCTGCATAGACCTGGTCGGGCAGCGTGATGGGGCCAACAGCGTCCTCGTACTCCTTCACGTGCTTGGTTGTGAGGAGTGCGATGGCCTTCAGCATCTGGGGACTGACCTTGATCCTGGCCCGCAGGATCGGCTCTCGCTCCTCCATCTGCTCACCAAAGAACAAGACAGCGGAATACAGGCTGCTGAAGATGTGCATGGAGTCGCTATAGAAGGTGATGGGGTCCAGGGAGGCGTCCTGGGCGGTGCTTCCCTCAGTTGTCCCTTCACTACTGGTAACGCCTGGGTTGACGTAAGAATCCTCGTTGGGTACCTGGTCATCTGGTGGTACGTAGGGCCGTTGGATGATGGGCATCGTGCCTCCGGATTTAACGGGTTCTGTCGATCTCGACTCTGGGCCGCTCGATCTCACCGGTTATTTTTGGGTTCAGATTACGGGTCTGGAACGCGCCTTATTATACACGGCTGTCCCAGCCAGGATTCTTAAATCTGGATTCGCTGCACCAAAACCGTTTTAGGTGCATCAAAAATACTTGAAGAACAAACGGCCAACAAGCCAAGACTAACAAGGGCGAGCACAAGAATGTCAGAGATCACCGACTTCAGAAAAGCAAAGGACCAATACTTTGGGGAAGACAGTAACTCGCCCTTAACACCGGAGCAACGGAAGCGGTTCAAAGGGTTGCAGTATTTTGAGGAAAACGAGGCTCTACAGTTTGTCCTCAAGGTAGAGGAATTCCCGAATGACGCCAAGGATATGATCCAGATGGCGACCAGTTCCGGTGACACTGCCGCGCACACGCGCTGGGGTGAATTGAAGTTTAGTGTCGACGGCGTGCCGGTGGCCCTGGTGGTGTACCGGAGTGAGGACGGGGACGACTATTTTCTGCCCTTCATGGACGCCACGACCGGTGATGAGTCCTACTCGGACGGGCGCTACTTGGACTTGCCGCCCACCGGCGACGGACGTTTGTTGGTGGACTTCAATTACGCTTACAACCCCTACTGCGCCTACAACCACAACTGGAGCTGTCCCATACCGCCGTCGGAGAACCGGCTAACGGTGCCCATCGCCGCTGGCGAGAAGACCTACGTCGATGCTGAGAACCATTAGCCGTTCAACGACATATTTGAATCAGGCGGCGTTGGCCTGAGAGTCTAGGTTTTGGCTGCTTCGTGTTAGATGATAGTGGCCCACGGCGATGGCTTCCCATTCGTGGGTGGAGCGTCCCTGGCCGATCAGTCCCAACAGCAGCATGGTGGCGTAGCCGAGCTGGTCTCTCGATGCGTTGGGGTGCCCAGCGATGGCGGTCCTGACCTCCTGGGCGGTGTAGGAGAACTGGGGCAGGTCTCGTGTTGCCGACCATTGGACCTAGGAAGTGACCAGCAGATCCAGGGCCGGCACCGGCCAGTTGATGCCGCTGGGTTGGCAGAGGGCTATGATCTGAGGTTCCCATTTGTCGGCCAGTTCGTCCAGAGATTGGAGCAGGTGTGTGACCCGAACCTCGGGTTCGACCTTACGCCTGGTTGAGAGTCCGGTGACTCCACTTTCGATCACCTGTCCGTCTTTGAATACGGCCCAGCCGGTCTCCCTTACCCCTGCGTCCAGGGCCAAAAGCGCCGGACTTTCTTGAACTGGAGACGTAGTGCTAGTCATTAAGATGCCACCGCTGCGCCCACCTGCGCCGTTACGGCGGTTCTGGGAGTCAATCCGTTAAGTGGGTTGGGTTTGGTAAAACATTCGAGCAATGGCGTTCTCACGACATCTGCGGTCTTCTGGGCCGGTTGGTCAAAACCAACCCCGTTGCTGCTAGGAGCCATTGATGCCGGTGTTTGTTGGCTGTCATCGATTGGAGAATGGACCTGGTACAACCCGGTATAGTAGTAGGTGCCGCATTGCAGGCAAATCCAATCACCTTCGTCGGAAGCCAGGTCGCCTTGGCATTTGATACAGTTTTTAAGACGGAACCAATTCACGATTCATCCCGTTTAGGTCTGTCCTGTTGGATTTTTGGGCTGGCGAGCGGCCAAGCCGCCTAACCGCCGTTCATTAGTCTCGGTAAGCAATAACCACGTTATCAGAACAATTGTTCTAAAACAATGTTTCTGTGTCACAGGCAGGCGATCTGCCGATGGGTTAGGTCTGTGAATAAAGTCGGAGCCGTGCCTGGCCGTCTTGACCCTGCAATAGGCGGTTTCTATAATTGTTTGTTGCGTGCTTTATCGGTAATCAGTCACCGCACGGCCAGTCGCCACGCCACTAGACCCCTGGAGGAACACCTAGCTTGACCGAACCCTCAACCCAGCCTCCCTCAGCTCAGAGTATTGAAGAGATCATCGGCACCGCCTCGGCGGAGTTGGATTCCCTTCAGGATTTGGAAGCTATCGACCAATGGCGTGTCACATATCTTGGGCGTCGTGGCACCCTGACCACGGTACTGCGCGGATTGGCGTCCCTTGAAGTGGAAGAGCGTAAGACCGTTGGTGCGTTGGCCAATCAGGCCAAGGACACCCTAGAAGAACGGTTGGAAGAGCGCGTCCGGCAGGTCAATGAAGAAGCGCTGAACCTTTCGGCCAGCCGAGACCGTTTGGATGTCACGCTGCCTGGCCGCCCCGCCCTTGAAGGCCGATTGCACCCGACCACGCAGATCGTTAGGGAGATCTGTGACGCATTTGTGGCCATGGGATTTGGGGTCGTTGAAGGCCCTGAGGTTGAGTGGGACCACTACAACTTTGAGATGCTGAACATCCCCAAGGGCCATCCGGCGCGGGATATGTGGAACACCCTCTGGGTGGACTATGACGATCCGGAAGAACAGAAGGCGATGCTGCTGCGAACCCACACCTCCCCGATGCAGGCCCGGGTCATGGAGAACCGGGAGCCGCCCATCAGGGTGGTTGTGCCTGGCAAGTGCTACCGCTATGAGGCCACCGACGCCACCCACGAGTGGCATTTCTACCAAGTGGAAGGACTGGCCGTCGGTGAGGGCATAACCTTTGCCGATCTCAAGGGCACTCTGTACGAATTCGCCCGCCGGATGTTCGGTGAAGAACGGAAGATTCGCTTCCGCTGTGACTATTTCCCCTTTGTGGAACCCGGCGTGGATATGTCCATCGACTGTTTTGCCTGTCAGGGTGACGGCGATGGCTGCCGCATCTGTCGCGATAGTGGCTGGATCGAGATCATGGGCGCTGGGATGATCCACCCCAAGGTGTTGGAGGGAGTTGGTTACGACATTGAGAAATACACCGGTTTCGCCTTCGGCATGGGCCCGGAGCGTATCGCCATGTTGAAATACGGGATTGACGATATACGCCACTTCTATTCCAACGACCTTCGTTTCCTGCGCCAATT
>CAYVIG010000060.1:0-11869 GCA_964451445.1 uncultured Dehalococcoidia bacterium
CACCCAGGAAGTCTTCGATTCCCTGAATGTCACTCAGGATGGCGTACTCGCCGTCGGTGCCGGTAATCAGGCCCATGGCGATACCGGCCACTGGAGCCTTGATCGGGATACCAGCATCCATCAGGCTGAGGGAGCTGCCACAGACACTACCCATCGATGTGCTTCCATTGGAGCTTAGGCACTCGGAAACAATCCGGATGGCGTAGGGGAAGTCATCTTCTGAAGGGAGCACCGGCAGGATCGCCCGCTCGGCCAACGCACCGTGACCGATCTCCCGGCGTCCTGGTGACATCACCCGTCGGGCTTCACCGGTGGAGAACGAAGGGAAGTTGTAGTGGTGCATGAACCGTTTGGTGCTGTCCGGCCCAACGGTGTCCAGGGTCTGCTTCAGGGCCAGGGATCCAACAGTTACGATTGACAGGACCTGGGTCTCGCCCCTGGTGAACAGTCCGGTGCCATGGGTGCGGGGGAGTATGCCTGTGTCGCAGGTGATGGGTCGCACCTGGTCCAGCGCCCGTCCGTCAGAACGGACATGCTGCTGCAGGATGCGGCCACGTACCGCCTCGCGGAAGACGGCTTTGAAACCGTCGCCGATGGCAGTTTTAGAATAATCGTCTTTGAGGGCTTCAGTGACCAAGGCCGAAATCTCTTTCTCGCCGTCGTCCATCTCGTACATGCCCGGGTTGCCGCTGAGAAGGTCTTCCCAGCGTGAGCCGACTACCTGTTTGATCTTGGCAATCACCGCATCGGCGGCGGCGGAGTCATACTCGAAAGCGGCCTTGGGCTTGCCGACCTTGTTGGTAAGCTCACCTATCAGGTCAATGGTCTCTGAGTTTGCTTGTTGGGCTTTGGCGATGGCTTCCAGGATGACTTCCTCGGAAACCTCGTTGGCGCCCGCTTCAACCATGAAGATGGCGTCCTTGGAGCTGCTGACCACCATGCTGAGTGTGCTTTCAATGCTCTGCTCGTAGGTGGGATGGATGATGTATTGACCATCCAGGTAGGCGATTCGGCAGGATGCCACTGGGCCGTCAAATGGAATCTGGGAGATTGAAAGTGCGGCTGATGCGCCGATCATACCCAGAATCTCAGGCGGGTTTTCCTGATCGGAAGAAAGCACTGTCAGAGTGATCTGAACGTCGTTGTGCAGACCCTTGGGGAACAAAGGTCGGATGGACCGGTCGGTCAGCCTGGAAGCCAGGATACCGTCCTGTCCGGGTCGGCCCTCCCGGCGGAAGAAACTGCCGGGAATCTTGCCCACCGAGTAGAGACGCTCTTCGTAGTCGACTGTCAAGGGTAGGAAGTCGATGTCTTCGGCTCTGGGCCTGCTGGACATCACTGCCGTGACGAGGACTATAGTCTCGCCTAAAGTGACGGTCACACTACCGTGGGCCTGGTTTGCCAGTTTCCCGGTCTCAAGGGTAATTGTTTTGCCGTCGATCTGGCTAGAAACCGACGTGGGGATAGCTGCTTGTGTAGCCATAATATGCCTAGGGCAACCTCGCAATAAATAACGTGCGCAATCGATAGATGGGGTGAGAGCTAGACAACAAACAACACCCTACGTAGGGTGTTGTTTGTGAGGGGAACCTATCTGCGCAGGCCGAGCCTGGTGATAAGTGTTTGATAGCGGTTTACGTCTTCCGCGTTGAGGTACTTGAGGAGTCTGCGTCTCCGGGAGACCATTCCAAGGAGACCGCGTCGTGAGTGTACGTCCTTCTTGTGTTCCCGCAGATGTTCGGTCAGGGATTTAATATTTTCCGTGAGCACGGCAACTTGGACTTCAGCTGAGCCGGTGTCCTTGTCGTTGATTTGGTATTCCTTAATAATCCGTGCTTTTGTTTCTCCGTCTAGCATCAGGTGTGTTTTAGCTTCTCTCTCTTCTCTTCTTTTACGTTGCCTGAAATTATAGCATACGCCTAGTTGGCGTTCAACGATATGGGCGTGAACGGCCACCTTGCACGCACCTTATGTTAGGCTTTGTTTAGGAATCAGCCAACCCTATTTCCTGCCCATCGACAGAAGCCAAAAGATGACAACCAAAGACGAAATCAGAGAGCAGGTCTGGACAGTCATAGAACAGGCTGGGGCCGCTCACATCAAGAAGGTACATGACCGCATCCCCCATTTCAGGGGCGCGGAAGAGGCTGCCCTGCGGATCTTTAAGCTTGATATCTGGCAGAACGCTCGGGTCATCAAGGGAAACCCGGACAAACCGCAAGGGCCGCTGCGCCAGAGGGCGTTGGAAGAGGGTAAAACAGTATACATGGCCGTTCCAAGGCTCAAGCAAGACCGATGCTTTGTGGAGTTGGATCCAACAGTGATGAGTGGCTCCCATGAAGAAGCTTCGACCATTTCCGGGGCGTTCAAGTACGGCAGGCTCGTTAATGTGGAAGAGATGCGGCAGGTAGACCTGGTGATCTCCGGCTCGGTGGCCATCAACCACTCGGGTACCAGAATCGGCAAGGGCGGCGGGTTTGCCGACTTGGAATATGGCTTGGCGGTGGCGGCGGGAATCGTATTGCCTGAGACCCCGGTCGTAGGCACGGTCCACACATTGCAGGTGCTAGACCAGGAACTGCCCTGGACCCAGCACGACGTTTGCTTGGATTACTTTGCCACGCCCGATGAACTGGTCAAGTGCAACCCGACCATGCCCAGGCCCAAGGGCATCTATTGGGAAGACCTATCTCCGGCTAAGATCAGCCAGATACCGGCGTTACAGAAGCTGCGAGCTGCTCTCTAGCTAAGCACTGTGAACCCGCTGGCCAAGCCATGCCTGCCAGTGGCGCTGAGAATCAACTCTGGCGCGTGCCCCCGGTGAAGGGCTAGCTGCCCAATAATCTGCAACGTTGACTCGAGGCCCCGCTGGGGTGGGTTGGATTCCGCACCCAAAGCTTTGGTCAGATCCATGGTGTGGATTATCAACTCAAAGGTCCGGGTGGGCAGGTAGTCGATCAGCCTCATCCTGCCGGCCGGTGTCCCCATGATGTGGTCATCACTGAGCTCTTCCAGCTTGTTTTTGACGTACATGGCAAATCCGCGGACCATCATCTGGGGGTCGTCGATGATCTCCAAACCGGCTGCTCGGCCAAGCTCGGCGATCTGGCCGTAATCAACATCACCGGCCAATAGCCGCAGGAAATAGTCCACCGGTCTCTCAAAGTCCACCTTTTCTGCGGAGGGTGAAGAGTAGCTGAGCACTGTGGTAAAGGCCCGGTAGGTGTGTCCAACCAGGTCTCGGACACACCACTCGCCCAGCGCTGGAGCTTCAAAGGCATCAATGTCGATGGAATCCACGATGCTGGCAAAGTACTCGCCAGCTTCCAGGTAGGTCTCCCTTATTTCTTGACCGCTCATCTAAGTCACCCTGCGGGTAAGGTTCAACGGGCTTGGGAACTAGGGTTGACCGACTTCCCCCTCCACGTTAAGGGACTTCATCAGGTCTGAAAGCTCTGCCCAAGTCTGATCCTCAACAAAGATGCCCTCTTTCCGGCGCTGCTGCTCTTTGTTCCACTCAATCTCACCGGGATAGAGGACTTCATTAAACCCCTCAGCGGGCGGCGAATCCTTGATGTACTCGACGAATCCGTCCATGTCCTTCTTGAACTCGTCCACGTCACGGAAGTGGGCCAGGTTAAAGGCGGCGATGAATACGCCGTCGTTGTGACGTCCTTCCGGGTCGATGCCATAGCCCAGGCCGGTGAGCAGGCCGGAGAAGACCTCGACCATAAACGACAGGGCATAACCCTTGTGTCCCTGGTCAACGCCCACCGGCAGGATGGCGCCACCGGAGTAGTAATCGTTGGGGTTGGTGGTGGGGTTGCCGTCCTTGTCCACTATCCAACCGATGGGCACATCTTCCTTGCGGTTCCTGGCCAGGGCAATCTTGCCAAGGGCCACGGTGCTGGAGGCCATGTCCATCAACACCGGACCGTCCAGGTTGCTGGGCATACCGATGCTCATAGGGTTGGTGCCCAGTTTCCGGGCCACGCCGCCAAAGGGAGCAACGTGCTTGGGCGCAGCGCCGGAGTCGGCTGTGATCAGACCGATCATGTTCTCGGCGGCCATCATTGTCGGGTAGTCACCCAACCGGCCGATGTGGCTCTGGTGGTAAACGGTAACTGCGCCAACGCCGTTGGCCTTGGCCTTTTCAATGGCCAGCTTGGTGGCTTTTTCAGTCTGAACGAAGCCAAATCCCCAGTTGCCATCAATTACGGCGGTGCAGGGGGCTTCTTTGACGATGTCGAAGGAGGCGCCAGGGACGATATGTCCAGCGTCAATGCGGTCGACATAGGTTGGTGTCTGGATGATTCCGTGGGAGTCGTGTCCACACAGATTTGCCTTAACCAGGTGGTTGGCCACAATCTCGGCCTCATCTTCCGGAGTGCCCTTGGCGCGGTAGATATGATAAGCGACTTTATGAAGGTATTCGGGCGTAAAAATAGGCATGGTTGAACCTCATCTGGAAAGTGCCCCTAGTCTAGTGTTCAGCGTCGGGGTTTGTCCACCAACGTTAACTCTGACCTTTGCTTGTTGGCACTTAACCAGGCGTGATATTCTGATGACGTGTAATGCCCCTGTAGCTCAGTGGATAGAGTGCCGGCCTCCGGAGCCGGAGACGAGAGTTCGACCCTCTCCGGGGGTACCACCACATTCCGAGCTCCGTCCAGTAGATAGATTCAAGAAACCCTGGTCAAGGACGACCAGGGTTTCTTGTTTTGGGAACCCTTCACAGTCACCATACTGCTACTTTTCCGTACTTTGTGATGCCATTTAAGCCTGTTTTCAAAAACGGTTCGAACATAGCCGCGTACTCCGGTACGATTGATTAGTGTACTGAAATAGGAGAGGAACCCGCATGCAATAAGAGAACAGGATCAATTTCGCCCCAACACAGCAATTGAACGAGTCCATACTGACCGTCAGTGGAGCGGTCCTGGGATTTTCCATAGCTTTCCTAAGCAAGGCGGAAGACCTGGAATCCAGTCTGCTGTTAAAAGAGGCGTGCGTCTTGCTGAGAGCCTACATCCTGTTGAACGTTTTCACCAGAGTAGTCTCAACGGAACACAGCAGTCAGGATAGGATTGCCGCCCTCTGCTGGCGGTTCCTGGCTCCCCTATCTGCCGTGGCTTTCATCTCAGGACTTGGACTGGTGACAGCGCTTGGGCTTTTGAACGTTTAGCTGAGCGTGTAGATCAGGCCAGCCTGCCCACCAGACACCAGCAATCGCTACGAGTATCACGATCTGCCTGGCCGGTTGACCTGATTAACGACTCCACGCATGATAAGATTGCATCTGCAATCGGGGTGTAGCCCAGCGGTAGGGCGCCTGCTTTGGGAGCAGGAGGTCGGGAGTTCGATTCTCCCCACCCCGACCATTTTATTCGTGCCTAGCACGGCTTCTCCGGGGCGTTTACTTCACCACTCCCTAACCTGCAAACACTGAGTTACCCCACTTTTGCTGGGGAACCGGCCTCTAGCCTAGCATTCCTTCCACGAACTCCTCGATATCATTCCTCGAGTCGTAGAATCTTACCTTTGTTCATAATGAGTGGGATGTCAACGTGGTAGGCTGACCGTTCTCCCTGAACCATCCTTATACTCACCTATGATCAACTTATAGGTGAAATAAGCTGTGTGAACTACATCTGTTATTAGCATCAAAATGGCAATCGGAAAAAAAATGAAGATGAAAACAACCGTTAAAATGGCCAACGCCAGATCGAAAGTCCCGTGAAGCCATCTCCCTAAGTAGAAATGATGTAACCCTAGTGTGCCGAAGATACCTGCAAGACAAACTGATACAACATATGACTTCGGGGAGTCAGTTATAAGAACACCAAGCTTGTTATCCATAATGTCTGCTCGTTTGTAGAATGTGATTCCTGAAGTTCTTTAGTTGGATTGATTGGGTCCCTCATCAAAGCTAGGTAAGGGCAGGTTGAAATATTATGTTGGGGCAGTATATCGAATTCATATCTATAAATATCATAATCTTACGATTAAATAAGATGGAAATTTGTTGTTAGGCCACAATCATAATGCTACAGTTACTATCAACATAGATTACATCATTAGATTAAGCATTTGACGATTAACGTAGTATGGGAAGGTCGACGATGAATAGTGAAAAATCTTTTGTAGCAACCGCAGTATTGTGTTTCTTACTTGGAGGCCTCGGGGTTCATCGGTTTTACGTAGGTAAAATAGGCACGGGCATTATTATGGCTTTAACTGCCGGCGGATGCGGGATTTGGACGTTAATTGACATGATCAAGATTATCACAGGGAAATTCACTGACTCAGAAGGCCGCCAGATCAAATCATCATAATCTAGTCATGACATGGAAAAACATCAGAGAGATTGACGCCGGCTTTCACTGGTTGGAATGATCGGCCTCAGCAAATTTTCACTGCCCTAATCCCAGTTTGCAATAGATGTCTCGTAGTCGATAACACCAGGATTTGGATTTTGAAGCAGAGCTTCAATCGTTCCAACGATCTCTCACGGCCTATTAAGCGTCGATATCTCATTATCGCAGGTCTGACCATTCTGCCGTGTATGGTCTATCTGTGGGCACGCGACCCGAGCGAACAGGGTCTAACTCCTCCTTGTTTATTTTTTACCCTTACAGGATTGCAGTGCCCAGGATGTGGGACGCTTAGGGCATTGCACCAGTTATTTAACGGAAACATTTCAGCCGCCTTCTGGCTCAACCCTTTAATATTCTTATCCGCACCATTTATCGCGTACGCATTTTTAATAATGGGTCCGAAGAGATTCCGCATGAAGTTGCCGGAAATCGCCCTGAATCCCAATTTGGTAATTTTCCTTTGCCTAGTAGTAGTTATTCCATATTGGATACTACGGAATACCAACACTCATCTGTTTTCTTTACTAAGCCTTTGAAAATCGCCATATCGATACTCGACGAGTCGATAACCTTCAAACTTAACCTTCGTATCCTCCACGATCACTTATCGTTTCTGCCCCAAATTAGCGAACTCCACTAGAATGGCTGGCGGTTTCGGCCCTAAGTCATCCGAGTCATCGGGCTGATTGATTGTCTTGTCGATTGGCATATTGAACCGCCTTTAATCCAAAATCTATGCAATATTGTATTCGCTGTATGCTTCATGAAGGCGAGATATACCTTCCTTTAACTCTTTAACCTCAAACAGCGTGTAGGCAAGCCTGATTTGTCTGGAAAACTTTTTAGATTCCGAGAATGCGTTACCCGGTCTATAAGAGACACCAGCTTTCTCGGCTAAGGTTAATAGGCGATCCGAATCGAACCCCTCGGGAAAGGTTAGCCAAAAATAATAGCCGCCTGATGGGCGTGTATATTCGATTTCTTTCCCGAAATAAAGTTGTAGGGCGTGGTGCATCGCATCAGACCTAACTGAGTATTCCTTCCTGAGAACCGAAACATGCGTATCAAGCAAACCTAAATCAATCACCTCTCTAACCAGAGCGGATGAGTAATGATTTAATCCTCCTCCACTAAAAGTAATAGCTGCGTCTGAAAACTTCTTGATTATTTCGGGTGCAGCGTGAATCCAACCAGTCCTGAGTCCAGGAGCCAGTATTTTTGAGAATGAGCCGAAGGATATGATCCTGTTTCCCTCATCGAATGCGAGGAGCGACCTTGGAGGTAACTCATCAAAGTGAATTAACTGATACACCTCATCGGCAAGTATGTGGAAATCAAACTTATTTGCTAAAGAGATTAGCTCGCCTCGTCTATCATTTGATAAACATACGCCAGTTGGGTTCTGAAAAGTCGGGATAATATATAAAATGCTTGGTTTTAACCCATCCAACAGTAAGTTCTCTAATTCAGAAACTAACATCCCTTGTGAGTCGGTAGGCACTCCCACTACGTTCAAACCACGGTCTCGAAAAATCTTTTCAATTACAAAATAAGTCGGCTCCTCCACCACTACTGTGGATCCTGCCGGAGCATAAAGGGTACAAGCCAGATCGAGACCTTGGGAGGCGCCGGCAGTGAGGAATAAATGTTGAGGGTTAACCGGTATACCGTATGCTGGTTGCCTAGATAAAAACCCTGACAAACTTTCTAGGAAAGGCCCAAAACCTTGAGTTGCACCATACTGAAGAGGCGTACTGTCATCTGAGGCCAACAATTTCCCAGATGCTGTCCTGATGGCTTCTATGGGATGAAGGCGTGATGATGGATGCCCCCAACCCAAATCAATGACGCCATCTTTTATAGAAACTAAAACTGAGGGCAGGTCGAAGTTCATATTCCTCTAAATATTATTAACAGGGTCTAATCCGCTAGGGCTGACCGCCACGACCCTGGTTGTACGAATACACGGAGGGCTCCTAGCCACAAAGTAAGCCTTTTCTTACAGAGGAAAATTGTGCGACTAAGGCCTTCTTGGCCTTCTTAACACCCAGCGAATCAACCTAACCAATGGGTCGTTAGCCCATTTGTTTTTCCGATCCGCCCAATACCGGTCTTTTGGAGTTCCATTATGACAGGTCTTACTAGGGAATTATCGGTGTCCAAACTATTAAGGATTTTTTTTGGACGCCCCCACACCTAACCTTTAAAACGACACCTAACCCTTTACCTTACTTGGACCCGATTCCTTATAGGACACTTCAACCAATGTCGCGATAGGCCGACTCTGTTATCCGGCCGATCGCAAAACTGACTGAAACCGCGCTCAGTCTGCCGACCTTATTTTAGGTTTTCGACCAAACTTTTAACGTTTGATCTCATCATGCTTAGGTAGGTTGGTTCGGTGTCATCTACCAACGAACGAAGGGTCCCTACTGCAATTCCGCCTGTTTTAGCAGTCTCTTGGAGTACATCCTCGGCGAACTGAGGTTCGGAGAAAACTGCTGGAATCCCATCTTCCTGTATTTCGTTCAATATTCCCGCAATGGCCTGGGGAGTTACGTCACCACCGTGTACAGGCACGAACGCAGAGAGATCCCAGCCGTACTTCCGAACAAAATAACCATACGCGTCATGGAAAGTAATCAAGTGTCGGTGTTCTGGAGGCACCTGGCTCAACTCCTTGGTGATTTCCTGGTCTAGATCTAGTAGCTCCTGTGTGTATTGGTCCGTGTTGGCAGAATATACCTGGGCATTTGCTGGGTCGACCTGTATCAATCCTTCGGAAATTTGCTTGACATAATGAATAGCAAGAATAGGATTCAGCCAGAAATGAGGGTCTCCTGAATCATGCCCATGTAGGTCCCCAATCACTCTATGCCCGTCTTCTCCATGATGTTGCTCAATCACTTGTTCCATGGATTCGATGGCGGACTCAGCCGTAAGGTGTCCATCTTCTACTTCATGTATCATCTCTTTTAGCTCGTCTTCCAGACCTTTTTCGCCACGACCATGGGCATCTTCGTGGTGTTCTTCCTCTGCTCCTTCATGGCCGACTAGGAGCTCTTCAATTCGCTCCACCGCATCTTCGGGTGTAATTCCGCCTTCTTCAGTCTCGTGTATCAGATGTTCCACATTTTCTGCTAATTCGTCATCATGATGCTCGGAATCGGTTACATTGGAGGGAAGGGATATTTCTTCGAGAGCTTCGGGAGTCAGACCTTGGGAAGCTACCACATGGACGACATCGGCTCTCTTGGAATTATCCAATTCAGAATTCAGAAAATCGTCTAAACCTAAACCGTTGGAGACTAATAACCTGGCTTCACTTATAGCAATCATTTGAGAAGGAGAGACTTGGTAGATGTGAACATCTGCTCCTGCTGGGACGATCGAAGTGACTTCCACCATTTCACCACCGATAACCCTTACCATGTCAGCTAGCACTGTATTGGTGGTTTGTACCTTTATTTTGGATACCTCAGAAGTTTGTTCAGATTGACTGAACTCCACTGGAGTTTGAGTTACCTCGCCTAATGCATCAGAAGTACCGCATGCGACAGACAATAAAATGAAAACGATCGCTAGCAGAACAATGGGCCACGTTCGAAGCAAATTAGGCTTTATTTGATTGGCTAGGCCTAGAGCACGAACCCATCGTATCAAAAAATGCATCATTTGATACGATGTATCAAAACGCTTAAAAAAAATATCGTTAGATGCTGTGTTCTTTTGACTTGAACTGATACTTGGTATCATATACCTCTAAAAATGAGACTGGCAGAGCCAGTCGCTAGAATTTCACTTCGATAATTTAGCAATCCGTTGTCCCGGTCGTCAACATACTGACAAAGGCCACGAGAAAGCTCTATCCGCCGAAAATCCTCCACATAAATTTATACTTGTTCTCGAAAAGTAATATGTATCTACCAAAGGTGCTTTTTAAGTAATATTTGCAGCATGGCCCGATTTGAGAATAACCAATAAAAAGAAACCCCTCGATCAAACTGTATGGTTGAGATTGGACTGGCGACCTCAGAACCTAGGAGGTTTTATGACCAGCCCGTTACAACGATCGTTAGGCACATCTAACCTCCATAAAATGGAAATGGCCCACACACTTGGTGAGGCCAAAGTCTTTCCCGACTCTCGCACATAGGTCCACAAGGACTAGCGAGCCTGCACGAAGAGTGGGGCAGTTAGTTGCTACGTTTGCTAGGCGAGGCATAGGGAACAGGAGATAGGCAGTCCTATTCTCTCCGCATCGACCACTTCATCTATGCCTAATATAGGCTGTTTTACTGATTCTCCCACCTACTTAAGAAGCCGTTAACCGGCATTCAACATACCCCATTAGTTCATTATCTGTATCTGTTTTACGCGTTCTTCTAACCCAGTAGATTTTCTCACTGTTACAGATCTTGGAAAAACAAAAGAAGCCCCGTCGTGTGGACGGGGCTTCTTTAAGTACTCTTAGTTCGGTTGCCTAAGCACGTTACTCCGAGCAGTCCGCAAAGGATCTGCAGATTGTGCAAGATTACATTTTACTCTCGTTTTAACAAGTTTAGCCCGAGAGTTATGCTCCATATGGATATGATTATGTAACTAATGCCGAATAATCCATTAACTAGGTTCCATGTATCTTCGGTATTGTCTACCATTCCAATTATGCTGAGTATGGCCACGATAAGAAACACCAATGCAATAACATAGGCGAATATCTTATTGTATCCCTTCGTATTGAAATCGTCTCTGGCTGATATAGCCAACGCGATAAGCGTTATTCCTACCGCGCCAATCATACCTGCATAGAGACTGATACCCTGGGCCATCGCTGCAAAGGTCGCATCCCCCGTCCAGTGCTGTATTTGCCACATTGCTCCGAATGCTATTACGGATGCAACCACGTTTATAGCGAACATGGGCATGCCTAGTTTAAACAAAGCCTCCCCATTGTCCCCTTTCCCGATAGTCCCTTGAATCACAGTCATCCCGTAGTAGGCCATGATGAGTCCTATCGCCGGCAATAACAACAACAGTTGTTCTAATTCGTTAGCAGTAGCGATGTCGCCTGCGACCGCGCTGAAAGCTGTTGGGTCAAGATCCGTGCCAAGGATGAGAAAGAATATTATGAATAGTGCTGTTGCCATGGCAGGACCTATTACTAGGCAAATTCCACCTAGTTTAAATTCCGAAATATTTCCCATTGGTTAACCTCCTTTTTAATAATCGAATCAAAGCCTTTGCGGATTACTATATATTTTAAGTTTTTTTTAAGAAATGTCAAAAAACTTACATAACGTGCAGTAGTTATCACATTTCGCTAACGATTTAGTACATAACCGATCCATTTCTGTTTGCAATCGGAACAATGCAAAGGAATACAGGGATTAAGATCGCCGGTTTGCAAAAGTTCTTCCTAGATTTATTACTGCGCCCTTATGGAAGTATGCTGTTTGGAGATATTGAAACTGTTAGTGTTAAGAACCATGCAT
>CAYVIG010000061.1:0-11787 GCA_964451445.1 uncultured Dehalococcoidia bacterium
GCAAACCCGTCCAGTAAATTCGGGGAAATTATTGGTGGAAAGCAGGATTTCCAGAGCGCCCGGCCAGTCACCCAGGTATACTTGGTGGTTGAACTCAGGTATGACGTTGCCGAGGGGGCAACCCATGTGGCAAAAGGGGACGGAGCAGTCCATGCAACGGGAACTCTGTTCCTTGGCCTGGTCTTCGCCCCAAGGTTGGTAAAACTCCCGGTAGTCGCCCTTTCTCTCTGTGGCTGGTCTACGCTCCGGCGTGTTCCTGCCTGATTCCGTAAATCCTGTGGGTTTACCCATTTCCAACTGCTTCCAGCTCCCGCTCTGTACCCTCCCCGTTGCGACGTCGCTCTTCCAAAACACGCCGATAGTCTCTCGGCATGATCTTTTTAAACCGTTTCAGTGCTGCGTTCCAGTCGGACAGTATCGCGGCGGCGGGAGTGCTGCCGGTGTACTTCAAATGGTCTTCTATCAACCCTTTCAGGGTGGCGATGTCTTCGGGGTCTGTCACCGACTCCAAGTCAGCCATTCCGCCGTTGAAGGAGATGTCGAAACTATCATCCTTGTCGTAGACAAATGCTATCCCCCCGCTCATACCGGCGGCAAAGTTTCGGCCAGTGGGGCCCAGGACAACGGCTACGCCACCGGTCATGTATTCACAGCCGTGGTCACCCACAGCTTCAACCACGGTCTTCACGCCGCTGTTGCGGACACAGAAGCGCTCGCCTGCCATACCTCGGATGAACACCTCACCACCGGTGGCACCGTACATTGCCACGTTGCCAATGATGATGTTCTCCTCAGGCACAAATGTGGATTTGGGATCAGGGCAGACGACTATGCGTCCACCCGACATACCCTTGCCCATATAGTCGTTGGAATCTCCAACAAGACTGATGTTGGTGCCCTTGGTCAAGAACGCGCCGAAGCTCTGGCCAGCCGAACCGGTCAACTTGATGTTGATGGTGTCATCGGGTAGACCATCTTCACCGTAGAGCTTGGCTATCTTGCCACTCAACATGGCCCCAACAGTCCGGTTGGAGTTGTGGATCGGCAGCTCTATATCGACCCGTTTCCTTTCATTGATCGCCGGTTGGGCTTGCGCGATCAGGTCGTGGTCCAAGGCCTTGTCCAGACCATGATCTTGCTCCCGGTCGCAATAGACCGGTTCGTTGGGGTCATCTGACTCTTGACGATGCAGCAACCGCGCGAAGTCCAGTCCTTCGGTCTTCCAGTGGTTCTCGGCTTCTTTGTAGTCCAAGACATCGGTCCGACCGATCATCTCGGTAACAGTCCGGAATCCAAGATCGGCCATTATCTCCCGCATCTCTTCAGCGATGAATGTGAAGTAGGTGACCAGATGCTCTGGTTTACCGGCGAATTTCTTGCGTAGTTCAGGGTCTTGGGTGGCGATACCCACAGAGCAGGTGTTCATGTGACACTTGCGCAGCATGATGCAGCCGCTCACCACGAGGGCAGAGGTGGCGAAACCAAACTCCTCAGCGCCAAGGATTGTGGCTATCGCGGCGTCACGGCCGGTCTTCATCTGGCCGTCTGTCTGGAGAACTATCCGGCTTCTGAGACCGTTGGCCACCAACACCTGTTGTGTCTCGGCGACGCCCAGTTCCCAGGGCAGTCCGGCGTGCTTGATGGACGACTCAGGTGAGGCACCGGTGCCACCGTCGTGACCGCTGATCAGCACGACGTCTGCATGGCCCTTAGCCACACCGGCTGAAATAGTTCCCACACCAACCTCGGCAACCAGCTTCACGTGAATTCTGGAATCCGGGTTGATATTCTTTAAGTCGTGTATCAGTTGCGCCAGATCTTCAATCGAATAAATGTCATGGTGGGGCGGCGGTGAAATCAACTCCACACCTGGAGTGGTCCTCCGTACCCAACCGATATAATCGTCAACTTTCTGGCCGGGGAGCTGTCCACCCTCTCCGGGTTTCGCACCCTGGGCCATCTTGATCTGCAGGTCTGTGGCGTTGATCAGGTAGTTGGGTGTAACACCGAACCGGCCTGATGCGATCTGTTTGATGGCGCTGCTGCGGGAGTCTCCATTCTCGTCCAGCCAGTAGCGTCGGTGGTCCTCTCCGCCCTCACCCGTGTTGCTCCGCGCACCCATCCGGTTCATGGCAATCGCCATCATCTCGTGCGCCTCTCGGCTGATGGAGCCCAGTGATGCGGCGCCGGTGGCGAATCGCTTCACAATCTCAGAAGCGGGCTCCACCTCATCGATTGGAACCGGAGTCCGGTCTTTCCTGAAGTCCAACAGGCCACGTAGGTTGGCCAGTTTCCGAGTCTCATCATCAGAGATTCGGCTGAATTCTTTATAGGCGTCCCAGTTATTGTTTCGGGCTGCGTACTGCAACTTGGCGATGGACTCGGGGTTCCACTGGTGGTGTTCCTCACCGCGTCGCCATTGGTAGACGCCGCCTTGTTTGAGATTGCGTTTCGCCGCGATATGGGGAGACCCGAAAGCAAGCTCATGCCGCTCGCTGGCCTCACGCTGGATGCCGTCCAAGCCAATCCCACCCACCCGGGACGGGGTGCCGATGAAATACTCGTCGATCACATCTTGGTTCAGGCCGATGGCCTCAAATATCTGCGCACCTCGGTAGCTCTGCACCGTGGAGATGCCCATCTTGGACATCACCTTAAGTACGCCTTTCTCGCTGGCCTTGATCAGGTTCTTCTGGGCGTAGTCGGGTTTCGTGCCGTTCAATAAGCCTCTTTCTGCCAGGTCGTAAACTGTGGCCAGGGCCAGGTACGGGTTGATTGCGCCTGCTCCGTATCCGATCAGCAGCGCAAAGTGATGAACTTCTCTGGGGTCCCCGGTCTCCAGGACCAGACCCACTTTGGTGCGGGTGCCTTCTCTAATCAGGTGATGGTGAACCGCCGACACAGCCAGTAAGCTGGGTATAGGTGCCCACCGGTTGTCGGAGCCGCGGTCTGAAAGAACGATGATGGAAGAGCCGGAAGCTATGTTCTGCGAAGCTTGTTCCCGCAGACTATCAATAGCAGTTTTAAGTGCGCCTTCTCCCGCGTCTCGGTCATAGAGCGCAGACAGGGTCACGGTGCGGATTCCGTCTTGGTCCAGAGCTTTTATCTGAGCCAGTTCTTCGTCAGAGAGGATTGGAGATTCCAGTCGCAGTTGGTGGCAGTGCTCTGGGGTTTCTTCAAACAAGTTTTGTTCACTGCCGATGAATGTCCCAAGGGATGTGACAAGTTCCTCTCGGATGGCATCCAGAGGAGGGTTGGTCACCTGAGCAAACAATTGCTTGAAGTAGTTGAATACGATCTGGTTCTGATTGGAGAGCACTGCCAACGGGGCATCGTTACCCATGGAGCCGACGGCTTCAGTGCCCTGTGTGGCCATCACGAACGTGAGCATCCGAATCTCTTCGATGGTATACCCGAACGCCTGTTGCAACTGTATGAGATTAGCCCCGCTTACCGGTGAGGCTTCCGACGGTTTGGGCAGGTCTTCAAGGGTCAGTTTGTTTTCTTTTAACCACTGACCATAGGGGTTCTTGTCTGCCAGTTTAGCCTTCAGTTCCTCGTCGCCAATGATCCGCCCTTCTTCCAGGCTGACCAGGAACATCCGGCCAGGTTGGAGACGGCCTTTGTATTTAACGTCGGCCGGAGGCACTTCAAGAACACCGGTCTCGGAGGCCATCACCAGTTTGTCTTCGTTGGTGACCAGGTAGCGGAACGGTCGGAGTCCGTTTCGGTCCAAAAGGGCGCAGATGTCCTTGCCATCCGAAGACACGATCATGGCCGGACCGTCCCACGGCTCCATGAAAGAGGAGTGGTACTCGTAAAAGTCCTTCTTCTCTTGGGACATGGCCTCGTGTTGGTTCCAGGCTTCTGGAATCAACATCAATAGGGAGTGGTCCAAGTCCCGCCCGCTCATCTGTAGCAGTTCCAGGGCGTTGTCCAGGCTGGCGGTGTCGCTGTCACCAGGGTTGGTCACAGGTGCGATCTTGGCGACGTCGTCACCGAACAGCGCGGACTCGAACTGGGCCTCCCTGGCATGCATCCAGTTGACGTTGCCCCTGAGCGTGTTAATCTCACCATTGTGGGCCAGGTATCGGTAGGGGTGAGCCAACCGCCAGCTTCCCAGGGTGTTGGTGCTGAACCGAGAATGCACTAGCGAGAATGCAGAAACTAAGTCGTCGTCTTGCAGATCGAGATAGAACTCTGCTATCTGGTGGGCCATAAGCAGGCCCTTATATACGATGGTGTTGCAGGACATGCTGCAAATATAAAAACAGTCAGCCTGCTCGTCACTCAGCCCTGACTCGCCTGTGGAGTGCTCTAGGACCTTCCGGACGATGAATAGTTTCCGTTCCAGATGCGCAGCGTTTTTTATGTCGGGGCCGGAACCAACGAACACCTGCGCAATATGAGGACAGACCTCTCGGGCATCAACACCAATCTTAGTCAAATCCACCGGAACGTCGCGCCAGCCAAGAACCACCAAGCCTTCGGCCTCGATGGCTTTGTTAATCAGCACGCGGCACTCTGCCTGAACCTCCGGCGGCAAGAAGACCATACCCACGCCGTATTGGCCGGCGGCGGGTAAGTCGATTCCCAGGGCTGCGGCTTCGCGCTCAAACAACTTAGACGGGGTCTGGATCAACATCCCAGCGCCGTCGCCAGTCTCCGGATCTCGTCCGACAGCGCCACGGTGGCCAAGATTGATCAGGACCTGCACACCTTCGTTGATGATCTGGTGCGTCTTCTGGCCCTTTATATTGGCAACGACTCCCACACCGCAGGCATCGTGTTCCTGCTCTGGTGAATAAAGTCCTTTCTTAGCTAGTTCTTTTAATGGGTCCATCAGGCGATACTCTGTCTAATAGCTAAATTGCGGCTGTTCATAGAAACATCAAACCGCCGCCAGGCGCGGCGTAAGCACGATTGTCCCTTCAAAACAGGGCCGCAAAATGATTTTGTTAAATATATCACAATATCAGAATGGCACAAGGCCCAGCAGTGTAATCCATGGGTAGGCCGGGTGTAACTGCAGACCGAACCGAAGCACGGCGACCATCGTTCCTGGTCATTGATATTCAGCAACAAGGATAAATATTATAGACAACTAATTCGGGCTTGCAAAGAATTCATTTAGCGTCTGTTATAACGCTAACCATCACAAAACTGATTACCGCTACGATTTCAAGATACTAAATGGCGGTATCAGTAATTTTGCTCCAGTCACAATGGATGCAGCGTCATAGAAATTCAACTGGGCGCCCCAACTTGTGTTCGAGACGCCCAGTTTTGCTAGCGGTGGTTTTGCCCGATGTCAATCAAGGGATCGATTAGCAGGCAACCCGCTCCGGGCCCAAAATACCTGCCAATGATTCAAAGAAAACGCCTAGCTCTCCAGGGCTCACGCCTTGCGTGATATTCAGCCGCCCCCAGGCTGCCATCGCAACCTGGCCGTCTGGAATCTTTTCATACGGGCGGGCAATACCCCAATTCTCGAACAGAGGGACATCTTCCAACGCTTCGCGGAGCTCTGTGACCTGGACCGGGTTGGCTAAGTTGTAACTGACGACAATGTTGCCGTGCTCGAGATTGTGCACGATCCGCTCGTCGGGGAGGTTTTCTGAATAGAAACCACAGTCAGCCCATTGGGGCCAGTGTTCTCCTGAGGTTGGCGGAGTGCTGTTGTATTCCACCCTGACACCCTCATTCACGTGATTGGCACCCAAGATTGGTATCTCTATACCGATGGCCGAGGGCAGAAGTCCGATTTCGGGTGTGCCTGGCGCCAGACTATTTTCAGTTGTAGCCTCAACACTGTCCACAGATGTCATGCCTCCGAGTAGATCAGGCAGATCTGCCGCTGGGATCAATACCTTTAAGGTGAGGATTCTGCCTTCCCGTTCCGCCTCCAGGCCACCCAGCAAACCCGATGCTTTCGGATCGTTGATGAATCCGGATCCCAGGGAAACCAGGCCACTGATGAAGCCTTCCAGCGACTCAGCAGCCTCCTCGTCGCTGAAATCCAAAGTGGACACGACGTCCAAGTTCCCTCCATTAACCTTGCCGCCGACACCTATCACGTTCAAGGAGAAGAGGAAATCCGTGGAGATCGGTAGGTAACCCATGACTGGTAATCCGCTTGAACCAGCTCCACCGGTCAACCCTTCGGTCGCCCCCTCTGGAAGGTTAAATGCCAAAGCAAACAAGCCGCCAGACAGGTCGTCCAATGTGTCCACCAAGGGACCGGAAGCTGTTTCAAAATCACCTGTTTTTATGTCAATGACATCTTGGATGGAACCGCCTGTTCCCACGGCGAACGTTGAGCCATCCAAGATGCTCAGGTCATATTCAGCGGGATAGTCTTCCGGGGAGTAGACGTTGGTCCCATTGTAGTCAGTCTTTGCCAGCTTTCTGCCCGAGGCGGTCTCCAGTGCCGCAACCAACTCGGATTCATCAAAGCTGCCAGACAACAAGGCACCGAAATACTCCAGATCATCTCCTTCGGTGATCTCACCAAAGATGTCAATTCGGCTCACATCTCCTAATATTCCACCGTCTTGGATCTGTTCGATACTAAAGAACTTGTTAAAACCCCTCTCTTCACCTGGCAGTCCGGAAGAGAACAGATCAAAGAATTGGCCCATGTCTAAACCGGCCAACTGTTGGCCGGTGAACACCGTCCCGATGATAGAGGCCTTCTGCGGAATCAGTCTGCCGGAACTGCTGCCGCCCGCATCGTCGCTGACACCATCGCTTGAGCAGGCCACAACCAAGCCCAGCAGTAGAAGCCCGACGGCGAAGACCAAATAGTTTGAGGTTTTTTGAACCCCTCTAGAGATGCCCATCTATTCCTCACATGTCAAAACCAGTCTGGAGACTCACCTAGGCGAGTATCTTAAATCATACGGCCGTGGTCACTGCCTGGATTGTCATCGCTGAAAGAGCGACTAGCCCCGGGCTACCCAGACCCCGGGTTAAAACAATGCTGACAAACGATTATATCTTTAGGGATTCTGGCAATAAAGCGCCGAAATGACCCACTCATCTGCAAGGACTATATTGACCCTTCTCCACGCCTGATCTATACTCGATTCAAGCCTGAAACATTAGATTTGCATTGAATAGATGACCAACGCAGAAGTCCAAAAATTAGAACCGTCAGAAGTCGCCCAATTAATCGTCGAATTGGCCTCAGAGAACCTGGCCTCCGACATCGTTATGCTGGACCTACGCGGGCTTGCTTCTTTCACGGACTACTTTGTCGTCATGTCTGCAGACTCGTCCAGGCTGATTCAGGCCCTGGAAAACGAAATCACCAAAACCATGAAAGAATCCAAACTGAACATTCACCGACGCGAGGGGTCCGCAGCCACCGGCTGGGTATTGATGGACTGCAGCGACGTTATCGTCCACATCTTCTCCCCTGATGAACGTGAGTTCTTCGGGCTGGAGAGACTGTGGGCCCGCGCCCCACAGGTAGTCAGAATCCTTTAAATTTCCGTTTATCTCAGAAAAAGAAAAGGGCACGACAATGTCGTGCCCTTTTTGTTGGCCGAGTCGTGAGGTCTCTTATTCTTTGATCCAGGGGTCGTTGGCGCGAGGGTAATCAAGCAGTTCTCCGTCATTGAAGAACAATGACAACTCCCGTACTGCTGACTCTGGGCTATCAGACCCATGTACCAAATTACGCCCGATATCCAAACCCAGATCACCACGAATGGTCCCCAGTGGCGACGTCGTAGGATTGGTCTGGCCCATGGTGTTTCTGACCGCTTCCACCGCGTTGTCCGCCTCCCAGGCCATGGCTACCACCGGGCTAGAGGTGATGAATTCCACCAAACCGCCAAAGAATGGCCGGTCCACGTGTTCACCATAATGCTGGCGCGCCAGCGCATCATCAACCTGCATCAATTTCATTCCCACCAGTTTGAGGCCACGTCGCTCCAAACGACTGACGACCTCTCCGATCAAACCGCGCTGTACCCCATCGGGTTTCACCAGCACTAAAGTGCGCTCCATTTTCTTCCTCCAAAGTCCTTTAAGTGTCTTATAAGTATCTTAAACAGATTGCCAATGGTCGATTGAGCCTGTTACCTATCGCTGCCAGAGTATTCCAGCTTGAAGTGGACACCTCTGGATTCCATATCCCACATGAACGGGGCCGGGTCCAAATCCTCGGGCGGTATAACACGCCAGACCTGGGTAGCTCCCGACTGACCAGTAGTCCTGCGCCAACAACCAAACTTGAAGCGGTTGCCACGGCAATGTCTCCGGGCGAAAATGAATAGGTCATGGCCAGTTCGGTTGACCGTCCCGCTCGGGTGCCTTTTACCACCACCTGCCTAGGCAACCGGCTCGGGTCTTTGGGGCCGCAGCCGGATTGATCACCAACCAGAACGGCCGCCGTCAGTGCGGCAGTTGCGACCGAGACGCCATCAACCTGAAGTGGTTCTCCGGACGCAAATCCGGTATCTACCAGGCCTTTGAGTGTCTCAGTTGTGGCTGGGTCAGAAAATTCCCGCCAATAAAGAAGCGTGACGTAAACCGTCGAACGACAGAGGAATGGTACCCGTTTCCAACCCCACCATGTAACATCAAATGTTACCCCACGGAGCCGGGAATGCAACATCCTGATACTGCGACATGACAGGCGATTGGGTCCAAGCGCCTTGGTCATACAGCAGCGTCGGATCTCCAAACAATGAGAGACGATGATGCCACACGCCCTCACTCCGGTAGGTGGCGTCGTTCACCATATAGAACCGGACTTCCTCTACGGTCTCCATCCTGGAAGCCAGGTGACGTGCCATCAAGTTGGTAGAATCTGGGCTGACCCCCAATCCTGGCAGCAAACCCACATCGCGATGCCTGGCCAAAGAATCCAAGAACTCGGAGTCAAAGACGCTCTGTAAGGTCTCAACGTCATCGTTGACGTCGACGGAGGAGATTCCAGCCTCGATGACAGCCCGCATCAGAGACAGGGTGTCGTGACTGAATGAACCGGCGGTGTTCAGCACAATTGAGATCCCATCCAAGGCGGCAACAAGCTGTTCTCCTTGGAGGCAGTCCAGTTGAATCGCAGTAACCGGGCCGTCTAATGAGTCACCCAACAGTCGGGCGCGCTCTAGGGCGAGGTCAGTCACCACCAGGTGTTGAAACATCGCATCTTCAAGCAGCAACCGCGCGGTGGCAGTCCCAACGGTTCCGCAGCTGATCATCAAGGCCATAACCTGGGGCATATTACGTTGCTACATGGCGGTTTGGTCGGCGGCCCGATCTTCCGCCTTGGGGAACCCGGTCTCGCTGTTTAGGGACGCCGATGCTCGGCATCCTGAGGTATTCGGGCTGCAAAATCGTAAGGTCATCGACTTCCCCGGCGGCCAGCTTCTCTCGCCCGATGGCCGCCAATGCCCACACCCTTGACGCCGGAACCGGTCTAACTATCTGAGCCTGGCTGCCAAGGGTGGCTGAAATCTGGTCTTGCCAGGCAGTCACGCCCTCACCGCAGAAGATGGTCGGGCTGATTACCTCCGCCAACAAATGCTCGACGGTATAGACCTTATCCCCTTGAAGGCGCGCGCCGTCCGGCCCGAACAATGCGGTGGCGCATTCTTCCCTTCCGGCTTCAAGCAAAGCGCAGACCTGGGTTTCCGACCCTATATACGGGTAGGCCTCCAGGTCCAAAGATCCGACGCCCACGATGGGTTTTTTCTCGACCAAAGCCAGACCCTTGGCGGCGCTGATGCCAACCCGAAGGGCGCTGAACCCTCCAGGACCGAGAGCAACCACCACTCCGTCCAATTCGGCTGCGGTGATACCAGCGTGGTCCAGGATATGCACTACAGCAGGCATGAGTTCAGTCGTATGGTTGTATGTGGAGTGCCAAGAATGGGATGCCACCACCCGATCTTCATTGGCTAAAGCCACACCGGCGTAGCGGGTGGACGTGTCCAGGGCCAAAAACATTGGTCTCTTATCCCTTGGTTCTAATATCTATATTGAGCGTTTATCTGGCCTCTGCTTTTTCAGACAGCAAATCCAGCAAGGACTTGAACCGCGATTTCCCTACATCGACCCCGGGTTCAAAGACAATTTCCCGATGTTCGGAATCTGAGCCATAGTCCAGGTCGATCCAGAGGCAGTCTTCCGGGAAAACTTCGGAGGCGCGATTAGCCCATTCAATCACACAGATACCCTCCCCAAAAAGCTGCTCGTCCAGACCCAGATCCCACGCCTCAGCGGCGCTATCCATCCGGTAAAGGTCAACATGATGGAGGGTCAGCCGTCCGTGATGGCGGGTCATCAACACAAAGGTAGGACTACGCACGTATGCTTTAACACCTAATCCCAGGGCTATCCCCTGGGTGAGACACGTCTTGCCTGCGCCCAATTCTCCGGTCAGCAGGAATACGTCTCCCGCCGAGGCCTGTTCGCCGATGATCCGTCCCAGATTCAGGGTGAATTCAGCGCTGTTTGATTGGATATGCAAGGACTGAATCATAGATCAAACATCAGCTTGACCAAAATGATCCCAGCCCCTGTTACCTGCCGGAATCGCTTTTCCCTGCGCGTCAACCACAGTGACTTGGCCGGGTTCACCGTCCAATATCTCGCCCACAACTGCCGCGCCCCCAGGTAACCCGGAGATCACATGGTTCACCTTGGCCGGGGGACCAGTGAACAACAATACATAGTCCTCTCCACCACCAAGCGCCAAATTCACGCAATCGTCCGGAAAGCGGATTTTTAACAATGGGTGGATTGGCAATCTATCGGCAAAGATATTTGCTGACACATTACTGGCTCGGCACAATTTAGAAAGATCGTCACCCAGACCGTCGCTCACATCCATTGCAGTTGCGATCTCGGCCTCGGTCAGGGTCTTGCCACCGGCAACCTCCGGACGGGGCCGCCGGTGGCTCTCTCTCAAAAACTCAGAAGCCTCATCCTGTTCGAACGCGCATTGAAGCATCGATTTAAGACCGCCGCCGGAGCTGCCCAGATAACCGGTCACGGCCACCAGGTCACCCGGTCTGGCGCTGGACCGCACCATTGGCTGGCCCTGCATGACACCGGTCAATGCCACCGTGATGAAGACCACTGGAGAGCGGACCATGTCACCACCGACGATGGCCAGCCCGTATTCCCTACTTATCTCCATCATGCCTCGATAGAGGCTCTCCAGGTCTGCAACCTCCGTTTCCGGGGGCAGCCCTAGAGTGACCAGAGCGTAAGCAGGCAGACCGCCCATGGATGCCACGTCGCTTATGTTGGACGCCAGAGATTTCCAACCCAGGTCCTGCCAGGGAGTGGTCTCTCGGGTGAAGTGCACCCCTTCCACCATGGTATCAGTGGTGAATAATGCGTTGGTGACCCGGCCGCCACCTACCCTGTTCGGGTTTGGTGCGGGTCCGGAGGACCAGGCAGCGGTGTCGTCGCCATTTTCCACCGTGATGTTTAGTGAGAAGGATTGGGCGTTGGTTGAGTCGGTCGCTTGGCCGGCCACCATCTTGACCAGAAGATCGATAACCCCAGACTCGCCCAGGTCTTTAATCTGCATAGCTCGGACGCCTAGAAAATGGAATGATGTGGATATGTAATATCATATAGCCTTTTAGATTATCTGATGCGGGACTGATGGGATTATAAACCTGATACTATAAATCACGGAACTCATGCCTGGGATGTTAGGAATTCACTTGACACGGCCTAGTCGTGGGAATATACTAGCGTAGCCCTCTTTCGAGAAGGCATGTCGCACGTTAACAACTGAATAGTGGAAGGAAGCTA
>CAYVIG010000062.1:0-11665 GCA_964451445.1 uncultured Dehalococcoidia bacterium
CGTCTTCCAACCGTAGGGCCATGCTGGCGATGTGTTCTAGGGGTTGGGCATCGGTCTGGCCGTCGGTCATGGCCACAACCTCAGTGATCTCCAGGCTGGTGACAAACCGCATCAGGTCGAACACATGCACCCCCAGACCCATAATCACTGAGCCGTCGCCCATGGCTACCGGGTCTTCCCACCAGCCGCGCAGGCCGGTTCGGGGCAAGTGTTCAGGTTCTCGGCGCTCGCCCCGTCCCCAGTGTCCTTGCAGTAGACGAACACGCCCTAAAGTACCCTGGGCTACCAGATTTTGGGCCAGCAGGTGGGCGGGATGGAACCTCAGTTCAAATCCCAGACCAAGCTTCACTCCGTTGTCCCGACAGGACTGAATCATGGCCGCAGCATCATCCACAGAGGTAGCCATCGGCTTCTCGGACAGGATGTGCTTGCCTGCGTTGGCCGCTTTGTTGGTGTGTTCGAGGTGCATGGCATTTGGCGAAGCCACAAACACCGCGTCGATTCTTGAGTCGGCCAACAGGTCGTCGATATTTGAATACCCGACCTGCGCTCCGTGGTTCTCGGCGAAGGAATCTGCCCTGCCTTGATCACGGCTCAACACCGCTATCAATTCGGATTCCGGTGTAATCCCTATTGCCGGCGCCACTTTCTGTTGCGGGTGCATCCCGGCCCCGATTATTGCCCAACCTAATGCCACTATCGGCCTCCTGAGTGATGGTCTGGAGATTGTTTGAACCCCGCACGATGAATAAACGTATTGTGTAAAGCTGAGAGGCCACTATAATACCGCCAACGCCAGGCGGATTACAGCGGGCAGAGACCGACAGTCAGGCGTGGATTTAGGAGAGGTCGGTATGGGTTCGATATTGGAGAAGGCGCAGTTGATAAAAGCTGAGTCTGCCAGGATGGGCGAATTTCTAAAGAGATTATCGTCTGAAGCCTGGTCAACTCAGAGCGCCTGCGACGCCTGGCAAGTGCGGGACGTTATTGCCCATTTGACCGGCGGCGTAGACCGGTTTGCGCCCAATATCTTACGCGGGGCCAGAGGTGACGGCTCTGCCCCGGAAGGGGCATCACCTGCGGGCGTGGGCGATATGGACGCCCGATTGAGGGCTAATGCCCAGGTGGCCATCGACTTTCGAGAGAGCTTGGGCGACGACCTGGTGAAAAAATTCAACGAGAACTGTGCCAAGTTGGATGATGCCCTGGGGGAATTGGAAGAGGCCGATAGCGACAAGCCTTGTTACCACCCGGCGGGGACCATCTCCGTTGAGACCTACCTGAATCTGCGCCTAACCGAGCTGATAGTCCACGAGTGGGACTGCCGGTCCAGACTGGAGGCCGCGCCGGTTATGTCGGCGGAAGCCCTGCCCTCGATATTGGAGATATTCCCAGTGTTTGTGGTAGGCCGTTTGTTCGACCCGGGTGTGAATATTACTTCACCCACCCGGTTCAGGTTTGAGTTGACTGGAGTCGCAGCGGAGAGCTACGACATTGTGGCGGGGGGCGGCCAGAAAGCAATCATGGAACTAGCCAGCGATAAACGGCCCGACGCCATAATTGGCTGTGATACCCAGACATTTGTGTTGCTGGTGTACGGTCGCGTAACCCTTGAAGACCAGATTGCTGCCGGTAATGTCTTCGTATCCAGAGATACCACCGGGGTGACCGCACAATTCGGGAAAGAGGTATCTGTTTAGGAGTTATCAATGGGTTCAGTATTGGAAACGGTCCAATTAATCAAAGAAGAGACGGCCCGAGTGGCTGATTATCTCAAGGAATTGTCACCCGAAGCCTGGGCCACCCAGAGCGCCTGTGACGCCTGGCAAGTTGCCGATGTCGTAGCCCATGTTGCGGGGGCCATAGATCGCTACGGACCAAACATTGCAAGGGGGGCCAATGGAGATTATTCTGCGCCTGAGGGAATCACCCAGTCTGCGACCCCTGCAGAAAGAGATGCCCGATTGAGGGCAAATGCCCAGTCGGTGATCGATTACCGCGTTAGCCTGGGTGACGGGTTGCTGGCAGCATTCAACGATAGCCGGATTAAATTCGATGAGATATTTGCCATGCTAGGAGAGGCAGACCGCAACAAGCTCTGCTTCCATAATTCTGGGATTATCTCCATACAAACCTATCTGAACCTTCGTATAACAGAGTTGATAGTGCACGAGTGGGATATCCGCTCGAGGTTAGAACCAGGGGCGGTATTATCTGCTGAGAGTATCCCCGCGATTATTGAGAATTTCCCAGTTTTTGCAGTGGGACTAGTATTTGATCCCGGGGTGAATATGCCCACCTCCTACCGCTTCAGGTTTGAGCTAACTGGAGTCGCAGCGGAGAGCTATGACATTGTGGCGGGTGGCGGCCAGAAAGCAATCATGGAACTAGCTAGCGATAAACGGCCCGACGCCATAATCGGCTGTGATACCCAGACATTTGTGTTGCTGGTGTACGGCCGAGTAACCCTTGAAGACCAGATCGCTGCCCGGAGTATCTTCGTATCCAGAGATACCACCGGAGTCACGGAACAGTTCGGGAAATAGCCAGCTAGGTTGCTTCGATAAGAACGGAGCTTCCGGAAGAAACGCTTTTCAAAACAGTTGAGTCGCCCTTTATCTTTCCGACGACCGTGACTTCACTGGCTGGTCTGATCTCATCACCCTGACTGGCGGGAGTCGGCCCGAAGAACAGGCAGAACGCGCCTCCCGGAGGCCAATATCCCAAGTCTCCAAGCTCCACCACTTCCTGCGAGTCTTCCAACTCGCCTTCAGCCTGGATTCGGAAATAGATCTCGCCGCCCCAGGTGCTCCCACGCTCCTCTATGGGTAGAGCGTCCCAAACTGCAGAAGCAGTCTTCGAATCATTCAACTCGGCTTCAACCACCACACTACCGGCCGTTATGCGTATATCTCTAGCCATCTAGTCCTTCTAAAACCTGCTGTCTAGTCCAGTTGGGTGGCGAACCGCTCGGGTGAATATCCTTGAACCGAGAGAGTGGTCTCGCCAGTGGTCATTAGGTCAGCTACCGATTTCCCGATGCCGGGGGCCAACAGGATTCCCTTTTTGCCTGCGCCGGTTGCCAGATAGACGTTCTCCCAGCCAGGAGCTTGACCCAACACCGGCAGCCAGTCCGGGGTGACCGGTCGGAGGCAGGCGGTGTGCAGGGCCAACTCAGCGGTTTCCAGTTCAGGGAACACACGGCCAACCCGCTTCCGTATCAGCTTTGCAATATCTTCAGACAGGTTCAGGTCAAAACCCTTCCAGTCTTCCGTAGTGCCACACCAGTTCAGACCAGTCAACTTGGGGTAGATGGCGGCGCCAGCTCCTGAGATGTCGTACTCGATGGGCGGGCCGTCCAGTTTCAACCGCAGAATCTCACCCTTAAGCGGGTCCACTGGGATGTAGGTGCCGAGCCAAGATTCAGCCCTGCGCGACCATGGCCCCAAGGCCATTACCACCTGACCGCAGGATATCTCGCCGTCTTCCAGGATTACGCGGTCAATCTTTCCCCCGCTGCCCTCTAGGCTGCGCACGTTGCCTTCACGGACGGTGGAACCGGCTTTATTGCCCGCGGCGGCAGCAAAGGCATTGGTCAGCTTGTGGCTGTCGGCGGCAGTGTTTCCGTAGTCGTAGAGACCACCCAAGATGTCCCGAGATATCCTCGGTTCAAGCTTCGCCACTTCATCCGGTTCCAGCCATCTGGCGTTAAACCCTTCTGCAGCGTCGATCCGAGTTGCCGACTCTTTAAGGCCAGCGACCTCTGATTCTTCCAAGGCCAAGTCTATCTTGGCCACCGTACGGTGTTGGTAGTCGATGCCTGTGTCCTGGATCAGGCCTTCGTGAAGTCCACCATGGAGTTCATAGCACTCCCAGGAAAAGCTGCCCAATGGGCCAGGGATGCCGATGCCGGTTAGTGGGTTAAGCCCGCCAGCAGCGTTTCCTGAGGCCTGGTTGCCCAGTCCGGCACGCTCCACGATGGTCGATTTCACCCCCGATTGGGCCAGGTAATAGGACACGGCACAACCGGCTGCCCCGCCACCGATGATTACTACGTCTGCTGTTTTAGCCATGATCACTCCGAAATGATTGATTCTAGTTCTACGTGGCGAACGGCTGCCACTGGGTCTAAAATGGGTTCAAGTTTAGGAGGTCTCCATGCCCATCTACGAGTACTACTGCGCAGGTTGCGCCTTGGATTTTGAAGTGATGCGTCCGGTCACCAAATCCGATGATCCCGCCGATTGTAAGCAATGCGGCAAACCGGCCGAACGGCAGCTGTCTAACTTTGCCTTCAAATCTAATACTTTCACGGCCCCCAAGTTCAAGGCCTCTCTGGAAAAACCCCTACGGTCTCGGGATCAGAACCCCGTGGAGGATTCCAAATAGACTGACTTTCTATTTGGTCGTCTAGGCGTATCCGCCTGGAATCTCTCCGGTGTCTTCGGTTGGATTGCCGTTCGAGTTGTTGGCTTTGGCCCTGGCTTCCCCGCAGATGATGCAGGGGCACGCGGCGCGTAACACCTTATACGTGTATATGCCAGTGTAATGGGCATCAGTCCAGAGGAATTGGACCCCGTATTTTCCGGCAGGCATTTGGTCTACTGCTTTAACGTCCTGGGGCACCGTGTCGGGGTCCAAGGTGCGTTTGCCGCTCATCTCGTCCACGCAGTTGGCGCAGGGACACCTGAGCCTTAGATACCGATGGGGAAACGGACTCCGATGGGCGTCCTCCCACAGAATCACCACGGCGTCGTCTTCCAGGTTTATGGCGTCGGGTAGGATTATTTGTTCCATTGTCTATCTCTATAACCCCGTATTTTGATACGATTCGCTTGATCAAAATACGGGGCAGGTCTGTTATTGGGTTGGGCCCTGCACCTCGTTCAGGCGGGCTGGTCGGGGCATCTCATCCGGGTCTGTCGGAATCTCGATGATGCTGGGCTTGCCGCAGTTGAGGGCCTCGATCATGACGTTACCGATGTCCTCTGGGCGCTCAACGTAGAAGCCGGCTCCTCCGAAGATTTCCGCGTATTTGTCGTAGCGGGGATTTGTGACGTCTGCGCCCACGTAGCGCTCGTCAAAGGCGTACCGCTGGTAGGCTTTCTCAGAACCCCAGATGCCGTTGTTCATTATAACGGTCACCACCGGCAGATTATTCTCTACCAATGTCGAGAACTCCTGGGCATTGAACAGGAAGCCGCCGTCTCCGTTGAAGTTGATTACCGGCCGGTCGGGGGCGGCGAACTTCGCGCCGATGGACGCCGGGAAGCTGAATCCCAGACCGCCGAGGTCAAGGGAAGTTATCAGGCTGCGTGGCTCGTAGTAGTTCAACCGGTCCTGGCCGTAGTTGGGGGCCAATCCGGCGTCCAAGGCAACGATGGCATTTCTGGGCATGACCTTCCGTAGTTCGGCGTATACCTTCTGAGGCTTCATGGGCATGGCGGTGTCCTTGCCCTCGTCGTCCAAACGGTTGGTGCGCCTGGCGACCAAGTCGCCTATCTCGGAGACCCACTGCGCGTTAGGCTTGGGTTCTCCCTCTCGGACCTTCTCCAAGAGACCTTCCATGACCGCCTTGGCATCGCCTTCGATTCCCACGGTGATCGGGTAGTTGCGACCGATCTCTTGTGGGTCGATCTCGATCTGGACGATCTTAGCGTCGGCCGGTATGAACCGGTTGTCATAGAAGGTGGTTGACTGGCTGAGTCGAGTGCCCACTGCTAGTATGGTGTCGGCCTGGCGCCCCGCTTCGATCCCCTCCAGAGAACCCAATCGGCCAAGGTGGCCCAGGTAATTGGGATGGTCGTTGGGTACCGCATCGGCCCGACCGTAGGAGGTTACGATGGCGGCTCCGGTAAGTTCAGCCATTCGGCAGACTTCCTCACCGGCGTCGCTCCACTGGACTCCGCCACCGGCCATGATGACCGGACGTTGGGCGGCAGAAAGCACTGCGGCAGCCTTTTCGATCAGGTCCCTGTCTCCCCTGGAACGCGTCTGGCCGGGACGATAGGCGTCGGGTGTCATCAAATTCAGGTCGACCTCCGCACCAGGGAGCAGGTCGCGGGGGATGTCAATCATCACCGGACCCATCTTTCCGGATGTGGCTACGCGGAAGGCGTGCCGGAGAGCCTCTGGCAGAACTTCGATCTTGTTGATGGCGAAAGCGGCTTTGGTGATTGGTTTGAAGAGAGCCACCTGGTCGAACTCCTGCGTAGAGGCCCGGTTCTGGTGGCTCCTGGAGGCGGATGGTGCCAGCACCACCACTGGAGAATGGGCAACGAATGCCGAGCCGATGCCATAGGTCAGATTCAATACACCAGGGCCATTGGTCACCAAACAAACACTGGGCTTGCCGGAGATGCGGCTGTAGCCGTCGGCCATCAACGCGGCTCCTTGCTCGTGGCGGGTACCAATGAATTTGACGTCATCCCGGTCGTAAAGAGGGTCCAATATATCCAGGAATGACGAGCCCACGATGCCAAAAATATGAGACACACCCTCCTGTTTCAGCATCTCAATCACGGCTACACCAGCATTCATCTTTACCAAATCAAATACCTCCTCAGGTACTGTCACGAACAAATTGCCGTCGATACAAAACCTTGATATCGACGGAGGTCTTTACGTTGTTATTGATTCACGCCTGAGCGTCGTTGAAAGTTTACCATAAGCAACGGCAATATCAGCCCAAATTGACTGGCCGTTGGCCTAACCGTAAAATCTGAGAGCAAATCAATCGATTGATGAACCCATTCCCTTCATGGGGAAGGCTAATATCTGGGAGGAATCATGGAATACGAACACGTTTCTGTTGAGAACGAAGACGGTGTGGCAATCATCCGGCTGAACCGCCCCGAGGTCCTGAACGCGATGAACCATGTCTTGAACACGAATCTGCACGACGCGATGGTCACGGCCAACGCCGATGATGACATCGGTTGCATCGTAGTGACCGGCACCGGAGAGAAGGCATTTTCCGCAGGTGGAGACATCCACGAACAGCGGGATGATGCTCGAAACCGCACTGAAGAAGAACGGGATTCCCGACAGGCAGAACACGCCCGCTGGATCTACGAACTTTCAGCCTCTCCGAAGCCGGTGGTCGGCATGATGAACGGGCTGGCCTACGGTGGCGGTGCGGTGCTAGCGTCTTGCCTCGACATTCGAATCGGCTGCGAAAATACCAAGTTCCGGTTCCTAGCTGCGGCCTACGGTCGCATAAACTGCACCTGGACATTGCCCAACCAAGTTGGATGGCCCAGAGCCAAAGAACTACTGTTCACCGCTAGGGTTGTGGAGGCCGAAGAGGCCTTCCAGATCGGCCTTTTGAACCACCTGGTACCAGCCAGTGAACTGAGGGCCAAGACTATGGAGGTTGCCAAGTTGATCGCCAGCAACCACCGGAGCTCAGTACAGGCCATCAAGGGCCTACTGCTCCAGGACATGACAAAAGGCCTGGACGACCAGTTCGTAAACGAAAAGGACTACACCACCAACGTGGTCAAAGGCTTCGGCGTAGAAGAGGCCTTCCCAGAATTTCTAGCCAGAAAAGGCCGCTAACCCCACTCAAGTAATAAGAAGAAACCCTCCTCCCTCGCGCACCTGGGAGAGTTAGACTCGACTTCGTCGAAACTCTCCCGCAGTTGGTAGTGGGGGCTGTAACTCGCTACTACCCAATTCCCAGAAAACCACCCACCCAAAAATACAAGAGGCCAATTTGATCCCCTGGAAACATCTCGGCACGGCAAAAACTTCAAGAAACGGAGCCGAACTCCGGCTGTACCAACGCGACAAGGAGTTCTCCATCAAAGCAGACAGTCAGGAACTTATGAACAGTCAGGTTCACGGGTCCGAAGACGCTCTGGCCAAACTCGCCTGCGAGAAGATCACGAACCATCCCGAAGTGCGGGTTCTAGTCGGGGGGCTGGGTTTGGGCTACACGCTGCGCGCGGCCCTGAATGAACTGAAACACGACGCAAAAGTGGTGGTGGCTGAGATAGTGCCGGAGGTCCTGGAGTGGAACCAGAAGTTCCTTGGTCACCTGGCGGATCATCCTCTGGAAGACGGCCGAGTGGAGGTCCAACTAGAGGACGTTGCCGAGGTGATTAAAGCCGACAGGAATTACTACAATGCCATCATGCTGGACGTGGACAACGGGCCGCAGGCGATGTTTCAAGAGGGCAATGACTGGGTCTACACTAACAACGGGCTACAGACATCGTTCGATGCTCTGCGACCAAAAGGCGTGCTATCTATCTGGTCCACCGACTCAGACCCAGCCTTCACCAAAAGACTGATTCGGACCGGGTTCAAAGTCGAAGAAGTCAAAGCCCGAGCCCGAAGCGGCCGCAAGGGCGGCGGCCACTACTTCGTTTGGGTTGCCACCCGTCCATAGCGTCTAACCGCTGAGCGTACCCTTGGTACTGGGGATCGCAGAAGGGGCGCGGGGGTCTGGTTCCAGGGCGTCGCGCAGTGATCTGGCCAGGGCTTTGCAAAGGGCTTCTGCTTTGTGGTGGGGGCTAACTCCGGTCATGATCTGGGCGTGAAGATTGATCTTCCCTTCCAGGGCAAACGACTCAAAGAAGTGTTTCACCAATGCGCCGGGCAGGGTCTCCACCATGATCTCATCCAGGGTTGTCTCGATCACGGCGTAACCACGGCCGCTGCAGTCCAGCGCCACCATAGCCAGGGTTTCATCTAGCGGAACGATGGCGTGACCCATGCGGCGGATACCCCTGGCCTCGCCTAAGGCCTCGTTGAAGGCCCTTCCCAGGGTGATGGCAACGTCCTCCACCAGGTGGTGCCAGCCCACGTGCACGTCGCCCTTGGCTTTCAAGTCTATGTCAATCAGGCCGTGTCGGGATATCTGACTAACCATGTGGTCCAAGAACCCGTTGCCCGTGTCCACATCGTAGACTCCGGTGCCGTCCAGGTTCATGGTTAATTTGATATCTGTTTCGCCGGTCTTGCGCTCGATCGTCGCAGTTCGGCTTGCTGTCTGTTCCTCAGGTGGCATCACTCCCTCCTCACCGATTAGCTGCGTGATCTAAGCACACAGCTCCCTAAATGCTTTTACAACCGCGTCGGTCTCATGGGGCAGTCCGATGCTGGTTCTGATGAAATCCTTCAATCGTCCATTGCTCCAGTAGCGCAGGAATATCCCACGGCTACATAGGCCGTCAAAAATCTCCTGCCCACGCCCTTCTGGAACTTCACACAGGATGAAGTTAGCTCGTGACGGCCACGGCGTCAGGTTGGGCACATCATGCAGCATCTGCATCATCCGATCGCGTTCGGAAATAATCTCGGTCACCCTTTCCAGTAGGCCGGGTGTGTCCTCCAGGGATGTTATCAGCGCGACTTCCGCTGCCAAGTTCACGTTATATGGTGGTTTCATGGCCATCATGGTGGCCGCCAAGCTCGGGTCCATAGCGCCTACGCCGATGCGTAGTCCGGCCAATCCGGCCCATTTACTGAATGTCCTCAGCACCACCAGGTTCTGGTACTCGTCCAGCAGGGGGATGGCTGTATCCCCGCAGAACTCGAAGTAGGCCTCGTCCATCACCACAACTAAACCGGTATCCAGCAGGGCGCGGGTCTGAGCCTCCGGCACGATGTTGCCGGTAGGGTTGTTGGGCGAGGTCAAAAAGATGATTTTGCTCTTGGGGGTAATGGCCGCCTTCATGGCTTCCAGGTCAATCTCAAAATTCTCGTTCCGTTCCACTGCGATGGCTTCACCGCCGCAGATACCGGCCGAAAATGAGTACATGCCAAAGGTCGGCGTGGGGATGATTACGTTATCCCCGATGCCGACGTAAATCCGAAGCAGCAGATCGATCAACTCATCGCTGCCGTTACCGGCAACGATCTTTTCCGGTTCAACGTTCAAATAGCCCGAAAGCACCCGACGCAAGTTCCGCTGGCCAGGGTCGGGGTAGTAGTTGTAGTTCTCGTAGTTGCCTAGCGCCGATGCCACCTTCGGGGACGGTCCGTAGGGGTTCTCATTGCCGTTCAGTCTGATGATCTTTTCAGGAGCGATACCCGCTCGTTCGGCCATGACCTCCATGGGGTCGACACCCTCATAGGTGTCCAGGACCTGGATGTGGGGGAGCATCGATGGCATGTTGTTACTCTGCGACATGGGTTTAGGCGCTTTTGGCTATTTCGTCGAGTCTGACCTGAATTGCATGGCGTGTCCGGTTAGTCCTTCAGCATCGGCGATGTGTACCGCCGCTTTGCCTAGTTTCTGGAACTCGGTGGGGCTGAGGCCAACCACAGGCATGGTCCGCAGGAAGTGGTGCACGCTGAGGGCGGAACCAAACCTGGCAGTGCCACCGGTGGGCATCACGTGGGAAGGCCCGGCGATGTAGTCGCCCATGACCTCGGGCGAGTACTCACCAAGGAACAGGCCGCCAGCGTGCTTGATCTTGTCCACCCAGGACCACGGGTCATCCAACAACAGACAGAGGTGTTCCGGCGCGATGCGGTTCACCAGATCTACAGCTTCTTCCAGGGAATCCACCAACACGACTTTCCCCTGTCTGTCCAGAGCGGATTTGGCAACGTCGCCTCTGGCCTGGGTGGCCAGCATACGGTCAACTTCGGCCTCGGTTTCGTCAATCAGCTCCTGGCTGTTTGTGATTAGAATGGCGGTTGCCAATGGATCGTGCTCCGCCTGGGCTATGAGGTCGGCGGCACAGAAGCTGGCGTTGGCCGTCTTGTCGGCCAGCACTATAGTCTCTGTGGGTCCAAACACACCATCGATGTCGACCGAACCCTGGACCAATTTCTTGGCGTAGGAGACGAATATATTGCCAGGGCCGCAGATTTTGTCGACTTTGGGTACCGAGACCGTTCCGTAGGCCATCGCTGCGATTGCCGGCACTCCACCTACCTGATACAAGGCGTCTACCCCGGCAATCTCTGCCGCAACCATCACGGCTGGGTTCAAAGATTGTCCCCGCTGGGGCGGCGTGCAGAGGATGACGTCTCGGACCCCGGCAACCTTGGCCGGTACAGCAGTCATCAATACGGTGGACGGGTAGGCAGCGCTGCCACCTGGAGCGTAAAGACCAACTCGCTCCAGTGGCCGAATCAGTTCGCCAAGGCCCTGAGTGCGGTCAACCCACTGGTCTGGCATCGTCGATTCATGGAAGTTGCGGACCCTTTTTGCAGCCAGTTCTAGGGACTCGTACAGTTCATTACTTACCGAGTCTCTGGCCTGGTCCATCTGCTCTTTGGTCACCCTGAACTCTTCCAAGTCGGAGCCGTCCAGCAGTTTGGCGTAACGCAGTACAGCGTCGTCGCCGTCCTTGCGGACGTCTTCAAGCATCTGATGTACTGATTGCAGCGGCGTGGTCCCTTTACCGAAGGCTTCTTCGGTGCGGGCCAATACCGACTCTGGCAGCGAGTCCAGGTCTAGTGGGTCGATTCGGACTAGAACGTTTTCCGCGTTCTGGACTCCTTTTATCACGTTAAGAGCCAACAGATTTCTCCATTCTTAGTTGCGCTAATCAGTCAGATTATTCGGGCAAGAATTCCTTTACCTGGGCTACGGTGGCGGCCAGGGCACGTTCTTGGTAGGCCGACACTTCGGCCTCAGGTATCTTATCGTAAAGTTTTTCCAACGTGTCCGGCATCCCATCGAGGAAGCCTTCTACACTCC
>CAYVIG010000063.1:0-11623 GCA_964451445.1 uncultured Dehalococcoidia bacterium
GTCTAAGTGGTAATATGGCCCCTTTCCAATCGATCTCACACCCGACCATGTCCTACCTTTCCCCGATGCGGAGATTTTCTTCATTTCATCGTAAGAGTTGATTACGTGAAAGAGACGACCAAAATCAGACTCACTGTCGAAGATTCTACAGAGCGCAGTTAAAGCCCTAGAATATTCTTCCATATTGTCCGAAATCAAATCATCATAGAAGATTGCTTCACATTTCAGCGGTGTTCTCACGAACAGGTAGACTAAATCCATCCAGATATCCATTTCCAGAGAGATTTTCGATAGCAACTTATCTCCGGAGAATTGCTTTGGAGGGGTATGTGATAATATGGCATCTACAGGATTCCGGAAAATGAATAATATCCTTTCTGGATTAATTCCCAAGCTCATCCCATAATTCTTGAGCTCTTTAGCAGAATGTGCCTTTTGAGCTATAATATTGTCAATTTCTACATGTGAAAGGACGTCAGGGTTATTGGGAAATTTATTCTCGCAGATAGGAACGTCACCAACAGTGCCAATACACCCCTGAGTAGAACTACCGGTGATGTACTCTACAAGAAATCTGCATAGATGGTTCCCCGATCGTGGATAACTAACTATTGCCTTCATGAATCTGCGTAGCCGTATCCAATTTAACCTGTTTGCTATGCGTCGTACAAGGGCATATTCATCTAATGATCCCTTTCCATATCTTTTGTTTTATCTATTGGGTTTAATCTTCCAAGACCAATCCTAGCTAGTTGTTTTTTCCTAATAAATGACACAACCTCTGAATCTTGAAAGATAGGCCTTCTAGTGAAAATCCCAACAAGATACCCAGCAAACATCGCAATCCCTCCAATGATTTGTGGGTAGAAAAGAACCTCCACCGCCGACTTAATGGTCATGAAAATTGGATGATATCCCATAAAATGGCATATTCTTCCGGATTCAAAACGCCCCCTAATTGCCCCTCTAGCAAAACCAGTCCTTCTCATATGTCTCACCAATATATTGGGGAAATTCAGAGTTTTCCATCCAGCCATTTGCGCCTTAATGTTGTCTATTCCATCCCACCCATCGACCTTTTCAATACCTCCAATTTCATTGAAACATTTTGCTCGGTATGTCTTAATTCCCCCCCTAGTATGTTCAGGAGCGACTTTCTCCAATCTCCATTTTCCACCCTTGAGGACTAAGCAATTTCCACTCGCAATCCCCAATTTGTGGTCGTTCTCAAACTCTGTGAAGATATCTTCAAAGTACGTCTCTGGAAGGACCATGTCAGCATCGATCTTTGAAAAATAATCCCAACCAGAGTTAGAAGTTGAAAGCCCATTTACTACAAGTTTAGCAATTTTACCGCCCCTCTCCCTGGGCAAATCATTATCCACTCGGACAATTTCAATCCAAGGGATCCTTTCTTCCACTTCCCTCAATATCTCTGACGTACCGTCTGTCGAATTATCATCCACAATCACCCATCTTGATGGTTTAATATTCTGTGAAATTACAGAGTCGATAATTGCTGGTAGAAATTGCCTCTCATTTCTAACTGGGGTGATGATAATATGGTTAATTTGACCCATCAGCAATCCCATTCCAACACACCTATGTATTGGTGCCCAATGAGTGTTCCTGTGGTTGCTACTGGTTTGCGTCTAGAATCACATCCTAATCAGATTTCGGTAGTAATTCCGATGCGAAATGAAGAATATTTCGTCAGAGACAAACTCGTTTCCGTAATCTCAGAGGTTGCAGGAAATGATAACGTGAATGTCGTTGTGGTTGACTCTGGATCATCCGACTCAACTTCCTCTATAGCTTCTAGAACCTTTGAAGAATCCGTACTCCCCCCTGAAAGATGGTCAGTTTCGGATTGTCAACCCCCTGGAAAATCACTTGCAATAAATTATGCCTTGAAGACAACAAACTCGGATTTCATAATTATGATGGATGCTGACGCGATATGTAAACCGGGCTGGTTAAAAATCTTCATGGAAATCTTTTCAGATACTGAGGTTGGACTTGTATGCGGCATTCAAGAATTTGATACATCCAATAATGGAAAAACAAATGAAACTACATACAAGTATTTTTCCAATTATAGGAGAATCCAACAATCTGAAGAATCATCAATAATAGTTGCCGAGGGTTCCATCTGTTGTTTTAGGTCCGATTCCTTGCGAGGGCAATTTCTGGATGAAGGATACAATGCCGACGATACCCAGATAGCACTGATTTGTATCCGAAATGGCTACAAATGTAAGATTGAACCAAGAATAGAGTTTTTTGAAAAACAAAGAATTAGTCGCCGGGGTAATTTCTTTCGCCGGGTTCGTCGAGGTCGCGGCCTAATTCTCGCTATTACAAAAAATTTGGATTTAGCAATGCCTACCAGAAATAAAATAAATCCCGGCACATTTCTTAGAACTGCCTTTTTTTACCTTCTACTTCCGTGGCTAGTGATTTTTTCCATCTTTTCTCTTTTCGCAATTACTCCATTTTCAATTACTGCAAACCAACTGACTATTTATCCTCAAACACTCTTCCTATTACTGTCCATCTTATTATTAATCAGTAGATTCTTCAGATCTTTGTTGGAGGGTTGCATAATCATGGTTGTTGCTCAAATATCAATCTTCTTTTTGTCAAATCAGGGTTCATGGAATCCAATAAGGGAGTTTCCCGATACATCTCTAAATCACAAATTATAGTTCTGGGGGCAAATCAAATTTTAATCACAGGCTCATCAGGATTCATAGGGAGAAACCTAGCTAGAAAGGCTTCATCATCCGGAGTACGTTATGAGGCTCTAGACATCACAGGAAAACCAGATATCGTTGCAGATATAAGGAATTTTGATTGGTCCAAATTAGATTTGAGTAAATACAAGTGTGTGGTGCATCTAGCAGCAAAGATCAGTGTCGAAGAATCGTTTGAAAAACCCGACCTCTACAAAGATGTCAATGTTTCATCAACTGAGAGGCTGTTCCGAGCCTGTTCTGATGCCGGCGTCGAAAAGGTAATTTTCGCTTCAAGTGCAGCTGTTTATGGGGCATCAGAACAGACTCTCAAGAAGGTCGGAGAAGAAGACTATGGCGGTTCTTCCCCTTATGCCGAAACTAAATTAGAAGGTGAGAGAATTGCCCAAGAAATTAGTTCACAGAATACGAAATTCCTTTGTCTCAGGTTTTTCAATGTCTACGGGAGAGGGCAAAGTGCAAATTCACAATACGCTTCTGTTATCCCGCAATTCATTTCTAGTTTGCTATCTGGCTCGCCTGTGTCAATCCATGGGGACGGTCAGCAAACTAGGGACTTCATCAATGTTGAAGATGTTTCTAGAGTTATTCTCCAGGCTAGGGGTATCGAAATACCCAATTTCCTTTCTGTAAACGTTGGAACCGGAATCGGCCACTCAATCATCAAGTTACACGACATTATCTCTAAAATAATTGTTGATGAAGGAATAGTGACCCCGAAACCGAAATTCACATCTTCCAGGGAGGGTGATATTAGGCACTCAATTGCCGATATATACGATCTAAAAAAAATCATCGACCCAGCGTCGTTCATAAGCCTCGAAGATGGATTACTAGAATTGGTGAAGAGAACGATTGATGAGTCAAACTACTAGGCAAACCTATGAGTCGGGGACGCGACACTTCCGGCGACAATTCGAGAGTGACTCCCAAGATAGTCAAAATCGGCAGAAATTGGAGAACTATTGGAGTAGAAAATGAAAAAATAAAATCTTCTATGGAGGGCGAAGAAGAGATTTTTCAAGAATTCTCAATCGACTCTTCAAATTGGTTGTTCGAAGCGAATCAGAAAGCCGAATTTTTCACCCATGATGACGGTATTCTGGAAGTAACAACCCTACAGAAAGGGAGTACTCCAGGCGTCAAAATAAAGATTCCATTATCACTAAAGCCAGGAGAATACATTCTAACAGTAATCGCCCATGCAGACGTAGATTCTACCTTCTTTCCTTGGGCAATAGATTCTGAGAAGGTTCGGTTGACTCCCACAGTCCATATCCTTACTCAGGAAGAACCAGTTTCTGTTCCATTTCGTGTGGAGAAAGAAGGAGAGATAATCATTGGAGTACTATGCCACCATCAGGAAATAGGAGACAAATGCTTCATATCTTCCCTCCATGTTTCTCGTGTCGAGAGATCTGGAAATCAGATGTCCAAGGGAAGCTTCTCCTCATTGAATTATGCTGACTTTATCCCTCACCAGAACACTACTCTGGAGGAATCTTCCAAAGGCACCATTGTTCGTTCAAAACCAATTAGTACTCCTGGTGCCTATGCCATAGTTCCAGTTCAACAATTCTCCGAAATGACACTTTTTACCAAAGTCTCAGTAGTTCATCCCAGTGTAGCATTCCTCTATGTTGCCGATGCAAATACAGGAAATGAAATTATTCGGAGAAACGTCATTTTCGAATCATATCCGGACCAACTTTCTGTCGAGCCAAGTGAGCTATTCAGTTCATTCGAAATTCCAAGAGGGACCGATCAGATTAGGGTCGGCATACTTTTCTCTACTGTCACAGAGCCAGATGAGCACATCATGACAATTCATAATCTCGAAGTTTCTAAATACCATAATTTGAATGATATTGCCTCCGAGTCATACGTCCTTAATCTGGATGAGGATGAGAGTAAATTCAAGATATGCGAACGTCAAGCATCCCGATTTGGACTAGAAATGACTAGATGGCCTGCCGTAGATGGGAGAATTGGGAAGAACAACCTAGATTGGCTCAAATATATGGAAGAGCCTTGGATTGATATTGATGAGAAGTTGGGCAGGAAGGCTATTGACAAGCCAGGTGCATGGGGTTATTTGCTAACCATGAAGGGAATCTTTGAGGATGCAATTGGTAAGAAACACGATTCAATTGCAGTGTTTGATGATGATTTTATATTCTCTAAATCATTTGATCATGGATTTTCTAGACTCATAGAAGTTCTTGATGACTCATGGGACATACTCTATCTGGGAGCGTCACAATGGCTCTGGGATGGAATCTCTCTAACGGACGAACCTTGCTATTCGCCAGATGAAAATACTAATGGCTCATTCGCTGTAATTTATCGTAATACGGTTTTTCAAGAAATTCTTTGCCATATTGAAGATATGTCAGCCCCATTCGACGCTGGAGCACTCCGAAAGTCCGTAATGGGAGATTTTTCTGATAGTTCATTCGTTGCTTATCCAAATCTGGTAATTGCTAACGTCGAAAAAACAGGAATAAGGGATAGTCGGAATCAGATTGAATTCTCAAAAAGATTCGGTTGGGATCTATCCAATTTTCCCGCCTGGTTCACTAATTGGAGCCTAGAACCAACAATTCTTTTTGAGTCTAAAGAAAAATCCCCCATAGAATCCCCAAACTTCGTAACAGCAGTAACTACGATAGATCGTAGGGAGTACTTGGAGCAGTTTATCGAAGGATGGAATAAAACTAGGGATAGGGGTGCAAATCGAATCCTAATTGTCGCCGATGACGGATCAACAGATGGGACTCTGGAATGGCTATGCGAAGAATTGGAACTTCCCGATTCAAGTCTGGTAGTAATTAGAAATGATGGATTAGGAATTGCCAGGCAGACTAACAGTATCATCGATTATGTAAGAAAAATGGATTTCCTTCCAGATGCAATTTTCATGTGTAATGATGATATCAGTTTTCTTCAAGCAGGTTGGGACAAGTCATATTTCCAAGCTATGTCAGAATCTGGATATGACCATCTCGTATATTTCAACCCGGACTGGAAAGATCCATTTCATAGCGAAGGCTCACCAAGGTTCTCGGGCCTTAAATCATCGTGCTCAGCCCGAGATGCAATGGGGTGCTTCTACACCCTCACCCCGAGCCTTATCGAAACCTTAGGCTTCTTTGATGAAGACTCATTCCCGGTCAGGGGCCATTCACACGTTGACTATACTCTAAGGGCATGCAGAGTAGAAGCGAACGACTCCCAGTTTTTGTATGATATTTCAGATAGTAACGAGAGTATTGGGATGATTTTGAGGGACGGCTACAAGAGAACCAACCGGACCCTATCTGTCTGGGAGAGGAAGGTTTCCACAAGCGACGAGTTCCTTGCAAAGAGAGAATCAGTTCTTCTTACCGAGGGTAGAACATTTGTGCCTAGGTGGTGGTGAATCTGAGGATTTCATTCGAGAGGAATGGTAATTGCTTGATTTTCAGCATCTTTTCAGAGAAAAAGGATCGCTTGCGAGATCCTAATTTCGGGGCCCATCGACAGTTTATGTACAAGATAAATGATGAACCATTATTCCCTGACGTCCATCCAGACAGATTGGCTTTAGTTGCCCTTCTGAATACACTTCCGTTTGTTGGAGAAACTCTCAATATCGGCTGGCAGGTTTCAGAGAAATTCATGGCGGCGACAAAAACTATCTCACGAATAAAAATTACTTCAATGGAAGGGTCAATCGATCCAATTCCCCGTCCTTCATCAGGAAGGCATGCACTTTCATTCAGTGGGGGGGCAGATTCAACAGCTGCGTTAGCAGTGATGCCACATTCATCTGAACCAGTATTCATGCTCCGAACTGAGAGCAAATCAAGAACTCTATATGACAGCCAAGCGGCCGTCGAATCCTGTCGTCAGCTTTCTAGATTGGGTTACAGGGTCCATATTGTTGAATCCGACTTCGAGTATCTAAGGGATCCAATCGGATTCCCTACGGACCTATCTGTTTCCACTCCAGCAATATTGATCGCAGAATCTAGGGGTTTTGAGTCCATAGCCTTTGGAACAATTCTTGAGTCTTCATTTGGGACTTCAGGTATGGCCTTCAGAAACTATTCTGAATCTAGCCATTTTCGATTATGGAAGCCATTATTTGATTCCGTAGGGCTCGGTTACTCCTTGCCCGTAGCAGGCGTCAGTGAAGTCGCTTCGTCGATCATCTGCCGCAACCACCCAATTGGCCGCGTGCATCAATCATGTATCCGTGGGAAATGGGGTAAACCTTGCAATAACTGCTGGAAATGCTTCCGAAAGACTACCCTGATGGCCGCCCTTAATGGAGAAAAACTACCTAGTTCCTCTGTCGAAATGATAAGGAAATCTAAGGAAGTTAAAATGCGACTAATTGAAGATAAACCAATTAAACACGAGGGGGTTCTTGCATATTCACTAGGGAGGTCATTCGGGGGTGGAGAAATTGCCGAATCTTTGCGTCTTCTTACTAGGGTAGGTGAGATCAAAACTGATTGGATGCAACACTGGTACTCAAAGTCAGCCGACCTCATCGATCCAAGTTATCAAGAATATACCGAATCAGTACTGATTGAATTGTTAGGCGCAATGAACCAAAACCAAATGCAGATTCTAGAATCTTGGTCAAATCTACATGACGAGAAAAGGCAAGAAAAACTAGAAAATTTTGTCAGATTACTAGATTGAAGAGACGATGCTCTCCGCTAACTTCTCAGCCCCATCATCGGCATAGTTCATTACCAGTCTTTGCGCCATCTCGGCTCTTACATCGTCATCACATATTCTATCTAGGGCAAGACCGATAATTCCTCTGTCAGCCTTTTCAACGACAATAGCACCACCGGTTTCCGAAGCCTTTTCGGCCCTTCCAGGTTGGTCATCTTGACTAGTCTCAAAGTTCGGGATAATTACCGAAGGAAGACGAAGCAATATGCACTCATTTACACTGTTGTATCCGCCTGCTATAACTGCAAAATCGAAGCAACTCCTATTCTTCATTATCGGGAAACTCTGGACCACCCTAATCTTCTCATCATCATATCTCTTCTTCATCGGTTTCAGCATAGAATCTGCAATGATAACGAAAATGCCCCTTTCGACTAACCCTTCAATTATAAAGTCCCTTAGGTTGCTAATGTCATTAATTTCACCCGCCCCTAGAGAGACCAATGCCACATCCCCTTCCGGTGGAATGCCTAATCTAGATCGCAAACTCCCCCTTTCGTTCAAATCCGACCTAGAAACAGATAACATCGGGGGCGTCATCACTATCTCTTCAATAGGCAACTTTGCCATTTCTTCCATATCCGCCTCGATCAAATCCCCGGGAATTACAATTTTATCGAAATGTGAATATGCGTCAACTGGGGCGTTTTCCTTCCCCCTCCTGTTGATTCTCCTTACCCAAATTCTAGTCGTACTAACTCGGGTTTTAATCGCATTTAGCATCCCACGATATGGATAGGCACCATCAAAGATGAATACGGATGGTTTGTGAACAGAGAAAACATTAGCAAGCATGTCCTCACACTGTTGATTCCATGTCCTAGCTTCCATTCCTTTGAACTTGTTTCGGCTAGGAAGGTGATAACAAGTCATCCCTTCTGAATAAAGTGGATGGAGTACATAATTTGTAGTGAAGAAAACAATTTCAACTTCTGGCTTAATTCTCCTTATCGCCGAAGCCAATGCGTACATTCGCGCATAGTGCCCCATCCCAACTCCATTCGTCGGAAAAAGAACTACGCATTCTCTAGTAGCGACTCCAGTTTTTCCACTGTCCGGCAAAACTAATGTTCTCTTCCTGCCAATCTTCTCTTGGCCAAAGTTCCAGAGCAGAAGCGGCATAGAAATTGGAAGGATTAGCAACTTCCATGGCTTTAATACCGAGTTTACGATCAAATTCCCCAGTCTATACGATAGACTGTTCTTAATTGAGAATAGTCTCCTATTTGCTCTTTCTACTTCCGCATCCTCATTCACAGGGCTCCCATAGTCCTGTGGTTGCCCCATGAACCCTGCCGTTGTCATCAAGAGATAACCACTTTGGTGGAAAATAAGAATAGTAACTACACGATGGGAGGGTCATGGCTGGAGAATACATGATTGTTAGCAGACCTGGGACCAACCCACTTACAATTGCAGTACACTTGGCAATGGAAGAGGGCTTCATTCCAATTGGCGGAGTCACTGTTCATACCGAGACTCGGGGAAGGGAACGAATAACTACGTATCATCAGGCATTGTACAAACCAGAGTAATTTCTCTTATTGCGAGTTGTGGAACCATGTCTCAGCAGGAGTCATTCAAATACCTGCGAGCAGGTATCGAAAATAGAAGTCTGAGGATAACGATAGTTGGATTGGGGTATGTCGGACTGCCATCCGCCATTTCTTTTCTCGAAGCTGGCTTCTCGGTTAGGGGGCTAGATACTTCGGAAGAAGTCATCAACTCTCTATTAACTGGTGAGTCTAAACTTTTGGATGAGATAGGAAAGAGTGCACCGTCGGGGGAAAATTGGACTATTTCCTCAAACTACCAGGAGTGCATACCAGAATCCGATGTCGTGATAGTTTGTGTGCCCACTCCTGTTGATCCTGATAGAAAACCAAACCTAACTCCTGTCAGGAAAGCATTGGAGTCAGTAATATCTTCTAGAAATGCAGATTCAGACTTGGTCATAATTCTGGAAAGCACAGTTCAACCTGGGACTACGAGAAAATGCACAGAAGAGGCGCTTTCCAGTTCTGGAGATGATGGAAATGGTCTGTTTATCGCTTATTGCCCTGAAGAATCAGTCCCGGAGAAGATGGATTCGGAATAGGGGACGTAAGTAGGGTGATTGGTGCAGATACGGAGGGACTAGCCAGCGTTTTGTCTGTATTGTACGGCTCAATAACTTCGGGAGAAATCTTCCCAGTGTCTTCCATTGAGGTTGCAGAGGCCTCAAAATTGGTGGAGAACGCGCAGAGGGACATAGATATTGCATTCTCTAACGAACTATCAATTCTAATGCCTAAACTGGACCTAGATGTGGAAGAAGTTCTTGCCGCGGCATCTACAAAATGGAACTTCCACAGGCACACTCCAGGAATGGGGGTAGGCGGACATTGCATTCCGATTGATCCTCACTATTACATCGAAATTGCAAAGAAATTTGGAGTCAACTCTTCTCTCAGCCCTGCTGCAAGAGAGCTAAATTACTCAATGCCGAAGCACAACGCGAATGAGATATTCAAATTCTTTGGCCGAGTTCCAGAAAAGGTATTGGTAATGGGTTACGCTTACAAGCCCAATATATCGGACATACGTGAAACCCCATTGGGGCCATTTATCTCTACTCTGATAGAATCTGGAGTCAATCAGGTTCTAGTCTGGGATCCTTTACTGGACTCGTTGCAATTGCCCGATTCATCAATCAAAATCGACTCGCTATCCGAGGCTTCTCACGTGGACTGCATAGTAATTGGAACTGCACATGATGAAATCGTTAATCTTGACTGGAAATGGTTTTTTCAGATTTCCGATACTTCATTTCTATACGATTCCAGGAGATGCCTGGTGCCAGGGGAGATGGAAGAAATAGGGTGGAACTTCCATGCTATTGGAAGGCCTATCAGAGTAGTGAAATAGAATGCAAGTACTAGGTATCGTTGGATTAGATTACTGCGGTTCAACTGTCCTCTCAAATGTTCTTTCTGGTCTGCCCGGTGCCATCAATGTCGGCGAAAGTCATTGGATTATTGATAGGGAAATCGGATGTAAAGAATGTGGGAGAAAACCATGTCCGGTTTTTACAAATAGACTTCTTTACAGACTCAGGAACGAAGAAATCAACTCAGGACTGTGGTGGGACATAATTTCTAAGGAAACAGGTTCCGATCTGATAATTTCTTCAGATAAACTCCCCAAGCACTATGATAAATTTGGAACTCCAGACTTCCTACTATTTGTTCACAAAGATCCAAGGGCTAACATTTACAGTTGGTGCAAGAGGAAATTCCCGACTAGTGATGATTCGGAGGCCCCGTTCACCACAGAAGAAATCAACTCTGGAATAGAGTGGTGGAAAACAGTGACTCAAGACATAGTAGAGTGGCTCGAGAAGCAGAGCTGCGAAATCGCAGCCATTAGTCTGGAAGATTTCGCAAGGAATCCCAGAGAAATGATTAGGGGGATCTCCACATGGCTCGCTTCCGATTTCGACCCATCTTCCGTGGAGTACTGGCGAAGAGAATTACACTACATAGGGGGAAATCACTCTGTCAAGAGGATGAAACCAGATCGTCATTTCTACAACAAAATTTCCGTCGACGAAAGGTGGAGAGGTAGAATTTCAGAAAGTGACTCCTCTATGATAATGAAATCGACAGAAATCAAATATCTGCTCGAAAGAGCAAAGAAAACCTCACAAATCTAGAAATCAGGATTTTATCATTGCCTGGGACATTACGTACTGGTCTTCATCGATTGCTATCATTGGTGTTCCATGAGGGGACCAACCCTGTGCCATTTCTTCGGAAACCAAGTCACCAAGGCGCTTGGCCGTGTAGTTTAACGAGGGAGATTTAACAGACATCACTACTTTGTACTCCGCATTAGTCTTTTTCGGAACCCTTCTAGGAGTCTTCGCCGCTGTTTTCCCTTTCTTCTCTGCCATGAAACTGGAACCTGACTAGCGTATATAACTCCATTTGGGTCTTTCTGCCGAAGATTAATGGTGAACTAATGTTATAATTCCGCACTTATGTCCCCGTTAAATGCAAGATTACCAGCCCTAAGGAGATTTTCTGGAGTCCCGCAATCCACCCAGGTTCCTTCTCCGATGTTCCTAACTATTGCATTTCCTTGTTTCACAT
>CAYVIG010000064.1:0-11543 GCA_964451445.1 uncultured Dehalococcoidia bacterium
GTGGTCACAAGTATCCTCTCGGATTTTTCCACCCGATCTCTGATCTCTTGAAGAAGGTCGTCAATCTGACCTTCGGTGGGCTTAACCTCCACCGTTGGGTCAAGCAGTCCGGTGGGCCGGATTACCTGTTCTACCACCGTGCTGCTGCTTTGCAACTCAAATGAACCAGGCGTGGCTGATACGTAGACCACCTGGTTGATGTGCTCTTCGTATTCTTCAAAGTTAAGCGGCCGGTTATCCAGGGCCGACGGCAAACGGAACCCGAAGTCAACTAGAGTGGATTTCCTCGACATATCGCCCCGATACATACCGCGAACCTGTGGCAGGGTCATGTGGGACTCATCCACAAACATCAAATAATCTTTTGGGAAGTAGTCCAACAAGGTCCAAGGGGCGCTTCCAGCTGGCCGCTGGGACAGATGACGGGCGTAGTTCTCGACGCCCGAGCAGAACCCGGTCTCCTGGAGCATCTCCAGGTCGTAATGGGTGCGGCTTTCCAGCCGGGCGGCTTCCAGTATCTTGCCGGCGTCTTTCAGTTCCTTTAGACGCACCACAAGTTCTTCTCTGATTCCGTTTACGGCCAGTTCCAGCTTCTCTTTGGAGGTTACGAAGTGGTTGGCCGGATAGATGGAAACCTGGGTCAGATCATCGAGCAGTTCGCCGGTCAGCGGATCTATCCTGACGATCCGTTCAACGTCGTCACCGAAGAACTGGATGCGCACCGCAGCCTCTTCGTAGGCAGGCACCAACTCGAGGGTGTCGCCGCGAATTCGGAACTTGGCACGGGCCAAGTCCATATCGTTGCGCTCGTACTGCATGTCCACCAATTGGCGGACCAACTGGGTGCGATTGCGGGTCTCGCCCAATTTGACCTGGGCTACCAGGTTGAAGTAATCGTTCGGGTCACCAAGACCGTAGATACACGAGACCGAAGCCACGATCAGAACGTCGCGGCGGGTCAACAACGAGGTTGTGGACGACAGACGGAGCTTATCCAGCTCCTCATTCACACTGGAGTCTTTTTCTATGTAGGTGTCCGATTGCGGGACGTAGGCCTCTGGTTGGTAGTAATCGTAATAGGAAACGAAGTACTCAACCGCGTTGTGGGGGAAGAACTCTTTGAACTCGGAGGCCAGCTGGGCGGCCAGGGTCTTGTTGTGGGCCATCACCAGAGTCGGCCGCTGAACCTGCTGTACGATATTGGCCATGGTGAAGGTCTTGCCGCTGCCAGTAACACCTAACATGGTCTGGCGGGGCGCGCCTTTTTCCACGCCCTCAGAAAGCCGGGCGACAGCGGCAGGCTGGTCACCGGTCATGCCAAATTCAGAGACCAGTTCAAATTTGCGGTCCTCAGGCTGGATGTTTGAATTCCAGGTCTTTTGAATATCTTGGCCGGCATCGGCCCATTTTTTTCCGCGGGCGGAGGTTGCCATCTCTAAGTGAGTCCCTTTCTTGATGATTCGTGTGGCTATTATATTAGGGGAATTCGGAAGGCGCACGTTCAACCTGTCAAAAGCCTTCTGGGATTAAACGCCCTTATCCCCGGCTGGCAAACTGCTGCAGGGCGACACGGATGCGGTCGTCCACTTCGGTCTCAGCCATCACCGCCGGCGCACCGGCAGCCGCACGGGCTTCGGCCGGAGAGTAACCCAACGCTGTGAGCGCAGAGACTACCTGGCCATCCGTACCCTCTGAAACCCCGATCTCGGCGAATTCCGCGTCTTCGAGCTTGCCTTTCAGATCCAGCACGATGCGGTTGGCGGTGCGGTTGCCCACTCCTTGCGCTGATGAAAGCGCCGCCACGTCTCCGGTGACAATAGCCGTCTGCAATCTGGCCGGGTCGAGGGTGGAAAGCAATGCCAGGGCCATCCGAGGCCCCACACCGGAAACAGCTGTCAGCATGCCAAACAAGCCCAAGGCAGCCGGGTCGGTGAACCCGAAGAGAACCGGCTCGTCGTCTCGGATACGCAGATGGGTGTGCAGGGTTACCTGAGAGCCAAGCGTCCCTAGTCCAGCCACGGAGTTGGCCGGTATCGACACGCTCAGAGTCACACCGCCAACACGGACGTGTACCCAGTCCGTGCCGGTGGCTTCCAGAGTTCCGTGCACGCCTACAATCATCTACACACCTTTATCGCGTTGGAACTGGCCGGCATCAGCGTTCTTGTCCAGGAATGATTATCCGGTCCAGCGCTGAGGCCGATCGTTGTTGGGTCAGGTGGCAGAGTCCCACCGCCAGAGCATCTGCAGCGTCGGTAGGGGGAACCTCTTCCAGTTGAAGGGTTGCCGTCACTATCTGGCGCATCTGTTCCTTGGTGGCAGCACCGTAGTCAGCCACCGCGCTTTTTACCTGGGCGGGGGCGTACTTGTAGATGGGAATCCCCTGACTGGCCGCTCCGATAAATACGGCAGCCTGGGCTTGTCCAACAGCCATGGCAGAGCCGGGAAAAGCGCGCTCGCCCTTGCCCATGAAGGGTTGCTCCACAGCCACAGCAGTGGGATGGAAGATGGCGATGAGGTTGAGAATGTGGGTGTGAAGTTGGTACAGTCGCTGTTCCAGAGGCATGTTGCTGGGCAGGGAAATCACGCCGTAGTCATCGGCATGGGGGCCTTCGCCAATCACGGCGTAGCCCATTTTCAGAGTCCCGGGGTCGATCCCCAATATTCCCATTACACACCACCCGTTTGGTATCCAAGCACCGAACCGCCCCCAGGGCTAAACGTCTGCCCACTTGCTACCTAAGCTGACTGATAACGCTCCAAGACCTCAGCGGAGAAGTCTGCGTTGGTATAGGCCTTCTGCACGTCGTCCAAGTCCTCCAAGGTGTCCAGCAGGCGAAGGGTCTGCTCCGCCTGTTTGTCGTCAAGGGCGATGGTGGTCTTGGGCACCATCGAAAATTGGCCAGCCTCTGGTGGGACTCCCTCGTCGGCCAGCACCTTCTGAACGTTTTGAAGTTGGTCGATGGCGGTGACGATCTCGAGATACTCTTCTTCGAACTTCACGTCGTCGGCGCCAGCGTCGATCGCTATCATGCTGAGCTCTTCGCCCCGGTCCGTGTCCTTCATCTCCAGGCCAATCACCCCCAGATGGTCGAAGTTCCAGGCGACGCATCCGCTCTCACCAAGGTTGCCGCCGCCCCGGCTGAAGGCCGACCTTACGTCGGATGCGGTGCGGTTTCGGTTGGTGGTCAGGGCCTGGAGGAGGATGGCTCCACCGCCGGGCCCGTAGCCCTCGTATGTGATCTCTTCTAGAATCTCGCCGTCGTTGCCCTCTCCGGAGCCACGTTTCACAGCCCTGGAGATACTGTCCTGGGGCATGTTGGCCGCTTTGGCCTTTTCCAGCACCAGGCGTAGATGGAAGTTCATGTCAGGGTCAGGTCCGCCGCCGTTCTTCACAGCCACGGCCAATTCACGGCTAATCTTGGTGAATAGGACGCCTCGTTTGGCGTCTGCAGCGCCTTTCTGGTGTTTGATCGTTGACCATTTAGAGTGACCTGACATTGCACATTCCTCCAGGGAAGACCGTCGGTTGATAGCCTGAGTGGTTTCCCATAGGTATCTGGTTTTTATAAGGGATTCTTAGTGGTACTCTTTCGGCCTCGATTCTAGCATCAGCCGAGAGTAAGGGTCAAAGCGATTTCAGCGCAGACCTTCGGGTAAATCTACGACCATCAGCCCTGCGTCGATGTCTATCTCGCACACGACGTTGCTTAGAGCGGGTACCAAGAGGTCTTTTTCGCTGCCGGCGACCACATATACGTCGTTTGCGCCGGTCTCCAATATCTCGGCCAATTCTCCCAGGTCTTCCCCGTCTACGGTGCGGACTTTAAGGCCCAGCAGTTGGTAGTGAAAGTATTCGCCGTCTTCTGCTTCTGGAACCTCTGATTGAAAGACACAGAGCCAATATCCGGCCAGTCTCGCAGCCAGGTCTCTATCGAAAAAGTCTTCAAAGGCGATGATCAGTTCTACGGAACCCTTGCTGACTGTGGACCGGCTCCTAGAGATCCGATAGGTCTGTTCCTCGGCGACTACTCCGTCCTTGGAGACCATGAGGGTCCTGCCTTCGTCGAAGCGGTCAGGCACGTCACTGGTGGCTCTGACGCGGATTTCTCCGTCACGGCCATGAGCGCCAAGGATTCGGCCGACAGATATCAATTCGTTGACAGGCGAGGTCGATGAGAAATCAGACATGGCGGAGTCCGGCGAATGGCAAGATACCGGGCAAAGAGGGAGTGGGAGTTATACGATTTCCAAGACGGCTTGGGCGCCGTCTTTGACTGCTGCTACGCGGAGGAGCACTCGCATTGCCTGGGCAACGCGGCCCTGACGTCCGATGACCTTCCCCTTGTCTTCGTCGGCCACCTGTAGTCTGAAGACGGTGCGTCCATCTTCCATGGATTCGGTCACTACCACCGAATCGGGATCGCTGGCCAAAGATTTGGCTATGTACTCAATTAGTTCTTTCATAGGGTGTTTAATGACTCAGGAAAACAATAAGGACGGTGAAGGCGGCGGAGGCTGTTACTCAGAGGGCGCTTCTTCAGGTTCGGCTTCTTCGGCGGAAGCCTCGTCTGCCGGGGCTTCCGCAGGAGCTGCAACTGCAGCAGGTGCCACAACACCGGACGAGTCTTCCTTCTTCTTGGTGGCGGTGCTTTGATTGAGGGTGCGTTCCATCAGGCCGTTCTGAGCCATGATCCGAGCCACGGCGTCGGAGGGTACGGCCCCCATGCTGAGCCAGTGGGAGGCACGCTCGTTCTTCAGGGTCACCGTGGGCGGGTCTCCCATCGGGTCATAGTTTCCAATCCATTCCAGATAAGAACCATCCCGGGGTGCGGCGATATCTGCAACTACTATTCTGTAAGAAGGTCGGCCTTTTTTGCCGACTCTGGCGAGGCGAATCCGAATCATCTAACTCTCTATTCTCCTGAGTACCGTCATTGCGGTTCCCATGCTTGGCGATTTTACGGCGGGGGTAATTCAATGTCAAACGACCGACGCCTAAATCTTGGCTTAAAAGGGGGTAATTGACGCCTGGAATGGGACAATCATCAATTTCTGGTCACCGTGCCTTTCCCGGTACCCTTTAACTATTTTTGAATAATTAAAGATTGGATGGGAAATAAAAAATCCGGCGAATTCGCCGGACACAAAGAAGGGCCCGGCCAACTCTGGGTTGCTTTACTCGCCCTTAGGTACAAACCGGGGTCAAGGGGCGATGGTAGACATTGGCCTGGGCCCGACGTACGGGATAACTTATTTCGAGCTGTCAGCTACGAAACAATCACCTCGTCGTGTCCAGACTGATGCCTACCATCGCCCCTGCGTATTAAACTATCATCCATAAACCTTCACCTCCTTCAAAAATTCCCGCCAAGCGGTTAAGGTATTCTATCAATAGCATTTTTTCAGTGTCAAGAGAATTTCACGTCTTTGGTGGCGTTTTATGTTAGCTAAACCAAGTTCACAGCACTGAATATCTACCATAAGGTCCTTGATTCCATGCGCATAGTCTTCATGGGCACTCCATCTTTCGCGGTTCCAGTGCTCGGCAGTCTTGCTACCATTAGCGACAGCCAGGTAGTGGGCGTTTACACCTCTCCGGACCGTCCCGCCGGTAGGGGACGCAAACCCCAGGCATCGCCGATCAAAGTTTATGCCCTTGAACATGGCCTGCCCATCTTCCAACCAAATAATTTCCGATCTCAAGAAGTCCAGGACGAGTTGGCAGACTTGCAACCAGACGCCATCGCCGTCGCCGCCTACGGGAAACTACTGCCAAAACCGGTATTGGACGTGGCTCCCCTGGGTTGTCTTAACATCCATCCGTCCATACTGCCCAGGTACCGCGGACCATCTCCGGTGGCCACCTGTCTTTTGAATGGTGATCTGATCACCGGAGTCACCATCCTACTGCTGGACGAAAGCATGGACACAGGGCCGCTGATCGCCCAGCACGAATTTTTTCTCAAGGGCAATGAGACCGCAGACGGACTCACTGCGGAATTATTCAAACTGGGTGGGGAGTTGTTGCAAGAGAGTCTTCCCCAATGGCAATCAGGGGAATTGAAATCAGAACCTCAGGACGAGACTAAAGCATCGGTCACACGAAAATTTGACCGTGCCGATGGCCTGGCTGACTGGTCATTGAGCGCGATTGAACTAGAACGCAAGGTGAGGGCGTTCACCTCTTGGCCGGGGCTATTCACCAACTGGAACGACAGCAATCTAAAGATTTTAGAAGCCTCGATAATCTCGTCTTCATCCACCGAATTCGTCCCTGGAACCGTGGTTGGAACCAACCATCCCGATGTCGCCGCGGCAGTTGCGACAAGCGAGGGGTTCTTAGGATTGCATAAAGTCCAGCTCGAAGGGAAAAGAGTTGTGGACGCCAGAGATTTCTTGAACGGCTCACCAGATTTCATAGGCTCGCAATTATAGATAATGCCCCGCGAACATACAGGGCATGGAATTAAGATTCACGCTGAAAATCTCCAAAACGCGAATACACGAGGAGAACCCATGACGCAGGCAACTTCCCAACAGATACCGGATGAGTCTCAAGTACTCGGCTGGATGGAGTCCCTCAGCAACTGGGGACGCTGGGGCGAAGACGACCAACTTGGATGCTTGAACCTGATCACCCCGGCCAAGCGCATGCAGGCGGCGGCATTGGTGCAAGACGGTATACCAGTGAGTTGTGCCCGTCCCATTAGCAGCGACATGAACGCTGATGTCACCTTCCAGGTCCAGCGGTTCATGGTAGACAGCGGTGAGGGTCGGATGGAGGACTCTCCGGAACGACAATACACCCGCCGCGGGGCCGCTGAGTTCATCGGCATGGTCTTCCACGGCCAGAGCATCACCCACATAGACGCCATGTCCCATTACTCCTGGAAGGGCAACTTGTACAACGGGAAACCTGCCAACATGATCACGTCCCGACAGGGAGCACAGACCCACTCCATTGAGGCCGCTTACTCGGGAATCGTAACCAAAGGCGTGCTGCTGGACCTGCCAAAACTCAGGGGAGTGGAGTATCTGGACCCCAACGAGCCGGTGATGCCAGGGGACCTGCTGGAAGCTGAAGAGGCTCAGGGAGTCAAGATTGAAGAGGGTGACGTACTCCTGGTCCGTACCGGCAACTACAAGATGCGTTTGGCCAGGCCTCCCGCACGGGCAGGCGAACCCATGACAGCCTGTCAAGTAGCCTGCACACCGTTGTTTAAGGAGCGGGGCATCGCCATGTTGGGCACTGACACGTCCAACGACTTTAGACCGTCCCACTACAGCACGGTTGGTTCTCCACTACACACCATGTGTCTGGTAACACTGGGGTTGTGGCTGATCGACAACGCCAACCTGGAAGAGTTAGCTGAAGCCTGCGCCCAGAGGAGCCGCTACGAGTTCATGCTGACCCTCGCACCCCTGCGGTTACGCAACGTGACCGGATCTCCGGTCAGCCCCATCGCATTGTTCTAATAAACTTACGGCATCCGCAATAAAATAGGGACGGATAAATCCCTCCCTCTTTTCATATGCGCTTGGTGAAATGCAGACCCTTTACTTTAGGAACGGAATGAACCGCTTAAGGATTATCGAGAAGAAGGATCCCCCAAACAGGATGATACCAAAGGTCAGCATTGTGATTGACGGTGCTACAACTCCGTCGGTCAGTTGAGAACCGAAAGATACCAGGATATCAGTACCCAAATCGGTCACCGCCGGAGGGACGTTAGACACCTGGCCAGCCCCGTTTTCCACCGCATCTGCCAGCGCGTCGGGGACTTTAGACTGAGCGATCTTGCCAACCACAAAGAAAAAACCGCCCGTGACCAGAAGCGCTATTCCTGGCCAACGCAACATCCCGCCCAGGGTTGGGAAGAATATCAATGCCATGGCGGCCGCCCCACCAATCACCATGATCATCGATGCCATGTCGCCAAAGTTGCTGGCCTTGGATATCCAATCACGTCCATCACCTAGGTCTGTTCTGATCTGGGCTTCTGTGGTTTCGTCATCCCACTTGGCAATCTGGCGTATCAAATCGAACTGGCCGGCCTCTGTTAGGTCTTCCCGCACTCCTTTAATGGCATCATCCATCAGGGGCTCAGCAAGCAAGCGGGCCGAAACCTTCAGAACTTCAAGGGTGTCGCCTTGGGCAAATGGCAGTCTAAGGTCGCCTTTGCCATCCTTGAGGGTCGTGGCAGTAGCCTCGGGCAGACCAGCGCTGTCGATGAGAGTGCTGTAGGCCAACTCGAAGATGATCACTCGACAGGGTACATCGATCGCCGATAGAGAGGGCACTGATTCTGGAACGACACCGTCTGCTATTTGGTCGAACCTCACCGAGAAACTGTTGGCCAAGCTCTGCGCCGCGTCGGTGGAGCAACCACTGAAGCCTGGATCTTCGACTTCCAGTTCATCTATCCGACCGTCGATGTAATCAAGCATGACCCGTTTGACATTGTCCAACGGCTGGTTCAGGTCGATATACAGTTCCAGATCATCCACATCTTCATTGATGTAGTCCACTGTCCGTTCGATCGCTCCTTCCGCCTCAGATTGGATGTATTCCGGCGGCATAATCTCTCGCAACAAGTCTACGATCTCTTGGTGGCCGACGACCTCTATGTCACCGAGGAACCTTTCCGTGGTTTCCTTGAGTTCATCGTCCAAAAGGATGTCGTCATATATACGGTTGTAAGTGTCCTCTGCAGCCAGGGTGTTGGTGTAAAAATCCACGCTTAGAAGCTTGTCAGAGAAGTTGTTCAGAATCAGGTACGAGAGAAATCCGACGAAGATGATTACGAAAAGCACCAATGCAACCGCAGCGCGGAATAGCGATATCAAGCAGCCCATGTCCACCTATATATCGATAAAAGGAGTTCAGTTTCCTGATTATTTTCGTTGGACAACCCGAGCCAAAATGGCCAATTTCAGGGAGTTTAGCGTGGAGGAATGGTTAACACCCATCCGTTTTCAGCCGAATACAGAGGAAATAGAAAAGCCCGGTGATTTAGATCACCGGGCTTTTGGTTGCTGTTAATTGGGCAAGTTAGAAGTTGGGCCTGATGTCCTGCAGGCGTTTGATACGCTCGGCCATGGGAGGGTGGGTGGAGAACATCTTGGACATACTCGCCCCCCTCAATGGATTGACTATGAATAGATGCGACGCACCTTCGGCGACCTTCATGGGACGACTCTGGGAAGCCAGTTCAAGCTTCTGAAGGGCGCTGGCCAGGGCCAACGGGTCACCGGACGTAAGTGCGCCGGTAGCGTCCGCCTGATATTCCCTGGTGCGGGAGATTGCCGCCCGGACCACACCGGCTGCCAGTGGCATGACGAAAGCAACCAGCAACAGACCGATGATGTTCCCGCCGCCACCCCTGCGTCCGCTCATGCCGCCGAACATGGCTGAAATCTGGGCAAACATGGCCAGCATGGAAATCGCGCCGGCAATCGTCGCGACCATGGCCATGATCAGCGTGTCACGATTACCAACATGGGCCATCTCATGGGCCAGCACGCCGCCCAACTCCTGTCTGTTGAGTATCCGTCGTATGCCGGTAGTCACCGCTACGGTGGCATGTTCAGGATTGCGGCCTGTGGCGAAGGCGTTGGGCGATTCAGATTCGATCTCAAACACATTTGGCATGGGCAACCCAGCCAGGTCAGCCTGTTCTCGCACGATACTGTATAGCTCGGGGTCGTCGGCTTCCGTTACATGAGTGGCGTGGGTCATTTTCAGGGCTATACGGTCCGAGAACCAATAGGCTCCAAAATTCATGGCAATGGCGATAATAAACGCGATGATGATACCGCCAATCCCACCAAGCATCGCGCCCACCAAAAGTAATAACGCCGACATGACCATCATCAAAAAGAATGTCTTTAGTGTGTTCATTGGTAATAAGACCTCGTAAATAAGACCCTTCAATATCTGGTAAATCAAGCTGCCGATATCGAGTTGTGGCAACAATCCCGAAGCGCTCACCCTTCTGGTGAAAATTATAGCATCTTGAATGATTTGTATTATGGTTTTACGCTTGCCTAGCCAGTCTCGGTTTCAATTGACACCTAAGGGGCTGGGTGATATGTTTCACAAGGTTTCGGCAGACTCGTTTCAGGCCGTTAATGGGCTGCCTACCGTGACATTAGGAGAGCTATGGCTATCAATATAGGCGTTCTAGCAAAACAGGTGATCGATCCCGAAATGCCCATGGCAGCATTTAAGATAGATGACGGGTCAAAAAAGGTGGTCCCGCCACCCAATATTCCCCCAGTAGTAAACGGTTTCGACGAGAATGCGGTGGAAGCCGCCCTCTTGATCAAAGATGCACAAGAAGCCACGGTGACCGTGATCTCAACGGGAACCGAGTTTGCCCTGGATGTTATGAAAAAACCGCTGTCCATGGGTGCCGACGAGTTGGTCCTTCTGGAGGATTCCATCTTCGAAAACACCATCGACAGCTTCCTGACCGCCCAATACCTGGCGGCGGCGATCCGTAAGCTCGGTGGATTCGACCTAATCATCTGCGGTCGCCAAGCCTCTGACTGGGACAACGCACAGGTCCCTCTGGGCGTAGCCGAGATTCTGGGAATGGCATCCATCTCCCTCGGCAAGAAGGTTGATGTCGCCGACGGAAAGGTTCGCGTCGAGCGAATCATCCCAGACGGCTATGAGGTTGTTGAAGCGCCCCTACCGTCCCTGATCACTGTTAGTAACGAGTTGGGTCAACCCCGATACCCCACACTGCGGGGAATCATGGCTGCAACTAGGAAGAAGCCGACCATCTGGAGCGCTTCCGACTTGGACTTGGATGCCGCCCAATCCTCGCCGCGTGTCACATTGCGTGACCTCTTCGTTCCGGTCAGCGACCAGGACTGCGAGATCATCGAGGGCGACGACCCAGGCGATTCTGGCCGACTCTTGGCCCTGAAATTGCGGGAAGACAAGGTAATTTAGTTACCGCAACCATAACTGAGTAAGAAACTAGCTTTAAACTGGTGGCCGCACGGCCTTGCCAGTGTTATTCCATAAGCACAGGAGGCCGCGATGGCTGATGGCACCGGAGTACTGATAATCGGCGACGCTTCAGGCGGAGAACTGGGCAGCACAACCCTTGAGCTGCTGGCCGCCGGGCAGAAAGTCGCAGCGGGACTTGGCGAAGAACTGGCAGTTGCCCTGTTGGGTGACACCCTAGACGTAGCGGCCCAACAGGGCATAGCCCACGGTGCACAGAAAGTCTATGCAGTGAATCACCCGCTGCTGGCCCAATACCAGATCGATTTTCAACTGACGGCAATGGAATCCCTCTGCAAAGAGGTCGCCCCCCGCGTCATCTTGGTCGCTCGCACCAACGAAGGCCGGGACCTGGCTCCTCGACTCGCCTTCCGCTTGGGAGTCGGCCTAGCCCAGGACTGCCTGGAAGTCTCGGTGGATGCCGCTGAGAAGAAACTACTTGCCAACCGGCCCGTATACGGCGGTAACGCCATCGCTGTGGTGAGCTGTGACGAGACTCCTCAGATCGCAGCCATCCGAC
>CAYVIG010000065.1:0-11317 GCA_964451445.1 uncultured Dehalococcoidia bacterium
GTACCTTGCCGTTCTAAGTCAATGCAGGCTCGAACTTCTCCACATTTCCAGATCCGGGGTTGGTATATTCCAAGCCCAACAATCCGAGTACCGGGCAACCGATATTGCACGTCTGCTCAAGGGGTGAAGGACCATCGCCGAGGGAAGAATCGATTCCTACGCCATAGAACACCACGGAAGCCGATAGATCGCTGATATTCCAGGCGGCTAGAGACCCAACCCTGCTTCCATAACAGAAACCAATGATGCCTATCTTGTCACCACAGACGAAAGACTGAGTCTTGATGTAATCCACCTACGCTTTGACATCTTGCAAGATGATGGCGTCGGTGGACCGGCCCAGTCGTGTCATGGCGAGGCCAATCTCTTCATGGAGGCCAGTGGTCATCGGACCTTCACGGTGGAATATGGATGGCGCCAGACCAACGTAGCCATAGGACGGTAGTCAATCACGATCACCGCGGGATGTGGCCCTCTCCCCCGGGTTGGGTCAGGTAACCCTCTATGGTGCTTGTCCCGATACCTATGTCAATTCATCTGGCTGGCAGCTTTGTCTCCCGACTATGTTGGGTTTCAAAACCTATTCGAGCATGGGGAACGGTCAGAGCCTAAGAAAGGGAACCCGGTATTTTCCCCGTAAGCTTCATAACGGTGAGCTAATGACCAATTAACATAACGGTTCCAATATTTCTCTTAATATTACTATCTTGGCTGGCACATTAAGCAGAATGTAGCTCAATTTTAGGTAGTATTCAACGTCGTTCCAGCTTTGTTTACTCAATCCGAATGATATCATGTTGCTGGTCTTTTCTCGGAAAAACGACTTTCTGTAGGTTAATTTTATGGAAGACGCTTATGACATTTATTAATACGCATATGGTAATGAATCATTTAAGGTTTCTGACATCTATCGGTTTTCAGGATTCCAATATCGTCGTAGGTTTTGTATGATGGAGGAGGCACCGTGGGAGAGAAGCTGTGGTTGTTTTAACATAGCAACCCGCTCTCGGTATTACTCTGGAGGCCGGCTTGCGCAACCTGGCAAACTTCTTAGTCCACCTTTTCAACCGCGATGGCGAACCGGATCGCGCCTATCTGTCTGTTGTTCACGATCGGTGCTTGTTCTGCGAAGAACCAATTAGCGATTCCCCTTCCTACCTGACCTACCGGGTCTGCCCTTTTTGCCGGTTCCATTACACAGTCACCGCACGACAGCGAGTTGAACTGATGGCAGATAAAGGTACGTTCAAAGAGTCCTACAAATACGTCAGTTCGATGGAACCCCTTTCCTTTTCACGACGTTCCCGCTATCGAAAATTCCTTTCTCACGACCAGAATAGAACGGGTCTCACTGAAGCAGCAGTCACCGGAGTTTGTCGAATCGGAGACACTGAGACGATGCTCATTGTCTTGGACTTTGGCTTCATGGGCGGAACCATGGGTAGTGTGGTCGGCGAGAAAGTGTCCATGGCGTTCGAGAATGCGGCCCGCCGCGGCATTCCTGCTGTAGCCGTGGTTTCGGGTGGTGGAGTCCGGATTCAAGAGGGCGTCCTCTCTCTTATGCAGATGGCCAAAACTGTGACCGCAGCCAACCGACTGCGGGATGAAGAAGTCCCTTTCATCGTTGTTTTGGCAAACCCTTCTACTGGCCAAGCCTACGCCAGCTTTGCCAATCTGGCCGACGTGATACTGGCCGAGCCAGGTTCATTGATAGGGCTTTCTCCTCTGCGCACTCTACGCGAAGTGTCCAAGATGCCCCTGCCGCTGGACGCCCATACTGCAGAAGCCCACGTTGGCCATGGCCTGCTCGACAATGTGGTCGATCGCGAGAACTTGCAGCCGCGAATCTCGTCACTGTTGGAAATACTCACGGCGCACAAACACGGTAAGTCCAACCACAAGAACCTGCTCAAGGCGGAACCTTTGCCATGCGACGCTGTGGAGCCGTGGGAAGCGGTTACTGCCGCCAGAAATTCTGAGCGCCCACAGTCCATCGCCTATTTCCGGTCGATGATGGATCCGTTCATCGAGCTAAGGGGTGACCGGCTCAATAGTGACGACCGGTCAATCATCGCAGGGTTGGGGTTCATGGATGGGCAACCGATGGCTGTGATTGGCCAGCAACGGCGCCAGTTGGTGGAAGGTGAGCGGTATCACGTGTTCCCTGACGGCCTGCGCAAAGCCCAGCGAGTCATCGACCTGGCTTGCCGATTTAAGCTGCCCCTTGTCACTTTGATCGATACTCAGGGCGCTGACCCTGGTTTGGAAGCAGAGGAACAGGGGATTGGGAACGCCATTGCCAGGACTCTTTCTTCGATGCTTACGGTGCCGACTCCTATGGTGTCGGTGGTCATAGGCGAAGGCGGCAGTGAGGGCGCGCTGGCTCTGAGTTTGTCAGACCGCATTCTGATACAGCAGTATGCCGTGTACTCTCCAATGTCGGTGAATCATACCCTCGGTAATGCTCACCATGACCACACCCTTGACCGGGAGGCGGCTGAGGCTCTGATGTTGACGGCACACGACTGCCAGGAACTTGGTATCGCAGATGAGATCGTGCCTGAACCGGAAGGCGGTTCCCATCTTGATCCCAGAGAGGCGGCGTCGGTGCTGCAGAATGCCATTCTCATCAACATCGTCCAACTGGCCAAGTTGTCTGAAGGCAAACTATTGAAGAAGCGCTACCAGAAGTTCCGCAGAATGGGTGAGGGCAGTGGACATTCCCAGGAGGCGATGAACCGGGAGGTGGAGCTTCTGATGAGCATCACTTCTGGAGAAGCTCCACCGGAACGACCGCCCCGCAGACAGCGAAGAAAAGGCAAGACAGAGGAACCTTCAGAGGCTCAAATATCTTCGGACGACTGACCTTTCATGCTGATTTCGCTGATTCGATGTCAGACAAAAAAAGCCCCGCCAGGTGAAACCTGGCGGGGCTTTTTGAATATCAGGGCTTAGGGAGCTTCTGACCCAAATTCCTTGAGGCTTTTCTTCATCTCTTTCGCTAAGGAATTGAATTCTTCTTCTACAGACTTGTCTAACAGCGCTGTTGGCTTCGAAGAGTCACGGTAGATGGGCCGCAGGGCGATATCTCCCAGGAAAGGAGTTTCTACTTCCTTAGCCAGGTTCTTCCCTCCGCCTTCGCCAAACATCTCACCGGTGTAGTTCTCCACCACACCGAGGACGTTCATGTTTAGCTTCCGAATCATGTTGATGCAGCGTTTGGCGTCCAGGTTGGCCAGATCCTGCGGAGTGCTGACCACGACGAACCCGTCCATCGGCAGGTTCTGCATCACGGTGAGAGGCGAGTCCGAGGTGCCTGGAGGCAGGTCGACGATCAGATAGTCGAGGTCTGCCCAATCGGTCTGTTGCAGGAACTGGCTGATCGCATTATGGATCATCGGGCCGCGCCAGATGATGGCCTCGTCAGGATTTTCCTGGAAGAAGGCCATGGAGACGACTTTAACGCCCCATTTCTCCGAAGGAATGATCTGACCGTCAATGTACTCTGGCTTGTCAGTGATTCCAATCACCTTGGCAACGTTGGGGCAATCGATGTCTACATCCAGAAGACCAACGGTGTTTCCATGGTTGGCCAAAGTCACCGCCAGGTTGACGGCCACGGTGGTTTTGCCGACGCCGCCCTTGCCGCTGTAGACGCCGATTTTGGTCTTGATCCGGTTAAGACGTTCGGTGATCTGGCGTTTTTGCTGCCAGGTCCTTTTTATCTGTTCTAGGCGTGCCGTTTCCTGGGGCGTGGGCATGCAGTCCTCCGGAAGGGGTTCGGGTGAGTGATTCGGAACGTTGGAATCTACTCCCAAGTTCTGAGTAAAAAGTCGTTCTTAAGACCAGGCGTTAATAGGAAGATGGTCCGGTCTAGATGCCCAATTGCGAGCGGGCCTCTTCGCTGATCAACTCGGGCGACCAGGGCGGGTCAAAGACCATCTCAATCTGGACTTCTTCAACGCCGTCCAGCTCCTGTACTGCCCATTCAGCCTGCTGGCCGATGTACGGCCCCATGCCGCAGCCGGGGAAAGTGAGGGTCATCTGGACGTAGACGTCCGAGTCTTTTACCTGGACGTCGTAGACCAAGCCGAGGTCGACGATGTTTACCGGGATTTCCGGGTCATACACCGTTTTCAAAGCCTCATAGATCTCTTCTGTGGTTACAACCTCGGCCATGATTATCTCCTAAGGGGAATCGTCTCTTACGATTATATTAAAGTCGACTAAGGCGGTCAACAATTATTTGCTAGGCAGTGGATGACGCCGTTTGTGGTGAATCACCCACTGCTTTCTAGTTGGATTACCGACGGTTTTAGGGAATGAGCAGCAGCTTGCCTGTGGTGGCCCTGCTCTCCAACTGCCGGTGGGCCTCCGGTGCATCTGACAAAGGAAATTCTCCGCCAATCCGGAGTTTCAGTTCACCTGAACTAACCCAGCCCAGGACATCTCCGGCCCGCTGCTCCAACTCGGCCCGGTTCACGGTGTAATCACCAAGTCCTGGCCGGGTGAGGGACAGGGATCCCGCGCCCAGAATCCCCGGGCTGATGGGGTCGGGAGCGCCGCTGGCCGCCCCGTATAAGACCATGTGACCGCGGCGGCCAAGGCTTGCGATGCTTTGGTTGAAGGTGGTCTTACCCACGCCGTCGTACACTGCCTGTACGCCCTCGCCATTGGTGGCCTTCTTGACCTCTTCGGAAAAGTCCTGCTGGGTGTAGAGGATCACGTGGTCTGCTCCTGCTCCTCTGGAAAGCTCAGCCTTTTCCTCGGTGGAAACCGTTGAGAACACGTAGCCGCCTAGTCGTTTGATCATCTGGGTTAGGAGCAAGCCCATTCCGCCAGCGCCGGCGTGGACGATAACTCGATCACCCTTCTGCACAGGATAGGTGGAGTGGCAGAGATAATGGGCGGTCATGCCTTGAAGAATGGCCGCAGCGCCGGCTTTGGCATCGACACCGGCAGGACGTTTCATCAACCTCCAGGCGGGAACAACTGCCAATTCGGCATAAGTGCCGGGAGCGGTGCAATAGGTGACCGCGTCTCCTACTTGAACCTCGGTAACACCGGAGCCGATGGCCTGGACCACTCCAGCTCCCTCCACTCCAATGATGCGGGGTAGCGGTGGGCCAGGGTTCACACCCTGGCGGCTGTAGACATCGGTGAAGTTGACTCCAGCCGCTTCAATCTTGACCACTGCTTCTCCCTCTTCGGGAGTCGGGTCGGCCACGTCCACGTATTTCATCACCTCGGGGCCGCCGAATTCGGTGATCTGTGCTGCTTTCACGTTGAACCCTCCTGTATTTCTGAGAGAAATTTGAGCGCTTACTCTACGCTTATCTGACGCCTGATGAATGGCGGTTAGTATACACCGAAGGTGTAACGGTTGGGGCGGTATAGATCTTTAATCTGCGCTACCGAAGATCTCGAAGACAGGATGGAGAATCCGAGAGTGAAATATAAAAGGCCAGGCCCATTGCGAGCCTGGCCTTTTCAGATTTTGTTAGCTAGGACGAGAGGCCTAGGGCGGACAGGGCAACATCGCTATTGGGAATGCTGATGCCCGATTCCTTGAACATATCCTGAAGTTTCTGCGACACAGCCGCGTCGGGTGAGTTGCCCTCACCGCGATGGGCTTCCAAGTCGGAAAGGGTGTCGTAGGGCTGGTCAACGTTAAAATAGAAGGAAAGCAACCAGGTCAACTCCCTTTCGTTGTTGGGAACCGGGATATCGGTGATGTCATAGATGTGGTTGAAGACCTTGGTGTACCGGAGGATTCCGGCCTTGTCCGCGGAGCTCTCACCGTAGAACCTGCGGCGGCTTAACTCGGTGATGCGGCTGGCGTAATCGGTGTCTCCGTAGATGTTCTTCGGTAGCCACTCGGTGCGGAGGTCAACCACTTCGTTGCCGTTTTCGTCGACGATGGCGACGGCGGCGTCAGAACCCAACTCGGGTTCGTATTCGAACTTCACCGCGTCCCGAAGCAGCGCTTCCTGAAGCATCAGGGTCAGATCCCGCGGGATCTTCTTGTACTGGTCGCCGGTTGCCGCGCTGTTACTGTCAGCACCCACGCCGCCAGTGTTGAAGACGAAGTATTGTTGTTTCATGCCGCCCTCTTCAATCTTCTTGACGATGTTGTAGAGGTTGTTGGCGTTCTCGTCTTCCAGGCCGATGATGAACGGGTCAGAGAAGTACTCAACATAAGGTTGGCCAATGACACCGATGGCGGCTCCCATCTGGACCGCTTCGCCGTACATCAAGCTCCTGATATATTGCTCGGCAGATAGTCGGCGCAGCGGCGGCACCACGGTGTTCTGGCGCATGACCGCCTGCCAGAATACCTGGTCGGTGTCTTCCATGGGTACGTGAACACCCGCAGTCTCCCGGCCGCCGGTGATCCTGCCCAAGATGTCGTTGGCGCCCTTTCTAGCCACCAACCTGGTGCGGGAGAGGGTTACGCGCATGTTGCGCACCGGGTTTGCCAGGAAATTGGGCTTGTAAGAGGACATGTCTATCGGCACGTTCTCCAACGTCTCTTCGGCGTTGGGGTCTTGGTCGGTGCCGCGGACAGACTCAAAGGTGATGGGGTCTTCTGCGTGGTTGAGGCCAAACGGCATGGCGTACATGTTGTTCTCTGTGCCATCGATGCCGTAGTAGATAGTGGACTGCTTGCCGTCCTTGTTGACCTGCACTGGGTCTTTCAATTGCTGCAGTAGAACGATGTCGTCGTTCATGGGGTATACGCCTTCATCGGCATCGGTCTTCAAGCTGAGCTTCTTGGCCAGTTCGCTGTTAGCTAGCTCCAGCATGATGGTGAGGGTGCTTTTACCGTGGAGGGATGGTCCAACGGTGATTAGGGCGGTGTTCTTGGTCTGGCCGGTTAGCGTCTTGGCCCGGGCCATGCTCAGTGCGGCTTGGATGGCCAGGCCGTCTTTCTCTTTAACCAGGAACATGGCGATGGATAGAGGACCCATCTTGTGTTCGCCAACGTAGTCAAATCCCAGGTGCAGTGAGAGGCCGCGGGTGGGTGCCTTGAAGACTAGCTGGGTGAACCCCTGGTCAGTAAGACGCTTCTTCAACTCTTCGGGCAATCCCAGGTCTTCCATCCAGTGGGGCAGAGACACTTCAAGGATGTCTGGCTTCTCTCGTGCGATCTCTTCAGTGGCCGGGAAGGTAAGTTGCCGCCACATTATTGGTATCTGCATGTACTTGGTGCCAAAGAGCATCTGACGGGCGTGGAATGAGCGTCCTGGCGCATCGGCCACCTGGCGGTCCGACTGGACGATGGTGTCGCCTGAGGCCAGCTTCTCTTCCATGAACTTGTTGATGTAGGCGAAGACCTCGGTGAATAACGTCTGGTTTTCGCTGGAGAACACCACACCGTCACGGTTCTTTGCGAACCCGTCGATGAAGTACATTGTCAGATCGGGGCGGCGTACCACACCCAATTGGCTGAAGAACGCGTAACCGCCAGTGTCTAGGCGGACGACCACTCCGGGCCAGGCGCGGCCTGCCGCTTTTCCTGCGGCGTTGGCTACTTCAGCTTCTTTGTCTATGATTCCAGCTTCACTCAAGAAAGCCTGCTGCTCGGCCTCTGGGAGGTCTTGGAGCACGTTCATATGGCCAACGAGCCATTCTTGGGAAGGGTTGTTAAAGGCCGAGTCGGGCTTGTGACCCTGTTGGGCCAAAGCAACCAGACGATCCAGTTCTTTTACGAATGCTGGTACAGCTGTTGGGCCTGCAAGGGAGGAGCCAGCAGGCGGTTGTTTTTGGGGACTCATCTATTCCGATTCCGTATTAAATAAGATGGGTTACTGTGCCGCCATAGTTTGGCTAGCACCGGTAACTCGGCAGGCATAATGCACAGAGCCGACAGTATGCTACATCCTACCTATGCTGGAGTCAAAAGCCCTCTGTAAAATCTACGTGCCTAGCACAAGGCGAATCTTGGCAATCAGACGCCAGCCCTTTATTATTTTTCTATATGAGATGTTTGCAGACCGATAGGAAGGACATCAAAGGCATGATTTTCGCCGATTGTTTTGTTGGCAGTTCACCGTCGTTCCTGCGAGGAAGACGGCGTTTCTTGGAGGATGTTTTGTCGCCGATCGCTGTTGAATGGGGACCTTGAGTTTAGGCCAACGAGCGCCTCTGGCCGGTCCGACCGGTGGCCGTCAGCGGAAAACTTAGAATTGCCTTTGCAGCGGGTTACTGTTATGATTTTAGAGTGTTTTGCACATCCTTTTGGCGCGAACTAGGCGTTCAATCCACTTGGAACCCCTTGATAAGCAAACTGTGAAGATTCCGGAAACAGGGCTCGAATCACGCCCCCCGGAAACCTCCTCAAAGCATTTTCGGCACTCCGGCCAGTCCCTACATTACATAGCAGCATCATGGTGCGCGTTTACGATATCTGATTATCGACTGAAGACTTAACTGGAAGACTTACTGAAGGTGGAGGCACTTGAGTGACGACCGAGCAAAGCCCCTTAATTTCTGAAGCATTGACCCATTTTGTGGCAGCCAAGAAATCCCCAAAAGCAGTTCAGCAGAGTCATCAAGAATTGGGCCGTTTCGTGGCCTGGTGCGGACGGGAGCGTAAAGTTTCTGAACTAGCCCCCTCGGAAGTTGCTGAATATGCACAGCAGATCGGTCTCGGCGGAGCCGAGTCTGCAAGCCGGCTAGGCCCCGTCAAGGTCTTCCTTGCATATTGGAAAGACCAAGGATGGATTGAAAACGGATTGGCATCACACCTCAGAGTCCCCCGCACCCGACGTACTGCAACCACAACGGCAAAGACCAGCACCCGCACCATCGGTCGTTCCGGTCCCACCGGCAGCCAATTGACTCAGGAAGGCTATGACCGATTGGTCGGCCAACTGGATGATCTCAAGGACCAGCGAGCCCTTGTCTTGGAAGATATCAAAAGGGCCATGGCCGACAAGGACTTCCGCGAAAACGCACCGTTGGACGCCGCCAAAGACCAGCAGGGAATCGTTGAGCTCCGCATCCGTGAGTTGGAAGCAAGCATCAACAACGCACAGATACTTCCTGAAGGTGTATCGTCCAAGGTGGCCCGCTCCGCAGTTGGCGCCAAGGTGACCTTGAAGGACACCAACTCCGGCAAAACCGTTGCCTACACTTTGGTCGATGTCCGAGAAGCGGATGTCTCAGAAGGCAAGATTTCCACCACCTCTCCCGTCGGTCAAGCGCTCCTCGATCGAACGGTCGGCGAGGAAGTTACCATCAACGTCCCGAAGGGAACCCTACGGTATCTGGTCCAGCGCATCACCGGCTAGACCGTTTCCTGGGTACTTGACTTAGAGCCTAAAAAGGCCGTCCCGACTAATCGGGACGGCATAATTTTTTCGTAATTATTTTACGGAGATTGTTTAAAAATGGCAGATAAAAGGCGCCCCCGTTTTTGGGGCGCCTTTTTGATGTCTGGAGTCCGGGATTTACTGAACGGATTACGCGTTCATCTTATCGACCACCCGAAATATGTCGACCGGGTCTGGTAGAGTCCCGGGTTCATATTCCTCACGGAACTGAATCACGCCCTCCTTATCGATGATGATCACGGCGCGTTTGCTGGCTCCGCGTTCTTCGTTGTAAAGATCGTAGGCTTTACTCGCTTCACCCTTGGGGTGAAAGTCAGACAACTCCGGGTACGGGAGTCCACCCATGGCCGTGCTCCATGCCCTGTGGGATGGAACTGTGTCGCAGCTGATGCCCAGAACCTGAGCATTACTATCCTCGTAGCGTTTGTACTCCGAACGGAACGAGGTTGCTTGCGTCGTTCAACCAGCGGTGAAATCGAACACGTGGAAGGAAAGGACAACTATCTTCTTACCCTTGTAATCGCTAAGGGATATATCCCCGTCAGCGGCAGGGAGTTTAAATTCGGGGGCTACTTCGCCAACTTGACCCGCCATATTCCCACCTTTTGAATTGAGATTTGGACCCAATGGAAACATAGAGCCCATGGGCGCAGATTATACCCCACAATTTGCTGCTGGACACCAATATTCGTGACACTTGGGACGAATTGGCAGTCCAGTACACCGTGATATACTCGGCTGCGTCGTCTCCAGGGATTCTCCCTGGATTCTTTTGTGATATTTGATGTGAGGGCTGTGCAGTGCAGGCGGTGTTCAAAAGCGGAGTCTATCTGCCCGATTTGGACCTTTGGATGGATTCAACTAGAAAGCGTGAATTCAGCCTGATTTCCCACGCCCACTCCGACCACACGGCGCGTCATATCAAGCCAGTTCTCACCCCGGAAACCGCCAACCTGCTGGGCGATTATCTTCAGAAATCAGACCCCATCTTCCTTCCATACCACGAGCCCTACGAGACCCCTGCCTATACCATGACCCTGCATCCCGCCGGCCACTGCCTTGGCTCGGCCCAGGCGTTGGTCGTATCCAAAGAGACCGGCGAAAGGGTGCTCTACACCGGAGATATCAAAAGCCGCAAAAGCCCGACTAATGAACCTTTGGAGCCTGTTTCCTGTGACACACTGGTCATCGAGTCCACCTATGGGCGTCCCGAGTATGTATTCCCACCCGAGGAACAGGTCTTGGAGACTGCCTACAAGACCCTGAGGATGTGGCTTTCCAGGGGCGACCGTCCGGTGATTCAGGGTTGGCGGTTGGGCAAGTCTCAAGAATTGTTGCACCACCTGTTAGGTGAAGGTTTCGACGTCATGATCGAGGAAAGTATCTACCAGGGAACCCAGATATATCTGGAAGCCGGAGTGGAATTCCCAGGTAAAGTGAAGCTGTTTGAGGGCGAATGGCCGGAGGGCTGGGTGCTGATGTTTCCCCCTGGCAGACGGCGTGAGGCCTTGATGGAGTTCCGGGGTAAGCGGACCCTAGAGATGACCGGCTGGGCGACATCCGGCAGCATGCCCTGGGGCCGTGGTGCTGATGCCAGCTTACCCTACAGCGATCATCCCGATTTCAACGAATTGGTGGAATACGTTCAGACCGTTTCGCCGAAACAGGTTTACACGGTGAATGGCTTTCCAGAGTTATCGACTCGCCTTCGTGAATTGGGCTACCCAGCGGTGCATCTAAGCGCCAAAGGCCAGCCGCAGGACAGTGGCTTCCAGATGAAGCTGGTTTAGACTCCAGGGCCGACTATCAGACGAAAGCTGCCACCAGGAGAGCCCCGGTGCCTAGTTGCAGAAACCTGCCGATGTGAAGTTCAGTACGGATGGAATCCCCAACACCACCGCTGATCCCCCGGTGCAAGACGTGAATGCAGCCAGAAACAATAGGCTGATTGCCCTTCCTGCAGCCAGGGCTCCAAACAC
>CAYVIG010000066.1:0-11121 GCA_964451445.1 uncultured Dehalococcoidia bacterium
CAATCAGGCAGGGAAGTCTACGTTATTTTCGCCCTTTTTGTCGCGAGTTCTGTTCCTGGCCCATAGGCCTGTTGAGGTTTCGGTATGCCTCACATATGCTTGCGTCCCGGGCACTAACACAAAATAAAGGCAAGTAATTACCATGCCCAGTAACCTGAATACCTCCGGGGAAGATGGTCTCACGTGAAGAGGCGTCACCGGTTGTAAGTTTTCACGTAACGGCATTCTGGTTGATGTCCGCGGTCTCCGTTGTCAGTGCAGGTACATGGAATGTCATACCGCCTTTCAAATCCGCGCTCCTCAAGAAACGAACGGAACCCAAAGTAAAAACCATCACCGTCATCGATCGAATCGAATCCTGCTTGGAATGCTTCCCGCAGTTCATCGTGGCTGGGTTGTTGCGAGATGAAATTGACCATCAGTTCAGGACTTCTGTGAGGTCTTGGGCAAAAAACATTTCTTCAGTCCCAACTAAGGACGGGTCATCGGGGTTAATCGTGTATTTTCCAAAAACCCAGACGCCGTCTTTGGGGTTCTGAATAATTTCTATTGTGGCACCGGCGGTGGTAGATACCCTGACCCCTACCTCCAAGGTAATGAGATTAACTACTTCGGCCATTTAAGAATGTACTCCATTGTTGAAGTTGTTGGTTCGTATTCGAAACCCTCAAGGCTAGAAGAAAAAAGTAAGATTTTTTGCTAGTAACACATTCTGGTCTAAGATGATTTTTCGCTGTGAAATCTTCCACTCTTCATTTACCTTTCTGAGTGTGTCTTCGCGTTTGCCAATCAGAAAGTCGGTCTCTGTTTGAACACGATTTCGGTAGATCAAGAACCGGCACTTCACTGAGACTGCAATTGGATCTGTGATTGACGGCTCCGCTCCAAGTAGTTGGACGTTTGTGACGAAATGGCAGATGCGTGACAACGGCTCTTCGGCCCAGTGGACGCCGGTCACAATCTGTTTTACACGGCGTTCTAGAGTTTCTTTGCCTTCATCGAACCAGTTAATATCTTGTCCTTCACGAGTGAACTCTCGGTCAAGTTCGCTGGCCTTCACGTTCCTACGCATTGGCATCCAGTAACGAATATCATCCGTAAGCAGATCCAGCCATTCTTCAAAGTTCCGTTCATCCAGTAATTCTGCTTCGCGAAAAAGAAAATCTTGAATCTCTTCCTTGAGAAGGATTCGGGAGATATTTACATCAACTGTGGTCATAGCCCAAGGGCCTCCGGAACTTAGGGATTTGTTAATGCGATTTTCCGTTGCCGCTGCGCCAAGTGGCTAGTGCATGCCAGTCTGGGGCGCTCATGAATTCTGACCATCGCTGGTAGAAGCCTCTTTGGTTCTGTTCACCGGCGAACGCGTCTGTGACGTTTCTGATCTGGCCGGGCATTTCCAGACCATCTGTGTCCACGGGCGGGCCGTCAAATCCCAGGCCCATTTGATAGTTGTAGGGATGGCGCCGCGCAATAACACCCTGACTGGCATTGTGGGCGTAATTCCAGTTCTCCATATCATCCTGCTCGGTCAAACCGGATGGACCGGAATAGCTGATGTAATAGTGACGCAGGAATTCTCGGACCTCTTTCGGAGCATTCTTGTCGATGAGGAACCAACGCCAAGCTTCATGACTATTGGCTCCACGAGGATTCCAAACGGCGATACTGCGTGGTTGGCGCGGGAGATAGGACATGTTTGGGAACACCGTACTGGGCCCAGGAAGTAGACGGGCCCATTTACCATAATTCTTTTGGCGTTCCGATTCACAATGGGCGAAGTATTCCGAGACTATCTTGGAGTGTTTGTACGAAGTCGTTTTCTTGTCGTCTGGCCTCAAGAATGTGATGGTGCCGTGCCCTCTCTCTGGGAATGAGATATCCAGCGCAGTGGCACCATCTCTCTCGGTGGTGTCCCGGCGACCAGCACCACTTGGACCCACGCCAACCATATCGACAGAGCGGTGGCTGATGTTGTGGTAACGGTCCCCGATGAAGTTCTCGGATGGGAACTTCCAATTGCAAGGGATGACCCATTTTTCTATACCGCCGAACACTTCTGTCTCACCGCCTGCACCGTCCCATGTATCTAGTAGAAAATCGAGGTAGGTTGTAAAACCGCCCATGTATTCAGCGAAAGATGGAGCATGTTTGTCCCAAGTAGCCCAGATGCTGCCTTTGTAGTTACAAACCTGGGCTACTTCCGGCAACCCCCACTTGGACTTGTCCAATGTCTCTTTGTAGGCGTCTTTAAAATACGGTACTCCCACCAGCTTGCCGTCAGTGGCGAAACTCCAACCGTGATAGGGACAGCTGAAAACAGGGGTGTTGCCTTCGTCATAACGGCAAACTTTCATACCCCGGTGGGTGCATGAGTTCAGGAAAACGTGAATCTCATTTTGTCGGTCCCTGCAAAGGATTACGGATTCCTCTCCCATGGACGACACGAAGAAATCCCCGGGTTTGCTGATCTGGCTTTGATGGCCGATGAACAACCAAGCCCTAGCGAATAGTTGCTCTTGTTCCTGAGCATAAATTTCAGGGTTGACGAAAATTTCCCGGCTAATGACTCCTGATTCAAGGTCAACCAAGTGATTTTTGTCAGGGCTCCTACTGTGCTGTTTACGGGCTGTTGCCATGTTGGTTTAGCTCCTCGTCCAAGAGATGTTCAAGAGATTTTATGGTTTTGGTTTGGATCGAACTTCGGCTCCAGCCATTTGTTCTAGGATTCGGGCGACGACTGGGTATCCTTCAGTGCCAAGACCCTGTGCTTGGGCCCGTTGAAGTACGTCGTCCACAATGTCCCCAATGCGCGAAGGGGCTTGCACATCACGGGCTAATTGACAGGCGAGATGAAGGTCTTTGGCTACGATATCCAGCGTTCCGGCGCTGGAGAAAGTGCCATCTAGAACCACGTCTAGGGAACGCGCCATTACCCCGCTGGCAGAAGCGCTGATGGGAATAAGTTTAGCCAGTATGTCCATATCCAGGCCAGCTTTGACGCCGATGATCATACCCTCGACCCCGGCAACAAAATTGGAATATCCCAGATATTGGGTGACCAATTTTGCTGTGCAACCAGAGCCTGTGCCGCCGACATAGATAACATCCTTGCCCATAGTCTTTAATACCGAACGATGTTGTTCAAACACCGCTGGGTCACCACCAACCATCATCGTCATGTTTGGTATTCGCCCGCTTACCGGACAATCCAACATCTTAATCCCCATCTTTTCACAGATGTCTGCCAGATGGTGAATCACAGTAGGTGAGTTGGTGGTTGTATCGATCCATGTGCAGCCAGTTTTAAGACCCGCCAGGATTCCAGTGCCCGGTGCGGTCAACACATTTTCAGTTTCGATCGGTCCAGGAAGAGAAGTGAAGACCACTTCGCTTATACCTGCCAGTTCTTGAGGGCTTTCTGCCCAATGCGCGCCCATTTCGCAGAGGTTGGTCGCCGACTCACGGCGCACATCAAAGACTGTGACTGAGTGTCCCGCTTCGATCAGAGCTTTGGCCATGGGGTTCCCCATGGTGCCAGTGCCGATATATCCAAGCTGCATCTTTTTACCTATTTGCACTAACTGGTGCCACGTTTCGATGCCCCCAAATACTTCCTTTCTCATGGCGTTGCACCTGCCACGTGGCGTCATCGACAGTCCGGGCTCCCCAGCCGTACTCGACATTGAAGCCAGAGGGCGTCTGCATATAGAAAGAAGTCATGTGGTCGTTGGTATGCCGACCTAGTCCTCTGGTGAGTGGCAATCCTTGGTCCAGCACCATGTCGTAAGTGGTTCCCACATCATTCATAGTCTGTGTTTGAATCATGAAGTGGTTTAGTTTCTTTGGCACCTTGGCTTCGATCAATGCCAGCGAATGGTGGCGAGGATTGCAGTGAAAGAACGCTAAGTTGCGTATGAAATCGCTTATCTTCATACCCAAAACGTCGCGGTAGAATTTTACAGTTCTGTCCAAGTCTTCAACGTGCAAGACGATGTGGCCCAGACCTTGTTCGCCGGTGACGAACCCGATGGCTCGCGGTGAATTGAACGGCCGGTCAAAGCTGATAGGCGGGCCATAAAAAATCTCTGTAGGTGTGCCATCCGGGTCTTCAAATTTAATCATGCCCTCTACTCGACGTGAATTATTCTCTTCGTCGGTGCCGTCAGCGACTTCTATACCTGACTGCTGGAGTTGTTCGGCCATTTCTCTGAGTGCCTGTTCGTCAGTAACCTGCCAGCCGACAAATTCAAGATCATCTTTTCCGGTTGGTTGAATTATGAAACGATGGTGGTTTTCGTCCATGCGAAGGGATAAGTTGCCATCGGCGTCCACTCCATTACTTTCCAAACCCAATAAATCGGTCGCAAAGTGTTCCCATTCCTCTACGTTGCTAACGCCCAGTCCCACGTATCCCAATTGCGTTACTCTGGCCATGTCCAAATCTCCAATTAATGATTTCATAGGTTTCTGACTATATGATATCGAGTTGGTCTATTCGTTGCGCATGTTGGATGCTAAGGCTTTTAAGCCCTTCCGTCCACTTTAGCCGGCCGTTATTTGTCTAACGCTCAAATCTCTGGGATATGATAGGTATCATCTCCAAGAACAAAATATTAGGCTATAGCCATTAAATCTATACGTTTTCAACTAGTGAAGCACATCGTCGCAGCAACGGTATTTTTAGGCGTTTGCAGCATGGTGATTCAAATCTTTGTGCTAATTTCTGGTATTGCACTGAAGGAATTAGATTTATTGCCGAAAGTCCACATCAGATATCTAGATTGGTTCGCAACTGGCAAGACGCTCATAGCTTTGACTTTAGCCTTCTATTTATCTCGGAAAGTATTAGGTGTTTTTGATCGATTCGTGGATACACGCCGATTCAAGTCAAGCAATAATAAAAACCTTAACTGAATAAATACATAGTAAATTATTACCGAATAACCGGTTTGATTACTTACCACTAACCACCTGGTTGGGTAAAAATTGTGATTACCAACTTTTACGGACTCAATCCTAGATTTTCCTTCGCTTCCTAAGGAAGTTGTTCGACCAAACTGTAGAGAATGCATAGACGTGTACAAAAGTGTATTTCAGGCTTTCAGTGCCTTACGAAATAGCAATTTCCGGTGGTTTTGGTTAAACGGCGCCACGCAAGCAATGGCACAAGGGATGCAGTTCCTCTCCTTGGGCATTTTAGTGCTCAATGTGACTGATTCTTCATACCAGCTTGGTTGGGTAATCTTCGCTTATGGAGTCCCGACTTTTCTGTTCGTGTTGGCCGGTGGCATTATCGCCGACCGCGCCGACCGGCTGAAGTTGTTGATATCAACTCGTGTCGCCGTATCGGTCCTTGTGCTGGCCATTGCTAGCCTGAAGATTACTGAATTGTTAGAGATTTGGCACATCTATGTCATAGCGATTCTTTTGGGAGCAGTTCAGGGACTTAACATGCCAGCTCGCATGGCTGTGATTGGGGACCTAGTTGATCGGAAAGATATGATGACCGCCGTGGCGTTACATTCCATGGTCAATCAAACTGGTCAAATCGTAGGCCCTGCGCTGGCAGGAGGGATTATAGAGTTGGCAGGAGTGGGCGCCGCGCTCTTAATTAACGCTGGCTTATATTTGTCGGGTATCGTATTCCTAAGTTTAATTAATAAGTTACCCTCACGAACCACAATCCCGAAAACAGATGTATTTCGAGATCTTCACGCAGGACTGCGCTGCGTATGGTCAACACCCGTGCTATACACGGTGATAGGACTAGGGTTGTTATTTACGTTCTTCGGCATGGCTTATCGTCAGGTATTGCCAGCATTTACCCAAGAAGTGCTAGAGGTTGGAGCTGGCGGAACTGGCTTATTATGGTTGGGCGCAGGCCTTGGATCGATGTTGGGAAGTTTTATCCTGGCATCCTTTGGGGATTTCAAGCGTAAATCTTGGTTGCTAATTGGGGCATTGCTGCTCGTAGTTTTGTTCTTGATACTGTTCGCATGGTCACCATGGTATTGGTTATCTTGGATCTTTTTCTTTTTCTTAGGGACAGCCAGTACCGGCTTGTTCTGGCCTTTGGTAAATACATTGGTCCAACTCAATGTGCCTCCTGAATTACGAGGCCGAGTGTTGAGTATATTGCAACTTGCTCCGGCGACTCATTTTCTTACTGCACTGCCCTTGACGGTGATCGCTGGTATTTTTAGTTGGCCTATTGCATTGACCGGGGCGGCTTCCACGGTTCTGCTGGGTGCCATGTGGCTTGGCATCTGGCGGCCCGATCTTCGTAAATTTGAGGGTTAAAAGATTTATTTACGATTTATATTTCGCTTTCTAATCCGTTCGATAACCTCACCATTACTGGAACTAAAAACGTAACCCAAGATTACCCGTAACTCTAACCATTTCCTTTTTGACGACTAACCATAAGGTCTGAACAGCGCAACTAGTGGAATATAAATCCGTATCCGGTATGGAATTGCAACTTAAAACCACCTCGGCCCTAGTCGGATCACAGGTAACGCACAGATTGATAAGACATTTTCGATCATCTGGAATGCTCCCCCTTGCGCCGGGTTTGCGTGTCATCAACCAGACCCCACAGAAGATACAAAAATGGGAAGCTGAGCTTGAGTGATTGAAGTTCGGCCTAGAGAGCCGACGGTCTTACCGAACCTAAAGATCTTTGAAAAATGGCCGCCGGCAATCCCAACCGATGGCCCTGCCTGATTAAACGTGTGCATGGGTTGATAGATGGGGATATACCATGCAAGTCCGCTACACGGGCATACTAGTGTCGGCCATGCAGGTTCTTCGATGTTTGCGAAAATGGGTAGGGCCTTGAAGGCGGTATAAACAATATCCTAGGAAATAGAAAAGCTGGTCAACGGAGTTGTCAGCACAAAGAAGCTAGAAGGTGCTGAGATTTTTAAAAACGCTGAAGGGTCTCTACTAGTATCGGCCAATATCCTAGATTACTGGAGTTGGGCATATTCCGACATCGTTGGCAATACTGACCGTGGGGCCCTTGATGAATTCATAGTAGCTAGGGTAATCGGTTCAGAACCACTAGTGCGGACTGATTGGGCCGCATATGACCTGGATACGCCAAGTGGAATCAAGGTAGAAGTCAAATCATCAGCCTATCTGCAATCATGGCATCAGGCCACTGCATCCACTCCCACTTTCAGTATCAAAAAAGCCAGATAGTGGTTTCCGGAAACAAATAAGCTTAGTGAGGAGCGCCTCCGGCATTCAGACGTGTACGTGTTCTGCCTACTTGCGTATAAATGCGATAAGAGATTGTTAGACCCGCTGGACCTATCCCAGTGGGAGTTCTATATGGTTAAAACTACTGAGATAGACCGGATATTTGGAGAACGGTCTACCATTGGCATAAATCGAGTTAAGGAACTCAGTCAGGAGTATTCCGTCGACGGCCTTTTGGATGCTGTCGAAACTGCCTATTTCGCCTGAAAACACCCCCACCGTCACTAGTACCCACCCCCGGTGCCTTCCCGATGGGGGTGTTCTTAGTCTAATCTGGTACGGGACCGAATTCGGTTGTGTTCATCAGATAAGTGTTCTGTGCAACCAGTAGACCGCGGACCCGCGGGAGATAGGTACCGGTCCACTCGGGGTCTGCGGCCACGGCGTCTTTGGCATCTTTTAAATGTTTCAGGTTGTCGTAGGCCCAGATGTGGGTTACTTGGTTCAGGTCACCGATTTCGCTGTAGTACCATCCAGCAAGCTTTACTCCGTACTGCTTCCGAATAGGGATGGCCACTTCTTCCGCTGCCGACATGTAAGTTGGTATGGCGCCAGGTTTGAAAGTGTAAGTGCGGAAGTCAAAAACCATCTCGTTCTTCTTGTTGAACTCTGGAGTACCGTCCGCGGGAATGTCTACAATCACTGGATAGACGGGCGCGAAGTCAGGTGAATTCATTGCCGAAGTTTTTTGCGTTTCCACCAGCGGCTGTGCTCTAGGAGAATACTTTTCGTACCAATCAGGGTCGGCGTAGAAGGCCGCTCGTACCTCTTTCATATGTTTGGCGTCGTTGTATCCCCAGATGTGGACCACCTGGTTCAAAGCTCCTATCTCCGTCCAATACCAACCAGCCAAGGCCGCGCCATATCGTTGCCTGACGGGCAATCCGATTTCTTTTACCCCGGCACGATAGGCCGGAGTTGCACCTGGCTTCAGTGTATACATCCGAAAATCGTAAATCATTGTTCCTCCCGGAAGGTTTTGTGGATAGACCTGTTTTATAGGCCCTTTATGTAGCGCGTATAGATCCAGTATTTTTCGATCGCTTGATCTAATTCTCAATGTTTGAAGGGTCAACCATTTCGTAGAACTCTATATGCTGACTTTCTAGTAAAGGCCTGTACTGAGCTGCGGGTTCATACACTTCAGGAGGTATGTTGTTACCGGGTCTGCTCGGTGACATTATTTTGTCGTCATGCCATTCCAATATGACAACGTTTGTTTCGCCAGGGAGAGTATATCCATTATATGAGACGGTAAATTCACCCCTGTGACCGGCGTCTTGATAAATCTTGGCTTGTTTATAGACTAGTTTTGCAACGTTTGCCGCCTCACCTGGCTTCGTCCTATACACTCGCCTAATCTTGTACATCAACGGCTCCTTACCTGAAGTGTCGAGGGAGAAATCCTATCACAAGATAGATTCGCTAGATCTCCGGCTATTGATATTCCTAAAGCTAAAGTCCGAGATTCCATGCCCATTACAAGTATCTGGCTTTTCCATTAATACGGCGATCACCAATAACTTACCAGTTAACAATTTGCCAAGTTTTTACCGTGTGTGTTACAAGCGGGGCGGATATACTACTTCCCCCGCCGAACGTGAGTATCCGCTGCCAACACATGGTGCATCCAACAATCAGTCTAGTAAGGAAGTGAAGACATGCCAGAGATAGAGGTCCTTTTACCCGGTTTCAGCGTGAATACAGATCAGGCCACACTAGGACTTTGCACCGTGACGTTGGTTCGGGGCGAAAAGCTGACGGTGGTAGACGTGGGCCACTTCGGGCGGCGGACCATGCTGGTCGAGACCCTGAAAAGCCATGGGATCTCGCCGGAAGACATCGGAAGGGTGATACTGACCCATGCCCACTGGGATCACTCCCAAAATACCGACCTGTTCCCCAACGCGGAGATCGTGATCTCCAAGCAGGAACTGGAGTACAGCCGGAACCCCCGCGCCAACGACTACGCCACCGCCAAATACTTCGCTGACACCCTGTCGCCTCATACGGTTGTCGAAGTTTCGGGCGAGACCGAGTTGGAGAAAGGTATCGGTACCTTCGATACTCCCGGCCACACCGCCGGGCACCAGAGTGTTGTCGTCGAGACGTCTGGCGGGCTGGTCTGCCTAGGCGGAGATGCTATATCCGATGCCGGGGCATTGGGCAGGGGAGTGCCAGCGTTCGTGTTCTGGAGCGTGGAGCAAGCACAGGCCAGCCTGAAGAAGATATCTCAGACCGCTAGCGTCATATATCCGGGTCACGACCGGCCATTCAGGATAGACGGTGACAAGACCGAATACCTGACGGAAGCGCCCACCATCAAGGTCAGCGGGTTCTTGGATGCCAGCCGGGATCTTGTGTCCATGGAGTTGGGCTTGCCCTCTAGGTTTGAACCCAGAATTAACCCTGACGCGGTCTAGCGAGAAGGGAGTTGGAGGAAATTCGTTGCCGGCAAATATGAACTCTGAAGTGTCCCAATTGACCTCCGAGAAGCTGCTCCTTCAGGCCTCGTCCATGGTGCCTGTACTGAAATCGCGTGCGACGGATACCGAAGAACTTCGCCGCATTCCCGATGAAACAGTTCAAGACCTTCGAGAAGCGGGTTTGAACCGCATCGAAGTGCCGAATCGGTTCGGCGGCCTCGACGCAGCCGACGGCTTGGTTTTCCAGGTGGGAGAGGAATTGGCCCGGGGTTGTGCTTCTTCTGCCTGGTGCTACTCAGTCTGGGGGGCCAACGCCTACATGGCCGGATTTTGGCCTCTGCAAGCGCAAGAGGAGATATTTGCAGACGGTCCAGACGTCTTGTTATCAAGCTCGTTAACTTCGGGAACTTCCCAGACCGAGCCAGTGAACGGCGGGTATCGCCTGACTGGCCGTTGGGGGTTCTCCAGCGGATGCGATTCAGCCAGTTGGCTGATATTAGGTGCGGCTGGGATAGGAGAACGCACTTGGATGTTAGTCCCCCGCCAAGATTGCGAGATCGTCGATACTTGGTTCGTCTCCGGATTGCGGGGCACCGGTAGCAAGGATATCGTTGTCGAGGATGCGTTCGTACCTTCTCACAGAGTACTGGACGTGGCTAGCGCCGGAAACGGTGACTGGTCCGGATGGGAGATACACGGACAAGCCTGCTATCGCATACCCATACCCGTCTCGCTTGGATGGGACTTGGTCGCTCCAATGGTAGGACTCGCCCAGGGTATGATCGACGAGTTTACTGCCCGCTTTATCGGAACGTCGGGCCCCGGCAAGACCGCTGAATCCCAAGTCATACAGATTCGTCTGTCGGAGGCTACCGCCGAGGTGGATGCCGGCCGGGTGTTGATGCACTATGACATCCGTGAGATGTTCAAGAAAGCGAATGCCGGGGAAACGTTCACTCCCCTTGAACGGGCGCGATACAGGCGGGATAAAGCATTCATCACCCAACTCTGCCTACGCTCGGTCAACCGGCTATTCGACGTGAGTGGAGGCCACGCTTTATTCGACACTGAGGCGTTGCAGAGATTTCACCGGGATGCCCACGCCGTGGCCCACCGGGACGCACTAATCATGGACATAGGCGGCCAGGCGTACGGAAAAGTTGCTCTGGGTCTTGAACCTGAACGAGGGATTTAGTTGGCAGTGTATACCGGATCTGACCCGTAACGAGTGAGTAGTGAATCCGCATTTGATACGATATTTGCAGTACAGCAAGGCCGTATCTTGCCACTCGATAACCTAGTACTCAATATGAACGAAGATGGCGGAAGAGCCATATCAAGCAAAAGCCCCCTGACATGCAGTCGGAGGGTTTTTTCGTGCCTGAAAACATGGTGCCGAAGGTCAGAGTCGAACTGACACAGGGTC
>CAYVIG010000067.1:0-11081 GCA_964451445.1 uncultured Dehalococcoidia bacterium
ACCTAGACCCCCAGGGCGAGAACGTCTTGAAATGCGTCAACTTTGGTCAAGGTCTGCCCCGTGCGCTCGCATTGAAAGGTGTACCGATAACATCTGTCTCTAACCTTGAGACATACGGGTTGATGTCCAGCGTGCCCGGTGTTTCCAGCGAGCAGGACCGTACCCGTTTGATGGACCGGTTCGCCAGGATGTACGCACCGGCGATCGGCACCGGCGCAACCATGGACTATTTGGGCCAGACCGGCCGTGATGCACTGAAGGGCGCCGACATCATCAAGTCAGCCCCTGAGAAATACACTTCAATCGTGGAGTACGGCGATAATGCCATCGCCAAATACCTGAGAGATGTGGCCCGCGTTCATCTAGCAGACCTGGGTACCCAGGTTTTCTACACATCCCATGCCCCGTACGACACCCATTTCAACCAGATGCCCATGCACAACAGGCTGTGGACGGAGGTCTCGGCGGCCATCAGCGACTTCTTCGACGACCTGCACGAACACGACGCCGCCGACAACGTGGTCATGATGATCTTCACGGAGTTTGGCCGCCGGGTACGCGACAACGGCACGGGCACCGACCACGGTGCCGGAGGTGGTGCGTTCATCATCGGAGACGGCGTTAAAGGCGGGATGTACGGCTCATATCCGTCACTCAAGCCGGAAGACTTGAACCAGGGTGATCTTGACCCCAGTTACGACTTCAGGGGCTTCTACTCCAGTGTCGTGGACCAATGGCTGGGAGTTGATCCAGTGCCAATCGTAGGCGGCAAATTCGAACAGATTCAATTCGTTTAACCCGCTCGATCTTCCAACATGGTTCGACGTTTACCTGGTATCGAGAAGGAGCAGAGATGCTAACAACAGTCGCCGCCGGGCGTGTATTTGATTACAGTTACTGCATCGGCATGTACGGCATGTCCGGGCAGGGATTTTGGGCTCCCCAGGATTTCGTGTTTGGGGAAGGTGACCTTATCTACGTCATCAGCCGGGGTGTCGAGGAGATCGGCCAGCGCATAACCCGAGTCACTCGTGACCACGAGTTCCTGGGCCAGTTCGGCGCTGCAGGACGGGGCGATGGCCAGTTCGTTTGGCCCAGGTCCATTGATTTGGATAGCGAAGGCAATGTCTTCGCATCAGACGATTTCCTGAACCGGATTTCCGTCTTCGACAAAGAAGGGACGTTCCTGTCCTCCTGGGGAGAATCGGGCAGCGGTGAAGGGGAGTTGGCCGGGCCGTCAGGCATCGCCTTTGATTCAGATGACAATCTCCTGGTTGTGGACAGCGCCAACAACCGAATCCAAAAGTTCACCAAAGAAGGGGCATTCCTGGGTGGGTTTGGGCAAAAGGGCGACGGCGATGGTGATTTCAACCTTCCCTGGGGTATCTGCGTGGACCGGGCAGGTGATGTCTACGTCGCCGATTGGAAGAACAACCGAGTTCAGAGCTTTGATGCCAATGGCAATTTCAAGGTCATGTTCCAAGGAAGTGACGGCGGAGTTGGAGACCTCCATGGACCAACCGGGGTCGCTGTGGACTCTGAAGGTGATGTTTACACCACGGACTGGGGCAACCACCGTGTGCAGGTCTTTGGGCCTGATGGCCACTTCGTCACTACCTTGGTGGGCGACGCGCAACAGCCCTCGCCTTGGACTCAGACCTACATCGATGCCAACCCGGATATCGTCAAGGCCCGTCGGCGTGCGAACATGGAACCGGAGTGGCGTTTCCGCCGTCCCGTGGCAGTAAATGTGGACCAGAATGACTCGATCTTTGTTCTAGAAGCCGGCCGCCATCGTCTGCAGGTGTATGACAAGGTTAAGGACTACGAAGAACACTCCCTAAATCTTTAGCCATTTCCCGGGTTCCGACAGCAAAAGAGCCCCACCCAGATATCTGGGTGGGGCTCTTTAATTTTGCCGATGCAACAGGGATCAGGCTAAATGACTAGCGGAGCCTCTCCGCCTGTCGGGACGTCCACATCAAAGGCGTTCACGTTGAGCGCCAGCATGGAGTACTAGCCCATCATGGTGGTCAATTCGGTCAAGAGCTGTGCGCCAAAATGGTCGATGGCAACTTTGAACGTGGCATCGCTGACCCTATTGGTGCCGAAAAGCTCGGTGGCGTAGTCGACCACTATCTGTTCTGCGCCGGCCAGCTTGGGCAGAGGTTTCTTATCTCTGAGAGCATCCACAAAGGTATCGCTAATACCCTCTTTGCGGGCGCGGGCGGCGTGGGCGAACCAGATGTACTGGCAGTCCTTGGCCCGGGCGGTCAAAATCATGACCATCTCCTGGATGCTCTGCGGAAGCTCAGATTCCTGCCTGAAGTAGAAGACCAGGTGGTTGGCCCGTTTTCGCATCTCAGGGCTGTTGATCATCACGGAACCCGGTCCATTTTCCATGGCGTTTCTGCTGATGGCGACCTCGTGGTCAAAGGCCTCACGGTATTTCTCGGGCACCTGATCTCTGGTCACTGTGGGTGTTCTTGCCATGCTTTACTCCTTTTAGACGCAGCGGCTTACCGACTTTTGCCGCATGATAGCGACCAACCAACCGCATAGCAAGATGGGTATTGCTGGTAGAATCGGATAAACTGGCTGTTATCTACTGGGCTAACCGCCGGGCAACCAAATTATCTAATCAAGGCGGTGAACCAAGAATGAAAGATCCAAAGTTGAATTTCTCTCACGTCTATTCCAGAAACCCCGTCGACCGTGGCGAGACGGTGCGCCGCGACGACGAATGGATCGCAGACAAAGCCAATGACGCTACAAGTAGATTCTTGCCGCTGCGAGATCTCAATATCTTGGTGACTGAAGGCGCCCAAGAGGGATTGGGATGGGTCGGATCCTCTGACCTGGAACGGCTCGGAGTAGATGCGACTCCCATATTCTTGGGTCTGCTGGACGACACCGCCCATTTCACCGTGGATATCTCCGCTCAGACAAGAGCGCTATTGGAACTGAGTGAGGGGAGTGGGTTTAGGTTCGTCGACGCAAGGTCGGTAACCGACATACTTAGCCCTGCTGATTCCGGCATAGTCGCTCAGGCCAGGGCACAGATCAACTGGCACAACGTGAATGGCTTCTGTGCCATCTGCGGTGGTGAAACGCTCATGGGACGCGGCGGTCAGGTACGGACATGTTCCCAGTGCAAGAAGGAAAACTACCCACGCACCGATCCGGTCATCATCGTAGTTGTATCCGACGGCGACCGTTGTTTATTGGGCCAGTCCCGTCGCGGCCGTCTGAACCGCACCAACTCCTATTCGGCGCTGGCCGGGTTCGTTGACCAAGGTGAGTCCATCGAAGAAGCTGTTGCGCGAGAAGTGATGGAAGAGGCTGGTATCGAAGTAGGGCAGGTGCGCTATCACTCATCCCAACCGTGGCCGTTCCCGTCGTCACTGATGATCGGCTGCCATGCCGACGCAGCCACCACTGATATCAATTTTGATGAAGACGAGATGAATGACGTCCGTTGGTTCTCCCGCGACGAGGTCGCATTAGCTCTGCAGGGCAAGAACGAGAACCTTGCCGTGCCCCAGCCCATCGCCATCGCCCACCACCTGATAACGGCCTGGGTCAAAGGCGAATAGGAGATTCTCCGCAGTCGACAATCTAATCGGGTTTTCTAATTGGCCCGTGGTACAAAACAGACCTAGACCTTTACTTCAGCAATCACTGAACGACCAGATGCCGACGAAGAAGCGGATTTGGGAGATAAGTTCTCAGCGAAGACCAAGGTAGCTGAAGAGAGCCTACCCGACTAATAGCCAGGCATATTGACTGACAAAAGAAAGGGCAATCTATGATTGCCCTTTCTTTTTGTTTATTGGGTTTTGCGTCCGAGCCAGACTTCCTCACCCTTGAGGTTTGTTGGGTCGAACACGGTAACCCCGTCGCCGTGTCCGGTGATTCCGACGTCAGGGTGGCCAATGAGGTTGCCGTTGGCGTCCAGCAGGTCGCTGTACTGGTCACAGCACTGGTTCACAACGTAGTAAACCATCTTGCCTTGGTACTCGTATCTGGTGATGGATATAGGCGGGTTGTCCACCTCCCGCGCTTGCAAGTCGGTCAACCACTCGGCAAGCCACTCCGGCTCGCTGCCGTTATCCGCCACCTGCTCTTCAAGCACGATAGATGTGCTCTCCATGTTCCCCCTCAGATCTCGGATCTCAACCTTGTGTTCACCTGGGTCGAGATTCTCAAAAAAGTAATTGATCGTCGGCAGGGTCTCTGCCTTTCTGGTCGGAGGATTTCCTCCAACGGTCACATCTATAGACGGGGTCGAATGGAAAAATATAACTACTATGACGGTGTCTCTCCTCACCGTGATGTCTTCCAGCGCCCATTCGGCTACAGGTACGGGTGTGGGTGTCTCTACCGTCGGCACTGAGGTAGGTGTCGGCACCTTGGGAACGAGTGTGGGTTCAGCGGAGCAGGCCACAGCCAGGGCTAAGATTAGCCCGGCTATGACAGTTAGTATTCTTTTCATGATTGGTCCTATGAGATATTGGGCAGTTCCATATCTACTAGACGGAGCAACAGACCGGTTTGTTCCCGACGTTTGTTCTTCCACGGATCCCGCAGAGTACCTTTGTATCTCGGATTGCGCTTATAATAGCCCGCGGCCATCTTTTGGGCAGGGCAGTCGCCTCCCCAATCTGAAGCAGAATCATCAACCAAGTGAGGAGTCTTTTAATGGCACAAGCATTGAAAATAGACCCTGAAAAAACGGCGGTCTTGATAATGGATTTCCAGCAGAGAATGATCAACAACAATGCCAGTGAGCCCGAAGACGTGATCAAGAAAGCGGCCCAGGTGCTTGAGGGAGCGCGGGGCGCCGGAATCCCGGTGGTCTACGTGATCCACCGTGGCGGAGGATTGGTGGAGTACGCACCGGACGTTGAACTGCATGAGGGTATATTGCCGCTTGATGGAGAGTTGATTCTCACCAAGGTAAGGCCGGGTCCTTTCTCCACCACAAAGCTGGACGTGACCTTGCGTGAGATGGGCAAGGACACCATCGTGATTATGGGAGTCTCCACCAGCGGCTGTGTGCTGTCCTGCACCAGGTGGGCAGTGGACGTGAACTACAAATTCGTGGTGGTATCAGACGGCTGTTCAGACCCCGACCCTGAGGTCCACCGTGTTCTGACCGAGAAGATCTACCCTAGATTTGGCACCGTGGTTAACGCCCAGGAATTCGTGAACGCAATCTAGTCTGATTACCCGGAAGCGACAATTGGGAGGAACAACATGAAATACGACGTTATCGTGGTTGGCGGCGGGTCAGCTGGCTCCGTAGTAGCGGCCAGGCTGGCCGAAGACCCCAACAAGACAATACTGCTGTTGGAGGCTGGAAACGACTACCCAGACCTCAGCAACTTGCCCTTTGACATCCAATACGGCCACACCAAAGGCGCAGAAGACGTCAATTCACCCCATAACTGGGCGCTCCGGGGCACTATCACAGAAGAACAGGGTGAGATTCACGGGGCCCAGGGCAAGGTCATCGGCGGTGGTGGTTCCATCAATGGACAGGTATTTCTCCGTGGTATCCCCCAGGACTTTGACGACTGGGAGTCCTGGGGCAACAACGAATGGTCTTATACCAAAGTCCTCCCTTATTACAGGAAGATGGAAACCGACCAGGACATCAAGGACGATTTCCACGGAACGGAAGGGCCGCTGCCCATCAGCAGGAAATTGAATGAGACCATCCCTGTCATTCAATCTGCCTTCCAGACAGCCTGTCTACAAAATGGCTATGACACCACCGACGACATGAACGGAACCAACCCTACAGGCGTTGGTTTGGTTCCAATGAACAACCAGAACGGTGTCAGGATGAGCACTGCAATCACCCACCTCGGTCCCATGCGTCACCAGCTAAACCTCACGGTCAGGGGTAATGTATTCGTGCAGAGGGTCTTCACGGAAAACGGTCAGGTGACCGGTGTTGAAGTTGAGAGCGGGGGAGAGGTGTTCACCGTGGAGAGCAACAAGGTTGTCCTCTCTGCGGGGGCGTTGAAGTCTCCTCACATCTTGATGCTCTCAGGTATCGGCCCCAAGGACCAACTAGAGGAGTTTGGTATTCCGGTGATCCAGGACACTCCTGGAGTAGGCACCAACCTCAGAAATCACCCGATCTCGCCCATCTCTTACAAGATAAAAGAAGGCATCAAGCTGGCCCCTGATTCGGCTGGAGCGCGCGTTGCCCTGCGCTACACAGCCAAGGGTTCCAAAGAATCGAACGACATGATGATGACCACCAGTTCTGTCTTCAACCCCTTCACCGGGGAGGAACTTCCTGACCGGATAGGCCGGATATCCTGTGTCATCGAGTTGCCAGCCGGGGCTGGTTTCGTCCGGTTGGCTTCAGCAGATCCGTCGGTGCAGCCGAGCTTCGATTACCGCTATTTCAGCCACCCTGAGGACATGCGCCGCATGCGTGATGGCGTCCGTCTAGCGGTGAAGATGCTGAACACCGACGCCTACAAAGAGGTGTCCGATGAAAAGGTTGCGCCGTCTGATGAGATATTGGCCAACGATGATGACCTCGACCTCTGGATAAGGCAGACGGTGGGCACGGCTCGCCACGTTTCCGGAACTTGCAAGATCGGCCCCGATTCCGACCCTATGGCCGTGGTGGATCAGGAGTGCCGGGTGAAGGGTTTCCAAGGACTGTGGATCGCTGATTCTTCAGTCATGCCGCAGGTCCCAAGGGCCAACGCCAACGCCACTGCCATCATGATTGGCGAAAGGGTGGCCGATTGGGTGGACTAACCGCCATATAGGGTATACATGGTGGATCTTCGGCTGGCCGGCGTCCGGAATATTGGGAGGGCTCTTTGCTGTTAGCTGTCGCTTTCGCGTTCCTGGCTGCCTGTGGCTTTGCCAGCGGCAACGTTCTGGTGCGCATAGGCACTCAAAGGACACCGGCTCCCACGGCGGCGTTGCTCACTGTGCTGAGTGGCATGGTGCTGATCCTCAGCCTGGCCTTGCTCCTGAACATGGACGATATCAAGTCACTCTCCAAAGAGGCCATGGCTTGGATCGTCCTGATGGGCATCATGGCCTACCCGATGGCCCGATTGTTTTTGATTATTGGAATCTCCATGGTGGGAGCGTCTAGGGCTGTCCCCATGTCCGGCATCCAACCTGTCATAGCATTCACTCTTGGCGTGATCTTGCTGGGAGAACGACCCAATCTATTGATCACCGTCGGAACGCCGATCATCGTAGCTGGTCTGTTCCTGGTGATTTTCCCTCGCAAGGCTGCCAGCGCCGGCGTTGACGTTGTACAGGTGAAACGGCTGGGCTATTTTGCCGCTTTAGGCGGAGCAGCAACCTTCGCCACTAGGGACGTGATAAGCAGGCACGTGGTATCCGAGATATCGGACCCATTGGTCACGGCGGGGCTGGCTCTGGTGGTGGGCTCTTTGATACTTACGGTGGCGTTGCACCGACAGGCGATCAGAAGTATCCGGACCGTGCCCATGAATTACCTTCTGATCTGCGCACTCGCTGGAATCTTTCAAGGATTGGCCATCGCTTCGTTGTTCCAGTCGTTGAGTCGCGCTCCGGTCACGGTGGTCAGCCCGATCTATGCCCTCACACCGGTGATCACCCTGGTACTGGCGCACACCTTTGTCAGACGCCTGGAGGCCATAGACTTTTTAGTGGTGGCTGGAACAATGCTGAGCGTGGTTGGAGTCATATTGGTGATTCTTGGTGCCACGGGATAGGCAAAATCGCTATTTGGGTCAGGTTTGGGTATCCCCTAGCGACATTTCGTGCCTACGTATCACTTGAATATATGTTATACTCCTTTGCGGTGGCAGTATTCTGTGCTCTTCTATAGGCATACTAGATCGGTCTACGGGTATCCACGGGCTTAGTCCTTTGGGATCCTCATCTAATAATCCGGCTCTTTTCGTCTCGATGACCAGACTTTTGCCAACTCTACACGAACAGGGAAGTCATCTATGAGCTACCAGGACAGGAATCTTACATGCGTGGAGTGTGGACAATCGTTCATCTTCTCGGCAGACGACCAGTCGTACCATGCCGAAAAGGGTTATACGAACGAGCCCAAGCGGTGCCCCTCTTGCCGACAGGCAAGGCGAGCCAACCGGTCCTCCGATGGAGGCGGATTCGGCTTTGACCGAGGACCTCGCGAAATGCACACAGTGGTTTGCGCTGAGTGCGGAAACGAGGCCACAGTACCGTTCCGACCCCGCGGCGACCGACCCGTCTACTGCAGCGACTGCTTCAGCCGACAAGGTGGCGGAGCCGGCGGACGCTACTAAGCTATTGAACCTTAGGACTCTTTAGTCCTCCACATCGACGGCTAAAACAGAATAAAAACATGCCTCTAGCGGTTTTCTGCTAGGGGCACGTTTTTATTCAGGGCTCTACGCGAACCTTGCCAGCCAACACATCTGCGTTGACTATGACCGACTAGACGTGGGTGCTAGTCTGCTGCGAACTCTATGACGCAGTCAACGATTACGGCTGTGTTTCTCGGCAGCACAGCCATACCTGGCGCCGACCTGCTGTGCCGGCCGGCATCGCCGAACAGTTCCACAAACAAGTCAGATGCCCCATCCACGACCCTGGCCTGCTCATCAAAGTCCGGAGAGCTGTTGACCATACCGACCACCTTCAAGATTCCGGTGACACGCTCTAAGTCTCCCAGCTCCACCTTCATGCGGGCCAGCAGGTTCAACGCGCACCACTGCGCTGCTTCGTAACCCTGCTCCACGGTTAAGTCTGCTCCCAGTTTCCCGCTGATGCGTGACCCGTCAGCTTTACGTGAACCAACCCCAGACATCCACATTACGTTGCCGCTACGAGCTGCAGAGAGGTAGTTTCCTATCGGTTCCGGCGGAGGTGGGAGCGTGTATCCCAACCCCGCCAACTTGGACTCAATTGCCGACATGGTTTCTCCGTTTGGTGCTGAACTCGGGCAGGAGAACTACTTGGCTTCGTTTAGGCATTTGATCAGAAGATCCAAGGCTGCCTTAGCGAATACCCACATGTTGGCCTCACGGTCATTATCTCCGGTCTCGACGGTGAGGGTCTTCTCCACCGGGCCGGTGACGGCGAAGCAGGCGTGTCCAGACGAATCACCGTAGCGGTTGCCTGTGGGGCCACTGGCACCGGTCTCCGCCAATCCCCAATCGGTGCCCAAGGCGGCACGGATGGTCTGGGCGTTGAGGAGGGCGTACGGCTCACTGCTAGCCCGCATGCCAACCATGGTCTCGTCAGGAACTAGTAGCAGTCCTTTTTGCGCAACGCGGGTGTAGATGGTACTGCCGCCCACATAATAGTCGGACGCCCCAGGGATCGATACCAAAGCGGCTGAGATCAGGCCGCCGCATGATGAATCGGCCACGGCGATATTCTGGCCGCTCGCTTTCAGTAAGGTGGCTGCCGGCATGGCAAGCGATGTTAGGTCTGGCATGTGTTGAGTCCTCCGGTTGGAGATTCGGGTTTCTTAAATTGAGCCTCTCCTGAGGCACCGTTATTCTACATTAGGCGAAGAAGAACTCCCATACCGATTTCTGATTGGTCCAAATGAAGGGCTATTATGCGAATTTAGGCGTAAACACCTGACAAGTCATGGTCCTAGGTGCTGACATACTTGAAGATGCGCGACAATAAAAGTTGAGGGCAATTTTGCGCAACTCAGACTCTCAAGCTCACGAAAATAAAAAAGCCCCGTCCTTTTAAGAGGACGAGATTTTTTGTGGATGCTGGTCGGCGATTATTTTACGGCGACTATGAATAGGCGCTTGAAGGGCAGTACGGTCTTTCCGTTGGCGCTGTGCGGGTAGGCCTTGGCAACTTTATCGGCATATGACTCGAGGAAAGCTTCGCCTTCTTCATCGGTCAGGTTGTCCAACAGAGGACGCAGCATTGTCCCCTTAGTCCACTCCACCACCGGATTCTCCCCTTCTAGGATGTGCATGTAGGTTGTCTCCCACATGTCTATGGAACTGGACATATGGCTGATCAGGTCGTAGTAGTAGGACGGTTCAGCCACTGGGTGTTCTCGTTGAAAAGGAGCGAGTCGTTCTCGCCAGGAACCCTCCCGAACGGTGTCCGCGATGGAAGTGTGGCTAGGGGCGCTGAAATTCTCCGGCATCTGCACCGCCAGGACTCCGCTTGGTTTAACGGCAGCCATGATCCGCGGAAAAAGCTGGTCATGGTCGTCCAGCCAATGCAGGGCGGCGTTGGAGTAGACTAGATCCGCTGGGCTCTCCGGATGCCAGTCGTTCAGATCAGCATGTTGCCAGTAAACACCGGTATCCACATCCCGGGTTCGTTCAAGCATGCTGGCAGATGAATCCACGCCGGTAACTTTGGCATCGGGCCACCTTTCTTGCAAGATACCGGTGATGGTTCCGGTGCCACAGCCCAGATCGTACACCGTCTCCGGGGATTCGATCTGGATGCGGGACATCAGGTCCAGAGCTGGCCTGAGTCTTTCACTTCGGTAACGTAGGTATTGAGAGGGATTCCAGTCGGTCACTTTATTGCTCCTGATTAGTCATTTGCCTGAGGAATCATAGCTCAGATCAGGCTGATACCGCCATGCGGGGGGTTGAATATGCTGGCGGAGTAGCTGTCGTATCAGTCCTGCGTTGAACGGCAATCAGCAGGAGGAAGAGTCAGAGCATCTGTGCCAGGTGATAATGGGAATTAGGGTCAAAAGGAGCAACGCAGAAGAATTTCTGGATACGACCAAGATCGAGGAGACTGCCAGGCTTCCGGCTCTTAGGCGTTGACGCCGACAACCAAGATTAAGGCAACATCTAACCAGTTCATTATCCAGCTACTCTTTTGGAGATAGTCGAAGTCATATCTTGAAAATTCGATCTATCTTTGTGGGTTAAAGGAGCTATTTACCATGGGCTAGGGGAGTCCAAGATGGCCGCCTCACTCCATCTGAAATTTGCTTACCGTTATCACCGTACCGCAGTCCAACACTAAGTGGTAGCCATGACAAAAATCATTGGGTTGATCATAGGTTCTCTGGAAGACAACGCTGTTCATGGTTCCAGATGCGC
>CAYVIG010000068.1:0-11026 GCA_964451445.1 uncultured Dehalococcoidia bacterium
GGTAACTGGAATGGCGACGATATCATAGAGATCGTGTGCAAGCAGCCGGCCACTGCCCGCTTCCTCGCACGCCATCTTTATAACTATTTCGTCGCTGACGAGCCCCAGATTCCAGCTTGGCGCCTAACCCCGCCTCGCGACCAGGCAGCCATAGAAGCCATGGAGAAAGCGTACTGGGATTCCGACCATTCCATTAAGGCGATGTTGGAAGTGCTATTCACCTCTGACTTCTTCAAAGACGATGCGGTGCGGTATGCCAAAGTCAAGAATCCCGCGGAGATGGTTGTCGGCCTTCTCCGAATGACCGGGGAGTTCAAGGGATATAAACCGGGTCTGTTCGATTACTCTCAGGAGCCCAAATATATGGGAATGGATCTGATGAACCCGCCCACGGTTGAGGGTTGGCACACTGGCCGTGAGTGGATTGATAGCGGTACATTAGTAGAGCGCATCAACTTCGCTTCTGACATCCTTGGCAATACTGATTTGGAAGGAGTTCAATCGCTGGTCAACCGTCTCATGAATATGAGTGACAAACTCACCCCTGAGCAATTTGTTGATGGCTGCCTTAACCTAACTGGTCCAGTGGTCTTGACTGACGACACAATGGGTCAGTTGATTTCCCACGCAACTCAAGAAGGGGAGCTATCCCACGGTACCGATGCCGAGAAATCTGATTTCACCCGCCGCACTGGCGAGATGTTCCAGATGATCGCCGCCACTGCTGAATTCCAGTTTGAGTAAATCGTCCAGTAAAAAACACTGGCTGGTTAACTCTAGATATTCGTAAATAAATTAGGAGAAATCATGGTTCAAACGAAAAAAGATCCCGTCTTGGCAGTACTTTCCCTGTCTGGCGGTAACGATGGCCTAAACTGTGTCATCCCCCGCAATAACGGTCATTATCGAGACGCACGCCCCACCCTGGCTGTTCCTGAAGACCAGATTATTCCGATCACCGATGAGTTGGGCCTCCACCCGACCATGGGTCCGTTGAAGAAATACTGGGACGAAGGCAAATTGGCCGTTTTCGTTGGTATCGGGTATCCCACTCCAAGCTACTCCCATTTCCGGTCTATGGACATCTGGCACACCTGCGAACCAGAAGCTATTGGGACAGAAGGTTGGTTGGGCCGTGCCACCAAACAGATGGATCCCAATTCCGAAAATGTATTGACGGCCGTTAACTTCGGTCGCGGCTTGCCCCGGGCTTTAGTGATGGACGGTGTTCCTGCCGCTTCCGTCGGTAACCTAGAAACTTACGGCCTGTTGACTGGTATCGAAGGTGAGAACCAGCGAAACGAAGCGCTAGACGTGTTCGGTCGCATGTATTCCCCTGCTATCGGTACCGGAGCAGTCATGGACTACATTCACGCAACTGGTACCGATGCTCTGAAGGGTGCGGACATACTGTCCACGGCGCCGGACAGCTATTCATCCACGGTTGAGTACTCCACAACAGCAATTGGCCAGTACATGAAGAACATTGCTCAGACCCACCTGGCTGGCTTCGGTACGCGGGTTCTGTATACCACCTCCCCGTACAATGGTTTTGACTCCCATGCGAACCAGGCCCAGGCCAATGCAGGTTTGTTGACTGATGTTTCAAACACCGTTGACACATTCATGACCGATCTGCGCGATCACGATGCCAGCGAGGAAGTAACCCTACTCCTCTTCAGTGAATTTGGTCGTCGTGTCATTGACAACGGTTCTGGTACGGACCACGGCGCTGCTGGCGTGGCTTTTGCTGTAGGTGAACACGTCAAAGGTGGCGTATATGGCACGTATCCTTCCTTGGAACCATCTCAGTTGGAGGAGGGTGGTAACCTGAAATTCAACCTTGACTTCAGGTCTGTCTATTCCACCATACTTGAAGATTGGTTCCAGTTGGACCCTGAGCCCATCGTCAACGGCAACTTCGAGCGGACCAAGTTCTTCGCTTAGGCTGCTGCAGTAGAAATTACAGCGTTTAACGCACTGATTAGCTGGACAGTCGTCTCTGATTTAAATCAGGCGACGCGGTCCAGCCGATCAGGTGATCCAAGTCACTAAGAGGTAAATAAATATGTCAACGCATTTATTCGGCTTAACTAGCCGGACGTTCAAGCACAGCCATGCGGTTGGCCGAGCAGAGTTCGCCGGGACGGGTTTCCGTAACCCATCCGACATGGCAATAACTGCTGACGGCACAGTCTATGTTTGCAACAGGTCTTACGAAAACCGCCCGGATGGCGTCCATGTAACCGTGGTAACGCTGGATGAGGAATACGTCACAGAGTTCGGATCTTACGGTGAGGCTGATGGGGAATTCATGTGGCCTACGTCCATCGCTCTGGACAGTAAAGGGTATGTCTATCTAGCTGACGAATGGCTAAATCGCATTAGCAAGTTCACCAGTGACGGTGAATTTGTTAGTAAATGGGGAACCGCAGGTTCCGGCGACGGTGAAATTGACGGGCCTGCGGGCCTAGCAGTTGATGCCGACGACAACATTCTAGTTGTAGATAGTAACAACAACCGAATACAGAAGTTCAGCTTAGATGGCAAGTACATCAGTCAGTTCGGTTCAAAGGGTAGCGATGACGGACAGTTCAATATGCCTTGGGGCATCGGACTGGATAGTGATGGTCACATCTACGTTTCCGACTGGCGGAACGATCGCATTCAAAAATTCACTGCTGACGGCCAATGGGAAGCTTCTATCGGATCTACCGGTAACGGAGTTGGCCAACTCAACCGTCCCAATGGCGTCAGCGTTGACAAAGATGGCGATATATATGTCGCCGATTGGATGAATAACCGGGTACAGGTCTTCGCTCCAGACGGTCGCTACATTACCGAGTTCCATGGGGAGGCAGCGCTTTCCAAGTGGGGCCGTGATAAGTTGGCTTCTAACCCGGATATGATTCGTCAGCGGTCACTGGCTTTCGCCAATGACCCCGGTTACGAACAAAAACTCATGCGCCCTTGTGCGGTGAAGATTGATTCTGATCCTAAGATCGTCATCATCGACCACACCCGGAACCGCCACCAGGTTTACATCAAAGAGGACGAGCCGGCGCTGGTCTAAACAGCACCAACAAGCAAACTCAAAAAAGGAGCCCTTCGTCAGAAGGGCTCCTTTTTAATTCTTAATCGAACCCTGTCGGAGGATATTGAGGGGGAATCTACTCTGGCTCTTCGGGCATCCCACCGTCGATCCAAGCTACGATCTCGTCGACTTCCTCTTTGGACAGGAACGGACCACGAAGAGGCATCTTTCCAGATGTGCCAACAGCCCTGGCCAATGACTTCACCAAGTTGGTCTCCCTGGCCGGTACTCCAGGCTCGATGGACCTGAGCCCAGACAGGACCGACTCCTGCAGCTCTTGGGCAGTCTCCCAATAGTAGGCATGGATACCAGGCAATGGTTCTCTCCCCCAGCGGGCGATCCAACGGGCCATGATTCCGTCCAAGATCTCTTTCACTCGGGGCCAGTAAACTACTTGTGCTTCTTCAGACTCTTCACTCATGGTTTAAGCTCTTATGATTAGTGTTAGTACAACCTGTGCTAGACAGGGTGTTCGTTCACAGATTCTCTGTGGAGTAGTTCCAGGGAATGGGGTATGACGGGCATCACCACATCCAAACACTCCCGTACCGCCTTGGTGCTGCCAGGTAGGGTGATTATCAGGGTGTTATTCCGGATGCCGGCCACCGACCGGCTGATCATGGCCATCGGCGTAAATTCCAGGGTTTTGGCTCGCATGGCTTCTGCCATCCCTGGAACTTCTTTATCCAGCACTGCCAAGCAGGCTTCAGGAGTAACGTCATATCGGCCAAGTCCGGTCCCGCCCGTGGATATGATCAGGTCCACATCTGCAGCATCAGCCCATTCAATCAGCTTCAAAGAGATGGTGTCCTTCTCGTCGGCCACAATCTCATAACGAACCACCTGGAATTCTTCACCTTCCAGCAGTTCTTTGATCGCTTGACCGCTGCTGTCGTCGCGGTTGCCTAGGGATCCCGAAGTGCTGACCGTCAGCACGGCTAATCCGAACATGGCGTCCTCCGATGGAAATCATACCACAGGCAAGGGCTGTGACTGGAAATGATTGGCACCGACCAGGCTCGTTGACAAGGAAAAGGTCAGAATCTATAGTCTCAAGGCAAGCCGTATTGAGCCGCGGCATCGACTCCCTGCTCCAATCATCACTCTGAGAAGGATTGACGACCTTTGAATTCAGACCCCAACTGTGTCTTCTGTAAGATCAATGCAGGCGTAGAACCGGCCAGGCACCGTTATTTGGACGACGACTTGATGGTGATAGTGAACAAACTCACCTGGGTTCCCCTCATGCTGCTGGTTATGCCCCGCAAACACATGAGCCAGATAGAGTTGTGGAGCAGCGAACTGTTGACCCGCATGGGGAATATCGCAGTGGATATGGGCGCTATGTATTCCCCTGGTGGCTTCCGCATACTTTCAAACTTTGGTCGGGACGGCATGCAGAGCCAAGCCCACGGCCATATCCACGTCATTGGTGGCACGAGCTTGGGCCCGTACGCTTAGACCAACTGACATCACATTTAAGAAATACCCCTTAGGAGCATTTGATTTTGGCTGAGACGATTCTTTACGAGAAAAAGGGCAACATCGTCACCATTACTCTGAACAGGCCCGACTCCCTAAACGCCATCAACAGGCTGCTACGTCAGGAATTGGCGGACGCGATCATGGAGTTTGATGATGATCCAGAAGCTTTTGTTGCTGTGATTACCGGTGCTGGTCGGGCCTTCTGCTCTGGCCGTGACCTGAAAGAACGGGCTGATGACAATGCCGAGGGCGTCCAGGCCAGGGCTTCTGCTAGCATGACCAAAGAGAGCCCATTCATGTGGCCGCGGACATGGAAGCCCATGATCGCCGCTGTGAACGGTTTCGCCCTGGCTGGTGGCTGGTCCATCGCTCAGATGTGCGACCTGCGTATTGCGTCTGAGGAGGCCAAACTGGGCATATCTGAGACCAAGTGGAGCTTGCTTCCCCCATTCGGTTCCATCCTTTCCAAGCAGATTCCATTGTCGGCCGTGCTGGAGTTGGTACTAACCGCCCAGCCGGTAACTGCCCAACGGGCTTACGACATGGGGTTCCTGAATAAGGTTGTGCCCGCTGGAGACCTGATGGACGAGGCCATGACAATGGCCCAACAGATAGCGGACAACGCACCCCTGGCAGTGCAGACATTCAAGGAATTGGCGTACCGGGGGTTGAATATGTCCAACCAAGACATTTCTGCCTTGACCTATCAGATGTATGACGCTCTCTTGCTCACTGAGGACTCAAAAGAGGGTCCCAAAGCCTTCGCCGAAAAACGGAAGCCACAATGGAAAGGGCGGTAATAACACGAGACGGGTGAGAGGGGATTCTGTATTTCGAAAGTTGGTTGATGAGCGTAGGGTCGGGGTTTAAACCCGACCCTACTTGTCGGAAGATTGTTTGAATTATGAACTGAAAATGAGTGGGGACCTCACAATTGATACTCGGGCAACCTGAGTAGTTGCTTGGCGATTACCAGACGCATCACTTCGTTGGTACCTTCTCCGATAATCATTAGTGGAGCATCACGGTAATAGCGTTCCACCGGCGATTCCTTGATGTATCCATAGCCACCATGCACACGCATGGACTCCATGGCCACTTCTAAGCAGACCTCACTGGCGAACAACTTGGCCATTCCGGATTCCAAGTCCACGCGCTGACCGGTGTCCTTTTTGGTCGCGGCGTCATATACCAACAGCCTGGCCGCTTGGATTTTGGTGGCCATGTCCGCCAACTTGAGTTGTATGGCCTGGTGATCGGCGATCGGCTTGCCGAAGGTCTCGCGTTGTTGTGAGTATTTGATGGCGGCCTCGAATGCGGCCTGGGCTACTCCCACAGCTCGCGCTGCCACGTTGATACGTCCAGTCTCCAGTCCGCTCATTACCATGCCAAATCCGGCACCTTCTTCCTGGCCTATCAGGTTCTCTTGAGGAACAGCGAAGTTGTCAAAATTCAGTTCGCAGGTGTCTAAGCCTCTGTATCCGAGTTTATCCAGGTCACGCCCAACGGTGAACCCATCACCGCCTTTTTCCACGACGAAGCAGCTTAATCCTTTGTGTCTGGGTTCCATGTCTGGGTCGGTGCGAGCGAGGAGGCAAAACATGTCACCGTAACGTCCGTTGGTGATGAACATCTTGTTACCGTTGATACAGTACTCTTCTCCATCCTTGGTAGCGGTTGTCTGGAGGTTGGCCATGTCAGTGCCGCCGCTAGGTTCGGTGAGGGCTAACCCGCCGCGCTTACGACCTGAGGCCAAGTCAGGTAGGAACTGTTGCTTTTGTTCTTCCGTCCCATAATGGCTTAAGACGTAGGTTAGGATGTGGTGTGTGCCGATAGCTCCGCTGAGTGTCATGAACCCCTTGCTGAGTTCTTCAAATATGGTGGCAAAGGTCGTGTAATCCAGGCCCATGCCGCCGTACTCTTCAGGTACTGTGATGCCGAACAAGCCCAACTCTTTCATACGGTTAATCAGGTCGTGGGGGACTGTGTCTTCCCGGTCGTGTTCAGCGGCAACCGGCTCGACTTCGCGTTTAACAAAGTCACGCACCATGTTTACGATTTGGGCTCGGGCCTCGGGAGGTGTAGTCGTCAAAGGGGTCTCCTTTTGTCCGGGACATTGGCTTTGAGACTCAGTCTATCTCAGGCTTAAAAGAAGGGTCAAATCAAATAAGTTCTCTGTTAGCTGCCGGAGATAGACGCTTGCGCCGCTGCCAGCCTTGCCATCAGCACGCCCATCCGTTACGAAATGCGTTAATATTTCAGCCATTTTACTGTAAATAGCGTTGTATGTTAGAAAGGCCTAAACCAGACCACCTGGCAGGGTTATGACGACTTAATAACCTACCCTATGGGCAGTTAAATCTCGCGGAATTGGGGTTCCGGTTCTGTCAGGTCAAAATCATGCGCCCACAGCTCTTCGATCTTGGTCTGTTCTTCGTCGGTTATCTCCGGGGTGTCTACTGCACTCACATACTCGTTGAGTTCGGCCATGGTTGTGATGTTAGGCAGCACAGAGATAATCGGTGTTTGCTTCAGCACGAACTGGATGGCAGATTGGGCCAGGCTCCTGGTGTCCTCTTGGACTAGGAATCGTACTCGGTCAACCTTCCGCATGGATTCCGTGAGCCACTCGTTCTTGCGGTGGGCTCGGTGGTCGTCCGCGTCAAAGACGGGCAGGCCGTTATCGAACTCGCCGGTGAGAGTGTTGGATGCGTGGGGAACCCTGGATAGCAGTCCAACGCCCTTTTCTTTGGCCAACTCGATGAATTGCTTGGCTGGGTCCTGCTCCAGAAGGCTGTATATGACCTGGGAGCTTTTTACTTGGCGCACGCCAATGGAATACTCTCCCTCATCCACCCAGCCGATATCCGGTCCGATGGCAACGCCGAAATAGCGAATCTTGCCCTCAAACTGAAGCTGTTCCAGGGTTTCGAAGAGTTCATCTTTCTCCAGGTCAGCAAGCTTGATGTTGTGTGCTTGGTAGAGGTCTATGTAATCGGTGCCTAGTCGGTGCAGGCTCTGTTCGCAGGCAAATTTAACGAATTCCCGATCAAACTTCTGTGCCCGTTCTTTGTGCCCGTCCCTGGGAGTGGGATCGTAGATGTCATAGCCAAACTTTGTGGCTATCACAAGGTCGTTGCGCTTGTGGCTGAGGTACTTGGCTATTACCTCCTCACCAAAGCCGTCGCCATATGTGTCGGCGGTGTCGAAGAAGTTGATTCCCTGCTCAACTGCGTTCTCAAGGAGGGCCTGTTTGTCGCCGTCCTCGATCTTGCCCCACCAGTTGGTGGCTACGGTCCAAACTCCGAAGCCGACCTCTGATAGCACCAGATCGGTGCCGGGCATCTTTCTAAATTTCATTTTAACATTGTCCTTATGTCTGTAGGGTCGACCAGATGATCTCAGCCGGAGGGTTCTAAGCTAAAAATGATCAACCGAGTGCTTTTCGTTTAGCCGGCGTTTACGACGAGGCCGAGGCTGCCCTTGATGTCGTCCACCCGTCTCTGGAATTCAGCGTCATCTAGCACCGGGTCCATGTTTCCGAGGTTGACGTCGGACAGTACCTCGACCCAGGAGGTGCAACCGCCATATTCCGGAAGGTACGAGACGGTCACTGGTTTCTCCAGCTTGTAGACACGGAGCAGCATCACCGATAGCGGGAGCATGGGCTTCCAGTGGAGCCTGGACTGGGCGTAAGCAGTCGTCCAGATGTAATGGGCCTCCAGGTCGTCCACCTTCTCTTGGTCGGAAATCTCCAGTACCTCTTCAGCCTTGGCCCAGTAACTGAAGGTGATCTTCTCGTTGTCCTGGGGTTGTTCCAACATCTCGCGGAGGGCGGACTGGTAGGGAGGCTGCAGCAGATCTTCTTTCTGGTGGAGGAATGTTGGATAGAACAAAAACTCTCTGTGGATAACTCGGAAGTCCTTTCCGTCTTCGTGTATTCCGCCCTTGCGCAACAGGAGCACTTGGTCGCCCTGGGCCATAGCTTCCACGGTGATAGCCCATTCTTTCAGCGCCATCTGGCATTTATTGGGTAGCATTTGTTCCAACTCCGTGGCCTGTGGTGATTCTCTTTGCTAACCTGGCATTTGGGAATGCACCAACGGCTGTTTTATTAGCCTGGTTAAGATCGACAAGACTCGAGGGAGGTGCCAAACCGAAAGGTGCCGGTCTCGACTGAGTAGAAAGTACTAAAAGAGAAGCCTCGCGGTCAATGGTATCACCGGCCAAAGATAGGCTCAATTACTGATCGGAACCAAGTACCTATCCTGCCGCTGTTGATACTAAGACTAAGCCTCTAGATCAGAACCGGCGGCCATTTCATACATGATGAATTCTCGGAAAGCGCGTCCAGAGGAAGAGAGGTACCTGTCTTTGGCCTGAATCAAGGTAAGAAGACTCTGACAATCCCAGTCAGCAACGTCAAGTATGGTCAACATGCCGGCTTTCAAATCCGCGGCGATACCAAGTTTGGAGATGATCCCAATATAACCACCCGTTGCAGCAGCCTGTTTGATGGCCTGGTTACTGCCAAGCTCTACGGCTATGTTTGGGACGACTGCAAGCTCACGGAACTGTTTCTCAGCAGATTGGCTGGTAGCGGATCCCTTTTACCTCAGCACAAATCCAAGGTCAGCGACCTGTTTGACAGTGGGGCGTTCCATGCTGGATGCGGGATGATTGGGAGCAGCGACCATGACGACCTCATCTTCCTGAGAGTCCACCATCTCCAGTTCATTGGTGTGCCCCTTTACGTGGTCTCCAACCCCTGCCCAGGTCCATGTCCCGGTCCAATATGCGCTGGATGATTGTTCTGGTGTTTCCGATTACCAATTCAACGTGTATGCCCGGGAATACCTGTCGGAAGCGACTAACCAGTAGAGGAAGCATATATTCACCTGGCGTTGTGCTGGCTCCCAAGACCAAATGGCCAGACAGAATGTCTTCGATCTCCTGGACAGTGTCTACACGCTAGCTGGAAAGGACGAAGACCTGCTGGGAGTAGCCAGAACCAATTCGCCTACTTCGGTTATTCGCAGTCTGCGCCGCCGACGGTGAAAGGGGGTGATGCCCAAATACTTCGCTAGCTCCTGTATCTGTATCGATACAGCAGGCTGGGTGATCTCCATCGCCTCAGATGCCCTGGAAACGCTCCGGTGAGTAGCCACCATTTGGAATATGTGCAGTTGGTTGAAGTCTAATTTCTCTTCAGAGGTTCCACCGCCCTATGAGCGGCTGGTTTCAATGCTCCTTGTTTGATCAGCCATGACCATTAACCCACTTCAATTAAGCGCTCTAACCTAAGCATTCTCGCCAGATTCCCTGTTGTTACCCTTGCGACCTCTTCCACTGAGATGTCTTTGATCTCAGCCAGGGTCTGGGCCACCGATTGGACGTGTCTTGGCTCCGTCCAATTGGTGCGGTATTTCTTGAAGGGTTGCGGTGCGGCGTCTGTCTCCAGAACGATGTTATCTAAAGGGATAACCTTGGCCACTTCCTGTAACTCGGGCAACCGAATCAATGGGCGTGCCAAGGAGATATAGAATCCGCAGTCGATCGCCTCTAGGGCGGTGGCCTCGTCACCTTGAAAGTAGTGCATTGCTCCGCCAACTTCATGGGCGTTCTCTTCCCTTAACAATTTGAAGGCAGCGGGATGTGACTCTCTAGAGTGGAATATGACCGGTAAACTGAGACTGCGGGCCAAGCGGATGTGCTCTCTGAACACCTGATCTTGAATTTCATGGTTAGGAGATTCAGGAAGATAATCCAAACCTACTTCGCTGATGCAGACAACCTTTGAGGATGACTTTGCCATCCTTTCCAGCTCTGCATAGACCTGGTCGTCAACCAGGGCACTGGCTTCCATGGGATGGATACCAACTCCCGCGTAGAGCGGCTCATGCAGTTCGGCTAAGTCGATACAATCTTGGGTGGTTTTTAGAGTTGTACCAGCGCATACCGCGAACACGACTCCAGATTCACGGGCACGATCCATGATCTCTGTCATCTCTGCCAGGGGATATTGATCCAGGTGGGTGTGTGCATCCCCGAGCATGACTTCACTAGCCATTATCTTTTACCTCTGGATGGGGTTAGATTCAGGTCATTTAAACTTACCAAAAGAAGTTAATTCTTAAAAGAGGTGAATCCCTAACTCAATCCCATAAACTGAAGTAAAATTATCATACACCATGGTCATATGGTAAGGTCAACTTCGGATTTAATAAACCAATAACTATCCAAAATGGATGTAAAATATTTATTGCTCACTGTATATAGTTCCTCAGGTTTAGAGGAAGGCATCACTCTCGTGATCGCCTCTCCCAAAGTCATTTGCCAGGTGAAATCGGAAAGTTTTTGACCCAAGAAATGCACAGGTCTTGTCCGTGACGAAACTCGTTGACATGCTCAATCACCGATGTTAGCATAATTGTTGACCAAGAAGGT